>CAZYTP010000004.1:36096-65416 GCA_964650385.1 uncultured Syntrophales bacterium | reverse complement strand
CATGTAATTCAAGTCCATCCATATAACATTCGTCCATGAAGATTTCTTTAAATGTCTGAAGGAGTCTTTGGGGAACTTCAACAAGTAGCCCTTTTCTCGTTCTAAACAAGATAGGGTCAGCATTATAAATACCAAACTTGATTGCTAAATATATCCACCAGTTCGATAGATTCTTTATAAGGTTGAAATATCTCATGTCCAAGCATGTCTTAGCGGCAAACGGTTTATGTTTGCAACATTTCCTCGTAAATGTTCTCCACCCTTTTTGCTACAGCGTCCCAGCTGTTATTGAGCGCCGTATTATGGGCTTCTTTTGCCATTCTTATTCTATTTTCTTCATTCAGTATAAGACCGATCTTGTCGCTGATCTTATCAGTATTACTCGTATTTTCAATTACAAATCCGTTTATCCCTTCCCTGACCAGATCCTTCGCTCCCACATTGCTGCTGATTATCACTGGTAAAGAGGTTGCCATAGCTTCAAGCACCGTTATGCCGAAAGTATCGAATCTCGAAAGCATCATAAAAATATCACTTGCCAGATATATTTTTTCGAGATTTTCTTTCTGGACTCCGGCAAAGACAACATTGTCTTTTATGTTGTTCTTTTGCGCAAGAGCGCCGTATTTTTTGTAATCTCCTTTGCCGACGACAAACAGTTTAAAATTATGATAAGGATAAAACTCCTTTGCCTTTCTTATCGCCGCCATTACATAATCGAGTCCTTTAATCTCAAAATTCATGGAAACGAATAAAATTACAATGTCAGAAGGATTTATGCCAAAACGTTTCCTTATTTCCCTGCGGCAGCGCTGCCGATCAAGTCCCAGAAATCTTTCGATATCAACACCCGGGTGGAGAACCTCGACTCTCTCAGGGGCAACTCTGTATTCCTGGAGGAAAATTTTCTTCGTCAGATTTGATACCGAAAGGAATTTCTTGCACCTTTCATTGTTGGCCAGTTTTTTTTCGACCCAGCTTGTGCCGTAATCGAAAAGGCTCATATATTTCTTCCGTACGTCGTGAACCCAGACCCTATGAGGAATGCCGTGCATTGTGAATATGTCGGCATCGAATATTCTGTCGTGGGAATGAATCAGATCAAATTTCATCTTTGATATTTTAAGTCCGGCAAAATATGCGAAACTGATCGAGGTCATAAACTTCGGAAAAGGGATTAAGTGAACCTTGTGAAAAGTAATCCTGTCAGAATGGGACAGCCACTTATTCGCAAAGACGTTAATGTCATATCGCTCGTTGAGAGCGATGCGTTCGGTCAATTCCAAGACGAATTTCTCCGCCCCACCCACAAGACCGTATCTTGGGATTACAACGGCTATTTTTTTAACATTTGATGTCATTTGAGTTTTCAAATTCGACATTATCAAAATGCCACAAAATGGTCATCATTGCGAATATTGTATAGAGAATGATCGCCTGTGGGCCGAATGTTCCATCACTAAATATTCCCTGGATAAAAATGCCGACGAAGGCAGCCATAATGCAAAGCCCCCAATCCCTTATAAAATCGTTTTTCCCATATTTAATTATTTTCCAACCCATCAGGGCACATATAAACAGAATATATAGATATAACGCAAGTCCTACAAGACCGGTTCTCACAGCCACATCGGCTAAGGAATTATGAGGAGAACCAATAACACTTGGTCGCCGGTATTTAGGGGGTATTCTTGTATTGTATTTATCCAGATCCAGAAAGTTTTTATTTCCATATGTCTGCATCCCAAATCCAATACCCATGATTGGGTAGTCTTTAATAATCTCCCAAGAGGTTAAATTTATACCTATTCTTGGCGCATTCAAAGCATCTCTGAGGTTCATGCGATTCTTTAACCCCGGTGTAATTCCCACACCTATTAAGAAAAGAACAAAAAAAACGATCAGAGTTTTTTTATTTTTGGGAAGCAGTACAATAAAAGCAAAGACTGCGGCAATTAAAGTGCCTCTTGATTGTGTCAGAAGCGTTGCCATAGATATTCCAAGAAGGCAGACAAGTAGAATAAATTTACGATATAAATTGGTCTCTCTGGGAAAATGGTGCAGTGACAGGAGGATGGCAAACAAGGTCACAAAGCCGATATAGTCGACATGCATTTCGAGGAATCCTGTTCCTAATCTTCCCGATATGGGAGTTTTCAGTATGGCATAAAAATAGATCATTGCTCCGATTGAAAACACCATGGCAGAGATGATTATGATCCATGAAAGAATTTCAAGTCGTTTCCTGGAATTGAAAAAATTGACCAGCAGGAAGTAAATGGCAAGATGTTTCAGCAGGTGTGCGTAGAAGTCATGGATGCTATTCCCCACGTCAAGCGCAAAAAAAATGCCTACAAAGGCCCATACAGCAAATACTGCAAAAGGAATAGACAGAGGTGTCTTAAACGAGAAATCGATCTCTTTGAATGAAAACAAAATAAGTACGAACGACACAGAGATATAAAAACAGATTTCTTTGATGGCCGTTGTGTGTGGGAATGGTGCGAAGAATATGAATATCCCCATTAATAACGGGACACTTTGATTTAAGAGGTTTGATATTCTTCTGTCTGCATTAAGTTCTTTTACCTGTAACGTTGTGGAGTTAAATATTTTTTTATACACGTTTTGTTTTTTCTTCAGTTATTGTACTTCCTGATAATCTTTTCTGGCAATCAACCAGTTTTGATACTGAAAGTTATCAAAACGCTGATCATATCTTTGAACATGTCCGATATAGTCCGGATAAATTTTATAGAAGCTGTAACTCATGTTTTTGAAGAAATTAAAAATATCTTTTAAAAATACGCCGGAATCAATATTACATCCACCGTATTCAAATTGAATTATCTTAATCTTCCCGCTGTCCAATAAGGATTTCCCACCTTTAAGCACTTCGAATTCATGTCCTTCAACGTCTATTTTCATGAAGTCTATTTCTGTAATATTCTTTTCACGGCAATAGTTCTCCAATGTATCAAGATTTACCATTTCTTTCCGTATTGGCGGGTGTATACCCCAGCCGTTTTCCAAGCCTTCTCTTTGATATAGCGAATTGGCTCCCGAGTCATTTTCGAATGTGTACAACGGTTTCTTGCATTTTGAAGAACTTAGACCAAAATTATTGCAGATTACGTTCTCCGGCAAATTGTTGCTGATCAGTTTCTTGAAGGTATA
Organism: uncultured Syntrophales bacterium; assembly: GCA_964650385.1. Taxonomy (GTDB): domain Bacteria; phylum Desulfobacterota; class Syntrophia; order Syntrophales; family JADFWA01; genus JAUSPI01. Next base: position 62,239 of record CAZYTP010000004.1, on the reverse strand, counting down.
GCTGCCTGGTTCAAAGCAGTGAAGTTCTATGTTTTGATTTATCTTCAGGGCAAGGTTTGTCCATTCACCTATGTTTGCTCCTATGTCGAAGACTGTCCTGCATTTCCCGAGATTGCGCTTCATAAAGCGTAATTCACCATTCGTATGAAGATCGCAATTGTTCTCGCCATTATGTTTTTCTAAATAGCCCTTGCAGAAATTGTACAGGTGTTGATGTTTAGGTAATATTTTTAATAACAGTTGCTTCATGTCTGCTCCGGATTGTTGGGAAACGTGCTTTTTATCACATTATTAAAGAAAATTCATTTTTTTATTGTATAGCAACATCCAGTTCGTGTAAACGGCATGTTTCCCTGTAAAATACATATCATAGTTGTAGAATTATCAAAACACCGGAATTGACACCATTGATGGTTCGTGGTAAATAATCTGAGCTTTTATAGTTTTTAAAATCAAACAGGAGGAAAAATTTGCATAATACCACACTGTCATTGCGAGCGATAGCGCAGCAATCCCTAACTCAGCGTTACTATAAGAGATTGCCACGTCACTTCGTTTCTCGCAATGACTAAAGCATAGTTATACAAAGTTTTCAGGAGGTTGTAAATTGACACCTGTAGATCATCCAAAGATATCCGTTATCAGTTTTTGCTTGAATAGTGGTAAATTTTTAAGAGAGACCATCGAATCTGTTCTTAAACAGACTTCCGATGATTACGAACATATTATTATAGATGGCGGCTCAACTGATAACACGATTGATATATTAAAAGAGTATTCACATTTAAGGTGGATAGTAAAAAAGGATCAAGGCGACAATCCTACACTTGACGCAACTTGGGAAGGTTTTAACATGGTCAGAGGAGAATATATAGCTATCTTGGCCATTTCAGACGGTATTTATGACAAGGACTGGTTTAAAAAATCGGCAAAGGTACTTGACAAAGACAAACAGGTGTCAGTTGTATGGGGAATTACTCAAGCCCGCGCTGAAAATGGTGACATTATAGATATCGCCTGGACAGAATTTCTCGAAAAACATCCCCCCCAAAAAATGGACTGGCTCTCTTTCTGGCTTTCAAACGGACATGGATTTGAAGCTAATGCAATTTATCGAAAAAACATTTTTGAGATCTGCTTCCCCAAGAACCACCCTGACGATCCATATAGATTTCACCCTGCACATGGATTTAACTATCAGTTTAATACTCGGGGTTATCTGCCTTATTTTCTTCCAATGATCTCCTTTTATGGGTACCTTCACAAAGGTCAAAGACAGGAAAAATTTTATGATTTGCTGGATTCGGCTAGCAAAAGGTATGATAACAACAGAAAATTATTCAGAAAAAATTTTCTGTCGGGAAAAGTTAAACATTGTTTCAGAGACGGTTCTTCGAATATCATCAAAGAAGTTACCCCGGACCAATTAAGTTCTTATAAAAAACAGGTCTGGAGGTATCGTATAAAACATAAGATAAAAAGAGATGTGCTGAAGTTTCTTGATCATATATGAATATCGAAAAAAGTGACGCTTCCTTCGACCTTGCTCTGAGAGGCGGGGCTTGCCGGGAGCAATCCGGTCCAAAACCAAAACAGCCTGCCAAAACCTGCCATCTGGTTTGCGCACTTAGTTTTTACAGCTGGAGTTCTGTTTTCTATTCTTGTTATTATCCTCTCTGTTTACAGAATATATAATGTGGCCGATTCTTGGTCTTCCTCCTATTATATTTCAATAATTGTCTCCGTAATTAGTATCATTTTATTGGGTTTTGGGTTCAGGCTAAGGGGAAATATCAAAGTAAATCTGAAGAAGTGATTACAAGATTTTTTGGAAACGAATACATTATCAATCAGCCCTTGCTGAGGAACAGCCCTAACTGGAGAGATATTTCTTTGCGAAGTTATAACGTTCAGGTGTCCCAATATCCACCACTTCTCTTGCAAGAAGGTAAGCAAAAAACTTCTTTCCCAACATAGAAGGGAAAAAATCCTCCTCAAGGGAATATTTGATATTTCGAGGAATGTCTGCCAGTATAGACTTACTAAAAAGGTAAACTCCAGCGTTTATATAACCTTTTTCAGAGTTATGTTTTTTTTCTTCAAAACTTACAATTTCCTGTGAATCATCAAAGCCAATAAGCCCATAATCTCTCACATCCTCAGATTTAGTGACAGCCATAGAAATTTGGGCATTCTTCCTGCAATGAAAAACTTTAAAATCTGTTAGATTAACCGGACAAAAAGAATCGCCATTCATTACCAGAAAAATGTCTGTTTGGATAAGCTTTTCAGCATTTTTTACAGCCCCTCCAGTACCAAGAGCGGACTTTTCAATCGATAAGATTATCTCATGGGGCAATTTCATATCCTGATAATAATTCGTCAGATATTCCGCCATATGACCGGCACAAAGGATAAAACGATCATGGCCAAAAGATGAAACGTACTTTATAAGTTTATCCAGAAAGGGACGGCCGTTAATATCCGCCATTGGTTTAGGGCGATCCTGTACAACAGAATGCAAACGGAGACCTTTACCGCCAACAAGAATTAATACGTCCATTTTGCCCAAACTATCTAACATTGATTTCAAAAAAAATCCTGAGTAGAATACATAATTACTTGACTACCGAGACTATCAAAAATGAAGGGGACGTGAAGCAGGCCTTTCAACTTTTCTTTAACTTTTTGCTGGTTCTCCAAAGGAACATAAAATAAAATAAATCCACCGCCACCAGCACCGCACAGTTTGCCCCCAATCGCTCCTGCACTCAATGCTGTTTCATAAATATCATCGATCGTACTATTGGATATAATGTTAGTAAGTTCTTTCTTAATCATCCACGACTCGTGAAGCAATTTACCGAAATCGTTCATATCATTACCGTTCCCACACAAAACGGAACAGGCATCATTTACAAATCCTTTCATTTCGTTAAGCTCTTTAGTATTCTTCGAAGTTAACTTTATCTGCTCACTCGCAAAGTCTGATGCGGTCCTGGAAAACCCCGTAAAAAATAACAATAAATTATTCTGAAGACATTCCTTTTTTTCTTCCGAAATAGTTATGGGGTTTACAAAAAATTCTCGTTCTCCTCCGAACTCAATTTTGTTCAATCCGCCAAAAGCAGCGGCGACCTGATCTTGTGAACCAACATTTTCCTTAATCATCTCCTGCTCAACATAAATTGCTTCGCGGGCCAAATGCCTTTTTGTTGTCATTTTGCCCTGCAGCGCATAAAGGGCATTTAGAAATCCGACAGTGAAAGAAGAGCTTGACCCGACACCGGAACGAGCCGGAATATCGCTGGTATGAACCATTTCTATCCCTTTGTCTAATTTACACAATTTAATGCATTCCCTTACGGTTGGATGCTGAATTTGAGAAATGCTTTTTGTTTCTTCACGTTTTGCATACCGAATACGATATGTATAATCAAAAAAAGGTGGCAAATATCTACAGTTAATATAACAGTATTTATTTATCGACGAACTTAATACGGCGCCACCATGCTCTTTATAAAATACTGGATAATCAGTCCCGCCCCCAAAAAAAGAAATACGAAAAGGTGTCCTGGTAATAATCATCGCAGATAATCTCCCCATTTTATAAGCCAGCTTGAAGAATCATAAAGATATTCATTGCATGGCTCTTTGACCTTAATACAAAAATAATGTTTCACGTTACTCTCTGCAAAACCCATTTTTTCACCAACCCTGTATAATAGACTATTCGGAACTGCTTGGATAGTTACCACATCTACATCTTTTCCCAAGCCCAAGCATGCACAATTAAACAGTCTTATTAGTCTGTTTTCTTCCAGCTCTTCGGGTTCAAAATCTACTATATCGCCATATCTTATATTAGTTTCCGTTTCGTGGTATCTATTAATAACAGCAAATTCATTTGAATCCATGCGGACCATATCATATGAGTAGCGATGGTGTACCGAGAATCTCCACCGACGAAATTCTTCATCGGCCAAAAACATTGATGTGTCTTTTTCCCCCATGCTAAAGTTATTAAATCTTGTATTTGACGTGATCGGAGTGCACGAATAATCGTGACAATCAGTTGGTACATTACTGGAAAGGGTCATGGTTTCTATAGTGTCAAGAGTTCTAAAATTGAAGTTTTTCTCAAGAGCTTTTTCCCCAACTGCATTTGTCAAACAACAGAATAAATCCATGTCCTCAAAATAGTTCATTGCTTTATCGCCTAATTCCTTAAAAAGACCTCTTCCTCTCCAGACACTATTTACAAGCAACCCCATTAATACACCACAATTTAAATTGTTAATGAGTTTTCTTTTTAACACAACGAACATGCCAACTAATTCTCCTTCATCTATCGCACAAAATGTAATAGATGGGATATTATTCCACCATTGAAAAAAGTAAGCTGATTTGGGAGGAGTTGTATTAGAATTAAACAATAACATCATCCCTGGAATATCGTCCGCTGTAGCTTTTCTAATTTGCAATCCCATTGTTAATTATTATCCGCCTCCCGCCCTTCATCTCTTCTTGATGTTATAGGGTTTCTTATCGGCCACCATATATTCAGTTGAGGGTCATCCCAGAACAATGTAAATTGCCCCGTAAGATTATAATATGTCGACTGTTTATAATGAAAGATTGCCTGTTCACTAAGAACAAGATGTCCATTACCAAAGTTAGGAGGGATTAAAACCTGAAGCCTGTTCTGATCGGACAAGACAAATGACTCCCACTGTTTAAATTGTGGCGATTCTTTGTCCCAATTTACAACAACTAGATAGAACTTGCCATATAGACAGGAGATCAGTTTCCATGTCTCGCTGTCACCATGAATACCGCGAAGAACGTGTTTAGAAGACGTTGAAATGTCGTCCTGTATGAATTTTACATCAATTCCCGCATCATTATATATTTTATCATTATAAAGCTCGACATACGTCCCCCTGAAGTCCTCGAAAGTTGTTGGAGGCTTGATCAGCAGAACCTTGTCCAGTTTTGTTTTCGTTACTTTCATATTGACTCCTTTCTACCGTCAAAGACGTCTCTGTTTCCAAAATTTTAAAACAACGATAATACTAAGTCGTATGATCCAAATCAATGACGAGTTCGACAATATGCCTACCCACAGGTTCATTGCCACTCTTTTTGTCACTATCGCTCAGATATTCCAATATTTCCTCGTATATGGGAGGCGGAAATATCTTTGTCTGCCTGAAACCGCATTTTTCATGGAGCCGCACGGAAGCCAAGTTGTCCGATACTATCTTGACATGGAACCTCTTTAAATTAAGCAAGCGTGCCTGCTCAACAATCATACTTTGCAATAAGTAGCCCACTTTTTTTTTCAGAAATTCATTCCGGACAACGATGGCACTTGTTACCTGCTCGGTACTGAATCTTTTCAGCAGGGCAAACCCAATTGTCTGTTTGTCCTTCACCAGAGTTAAAGCCGTCCAATCATTCTCGCTTTTCCAATTCGTTATTCTCGCCGCCAGTTCGTCGGCAGAACGCGGCGGCGTGTGAAAAAGCGGGTAGGGGGCGAACAGCCGTCGCGGTTTCTCAGAAAGCCCTTCAGTGTAGAATTCAAATAACCCCGGTGCGTCAGCTATATCCAACTGATGAACCGTAACTCCGCCTATTGTTCTGGTCTCGAGGGATATATACTTGATAATATTGTCCTCGACCTCTATCCCGCCTAAGGCCACTACTTCAGGAAGTGCCTGCAGATTACGTCTCAATGCTTCAGTTTTACAGAAAACCGCCATTAATTCTCCTTTTTAATCATATCTATCGTTTCCAACAAACTGGCACAGATATAGAGCTCTTGTTCCTCATTCAAAAGCGGATGAAGTGGGGGACACAACAATCGCTGCCCGATGTCCTCGGATACCTTAAGCTTGGGGGTCCCACACATCTTGGCAACATAAGGCCACCGTAAATATGTAGGACGATTTGTTACACTGCACACGATCCCAAACTTCTTCTCCATTATAGCAAGGATTTTATCACGCTTGCCCCCTGCCCATTCGGGCTGGACTAAAATAGGATACACATAGTACACATGCTCATACCCTGGCGGTTCATAGGGCAGGATGATCTCCGGTACGTCTCCCAACAGGACGTTACGTCGAAAGGCGATCTTGCGTCGCATACCATTCATTTCATCAAGACGACCAAGTTGCACAAACCCTGCAGATGCCTGAACCTTATTCATTCTGTAATTTGAACCCCATCCATCTTCCCCGCCGAAATGATTAATATCGATAATCCTTTTGGCAAGATTAGAATCGTTTGTAGTAATTGCGCCTCCTTCTCCAAGCGTGGTCATCAGTTTCTGGCTATGGAAGCTAAAGGCGGTAAGCCATCCCTTAGCACCGATTTTTGTTCCCTTGTAACCTGCTCCACAGGCTCGTGCCGCATCCCCGATAACCTTGAGAGGCCCGTGCTTAGGGTGAGGTTTACGTTCAGCAATATCCAATAGCTCATCCATAGGCGCAGACAATCCAGTCAAGTGAACAGGACATATAGCACGAGTGCGTGGTGTAATTCTTCTCTCCACGTCTTCTGGATCAACATTTAATGTTTTGGGATCAATATCGCAGAAGACGACTTTCCCTCGTTGCCCAAGAATTGCCATTTGTGACGCCTTATAATTGATGGCCGGGGTGATGACCTCGTCGCCGGGTTCCAAATCCAGGCACATCATCGCAATATCCAAACCGACCCCACAACTCGTAATAGCGATTGCGTGTTTTGTACCACAGTATTCAGCAAATGCATTTTCAAACTTCTCAATTTTATCAGAAGATCCTCCGTGGCCAAAGCCCACTGACCAATGCATAGAACTGCGAATAGCTTTAACAACGGCATCTATTTCTGCTTCCGTGTACCAGCTTCCGAAGTTCGGCTCACCCCACCAAGGCACATCCTTTGGCTCTGGTTTTCCTTTGGAAAGGATCTCTTTTCTTGCTGCCGGATCAATCATTGAACACTCCATCTATAGTAGTAAAATGCCATTTTTGACAGGTACCCAAGGGGAAACCAGCAAATCTTTGATTCCTAATTAGAGGTTTCCCTTGACCGAATAAATATAATCGCCCCTTTTATTACCATACCAAACGACCTCGCGGCACCAGTCTTCCCAACTGCCCCAATGCTGGGAGCCCCTATCAACGGCATACGAATATCTCCCTTTTCTTATTTCAAGACGGTTACCCTTTATTGCAGCTTGATAGACTTCCCATAAGTTATAGTCACACTCTATCAACTTGTCTTGATTGATAAAAGGTTGTTTCATCAAATTATGATTTAAGAAAACAGCCTGAGATATCACTTCAGGTGGGATTGTGCTAGAATTGGCCGCAAAGGCAATGAGCCGTTTTTCCGCTTCAGCAAAAAATTCCCGCATCTTTCCACCTGCACTCAATTTAATAAGTGCCAGCTCATCAGCAAGCCACGTGATCTTCAACCATTCATCAGATTCACAGAACTCAATGCCCCCGTTCTGTATTTGAACGGCTTTCTCTTCAAATATTGAAATGATTTCCGTAATCACGCTATCTTGTGAGTCCTTCTGAACAAATAATTCAAAAAGATCTTTATATGAAAATCCACCTGTTTCGTGGAGAATAATAAACGGAATCTGCAGGAGTTTGTCAAAATGCAGCAAAGACACCATCCACGAGAACACTTTTGTTTTGATCCAATCATTCATAGGCATTGAACTCGTGCCGATCACGAGAAAGTGTGTTTCACTGATTTCATTGACTGTGTCCAAGGACGAATGGTGCGGCATGAACTCCCCCTCCACCACCTTCAAACCATGCTCTTGCTGAAACTCAGGTTCAGCCATCAATGTATTCTCAAGGACTGTCAAATTAATAAACTGAATACGATTGTGCTGACCACTCTCTATAATATCCGATACGCCTCGTGTAAATGATTCATACGTTTCTCCCGGCAGGCCGATTATAAGGTCAGTAAAGGTAGGAATATCGCTCTTCGCAAAAAGCTTCTGCAACTCAGTATATGTTTCACTATCAATATTGCTTCTCTTGATATGTTTTAGCGTAACCTTATTGAGCGACTGCAGGGCGAGGTTGACTCCTTTCTGAAGTCCTGCGTCGTTTAGGATCTTTTGGAGCTCAAATATCCGCTCCGTGGCATTCTTGGTATTTTGAATTGAAAACGCTTTTGGGTAACCAAATATCTTCTTATTGTCTACGACCTTCCTCGCTATATCAACATCCCTTTTCAGGATGCCAAAATTTGCATCACAGCAGAAGACAAACTCGACCTTATTCTTGCTGATCCAGTCAATTTCCTTGTAGATTCTGTCCAGGTCAAATTGCTTGACCTTTCGCTCCGACTGTTTCCCCCAGTAGCAAAAAGCGCACGTGAACGGGCATCCCCTGTTCGTTTCAATCCTCCCCTGCCATATTTCTTTCGGGTGCTGTTCTATGAGTTCATCAAAGATGCCCGATAAATAAGGCGAAGGGATTTCGTTGATGTCCTGAATAGTTTCTTTAAATTCATTAAATGAAATGCTGTTGTCAGGGCGGCGGTAACCTATAGACGGCACGTCATCCCAGCCCCTATCTTGACACCGCTCTATTATTCTTAAGAAGGGTATTTCACCTTCGCCGACAGACACAATCTCAACGAAAGGATACTTCCGAAGAAATGCAGATGCTTTTTTATTGGACTCCGGTACCTGTGGTCCCCCGAACACATTTATTACGCCCGGCTTGTCTCTCTTGATTCGCCGTGCAACCTCAAGGCTTACCCTAAAATTCCAAAGATACGTACTATAAAAGATTATATCTGTTCCTGCAAGGCTTTCGACTAGTTTTTCAATATTCTCCCCTTTATAGATAATCGGCAGAAACTCATAATTCCCACGTGTTGCGAGCATTTTTTCCGCATAGGCCCGCAGGACACCAAGCGAATACGGTAAATAATACTGCCCTCCAAAAGAATCTCCGATCTCGACTAGGCCGATTTTGATTTTCTTCATTGTCAACCTAATCCCTCTCGGGTAAGAAATAATTCATTTTGTGTTTGTATTCTTCTGAGTGACTCACAAACCACTCCCAGGTATGCTTTAATCCCGTCGTGAGGTCAGTTGATGGGATAAAACCTAATAACTCACTTGCTTTCGTGATGTCCATCACCCTCACGGGAGCACCAGAAGGTTTGGTTGCATCAAACAAATAATCAAAATCAATAAACGATTGCAGGGCAGTAACTATATCCCGAATGGAATGTCCTTTTCCGCTCGCAATATTGACAAAATCACCGGCCGTCCCGTAGTGAAGGGCAAGCAGTATTCCTTCGGCAGCATCTCTGCTATAAAGGAAGTCCCTGATCACCGTTCCATCACCCCATACGGAAAGAGGAGTCTCCCCATTGAATATACGGTACATCAATGATGGTATTACCATTGCCGTCTCCGGATCGAAATTATCTCCAGGGCCGTATATATTTGATAGCCTTACGATGGAAAAGGTATCTATTCCATATTGCACTTTATATGCATAGACTTGAAGTTCCGCCATCCTTTTTGCCCAACCGGCGAAGGACATAGGGGTACTCTCTATTTTATAGTCACTCTCCTTTAAAATTTCTCTGTCTTCATAGGCTCCAATGGTGCTTGTATAAACAAGTTTAGCTACCTTGTTTATTCGGGCGGCCTCAAAAATATTCGTGTTTACCATAAGCATCGGCACAAAATGGCTCGCGAGTTTTGAAGATGATGTCTGTACCGTTCCTTGGACTCCTGCTAAATGAAATATAAAATCAATGTCTTTCGCGACTTCCTTGCATAGTTCAAAACTGGTGAGGTCCCCGTACACGTGGAGTGCCCTCTCATCGACGTTTAACTTATCGAGAGAGACAATCTTAACATGAGCATTCGCGCTACAGAGAATATTAACAACCTGTCGCCCAATTAGCCCGGTGCCACCAGTTACTAATACATTTCGACCATCAAATGCATGAAGGATTTCATCTTTAATCATGTTTTTTACTCCTGGATTTTTATAAACTCTAAATTATGAGATCGTGGAAAGATACCATTCGACAGTATCCTTAATTCCATCTTCCAAATCTATGATGGGTTTGAAATTCAACAGTCTCTCTGCTTTTGATATATCGACCATTCTGAACGGGATGGTGGTAGGTTTTGTGGAATCGAAAACAGTCTGAGCACTCTCATGCCCGGTGGCTTTAAGGACCATTAGCACAATATCTTTGATGGTCACAACCTGACCATAACCAATATTCACCGCATCGCCTTCGGCATACTTCTTAAGCATAAGAAGAGAGCCGCGGGCGAAATCGGTTATGTGGAGAAAATCCCTTACTTCATCGCCGTTCCCCCACACCACATAGGGGTTCTCCTTTTCGACTGCCCTTCTTATCAAGCCGGGGATTACGTGACTTGTTGCTGGATCAAAATTATCGAATCTTCCATACACTGCCGACGGACGCACAATTGCTATTCTCATGCTCGACTGTGATACAACGAACTCAGACAGACGCTCAAGGTACCTTCTCATCCAGCCGTATCCAAAATAGGCCGGATGGGTGGGCCCGCTCCACATTTCTTCTTCTTTAATGGCATAATTGGCAACCGGATAGCCGGTACTGCTACTGTAATTTAAGAATCTACGGACCCCGCTCGCCCATGCAGCCTGCAGCATGTAAGCAGTCTGAACGAGGTTCTGCGTGATTGCTGCCATTGTGTTAATTTTAGTGACACCAGCAGCTCCCACCGTGCCTGCGGCATGAAAAACGTAATCTATCCCCTCTGCGGCCTTTATGCAGTCATCCAATTTGTTAAGATCGGCATAGACAGGCTCAATTCTTTCATCCTGAATAATCAAAGGACGATTATGAATTGTTACCCGTACTTTCGCTCCTTCCTTGAGCAGTTCCTGAACGATATGAGTACCTACAAAACCTGCACCGCCGGTCACCAAAACCTTCTTATTATGATAAAACATGAGACCTATCTTTCTTAAGATTTCTTCAACAGGTTCGAGAGAATAACCTTCCGGATTGATTCAACATCGAGCCCCAATTCCTTTCTTATATCCTTTACTGTTCCATACCAGCTACAAAACGCATCAGGCAAACCATGATAGACTGCCGACAAGCCTGCAACCTCACATATTGCTTCATATAAACCAAAGGCGTCATGGATGACGAGAATGTTTGTGTCTCTGTATTGCATAATCAATTCTTTGTCTATCGGTTTTATTGTATGAAAATATACCAAGTTTACATCAAGACCCTCACACGCCTCCAATACGTTCCCAAGTATTGGACCTGCTGTCATCACTGTGAGGCTTGAGCCATTGTTCTTCAAGGCCACGCCTTTGCCGAACCTGACCGTTAGGTCTATTTCATGTGGGTGGTCAGAAAGCCTGTAATAGGTGGTTTCCCCGTTATTATATTGAGATCTCAGTAGAACATCCAACTCTTTCCTTGAACCCGGCTGAATCACCTCTATGTTAGGCAATAATCTCAAAATCGCCAAGTCGGTGTATGCATGATGAGTTGCCCCATCCCAAGCGTAATCGAATGAAGCTCCGCAAGGCACAACATTCCCACCGAATTGGTTATAACACATATCCAGTTTTATCTGTTCTAAACACCTCTCAGTAATGAATGGTGTGATTGTATGAACGAAAGGGAAAAAGCCTTGCGAACTCAATCCAGCCGCCACACTGATAAGGGTATTCTCGCATATACCCATATTGTAGAACCGGTCAGGATACTTATTTTTGAAATCATCGAAGAGATAGACACTCACATCACCGAAGACCAAGGCGATCTTTTCATCACCCTCAGCAAGCGCCATCACTGTTTCTTTAAATTGCTTCCTCATAAAGCTCCCTAATCAGTTTTGTAAATTCTTCATCATTCGGCGATCTTCTGTGCCACTCATATTGGTTCTCCACAAAAGTTCTACACCCGTATCCTTTGATGGTGTTAGCGATTACAACTTTCACTGTATCGGCTCTCTTAGTTATCTCAGCCGATATAGCATCAACATCATGCCCGTTCAATTCAACAACTTCGCAACCAAATCCCCTAAAATGCTCAGAGGGGTTTCGTATTTGAAGCCCCCTGGAATGAGACATGTTGTTATCATAGATGATTGTCAAATTGTTTAACCTGAGGTTTTCCGCCACCAAAACCGCTTCCCACACGGATCCCTCGTTCGACTCCCCATCACCTATCAACGTAAAAACCCTTCTTTCACTTTTTCTGATCTTGAAAGCAAGAGCTATACCTACAGCCAGTCCGATGCCATGCCCCAAAGAGCCTGTCGATGCTTCTATACCCGGTATCTTAAATCGATCCGCATGACATCCGAAGTCCGACCTAAACCCACCGAACGATTCTAATTCTTTCCAGTCGAAATATCCGAACTGCGCAAGAACAGCATAGAGGGCAAGGGCAGCATGGCCTTTACTGAGAACAAAAATGTCTCTTTCTTCCCATCCGATGTTGAGAGGATCATGTTTGATCGTACTGTATATAGCATAAATAACCTCTATTACAGAAAAGCACGTAGGTATATGCCCATGTCCGCTCAACTTTGCAATCCTTAATATATTCTTCCTGATATCTCTGCAAGTGGATACTCCATCTCCATGCATGATATCCGCGACGTCAGCAGACGGCTTATTTAAATCAAGCTCTTCGGGTATTGTTTTTTTCAACCTTTTACCTTCCTTACATTAAGAATCTTTTATTCCTCTTCATATCATTAAACATATCGTTCGTTATTCTTTTGTTTTGACCATTCACATCCTATACAGTTATTCGGCTTGTTTTATAATGTGGTTGCATAGGAAATACCTCATTACGATGGCAATTTGAGGACCTATATAAATCTCTCCCCGTTCTATTTTTCTGAGTACCTCTTTATAAGAAAAAGACTCAACACCCGAAATTTCATGGTCATGATCAATTCTTAGATCATATTCTTGCTGGGAAAGGTGGATTTGAAAACTATAAGGGAGAATTGGGCTCCGCGCCGTATGAGCCAGTGGAGACAGCATTTGGAATCTATTGAGATCGGAAACCAATATCCCTGTTTCTTCGTGCAATTCACGGACTGCAGCTGAAACGGGGAGTTCGTCTCCATTTGTTCCCCCTGCGGGCAATTCGAGCGTATTGTCCGCTATCACAGGCCTGTTAACACGAACCATCACAATTGATTTGTTTTCAACTATAGGCAATATTTGCACTTGAGGGGTATTCTCTTCAATCGTAAAATAACCCCCCCTGTTTTTTACTGAGAACCAGGGATTCGCATGAGTAGTCGTGACCGGCTGCAAAGAATGACACAGGGGGGTGGTAAGTCTTGGATCGTCTTTGTGAGGCATAATTACAGTTCCGAGTGTGTACGTGTGATGAGATTGGAGTAATTCTCTGATTCAAGGTTACGTAAAATGGCCGAACCGACAAGGCCGCAGTGTCCGGCAATATAAATCTTAGAATCCTTTCTCATATCGAATCCTTTTTAATCTGAGTTTACATTTCATATCCTTCATTGAAAGGCCTCGTTTTCATCTCACCAAAAAAGTCCTTCCAGCTTTCACTCTTTCTCGCCAGTAATCGAACAGGTCCTGCATGGTTTTCTCAAAAGGTATCTGCGGCTCCCAGCCGGTATGCTTTCTAAACTTAGACGTGTCAGGCACCTGAAGATCGGCATCCAGAACGCGCAAACGACGTTGTTCCATCTCCACGCTAACATCTTTCCTGTAAGAAAAGGAAAGCAGGTAATTCAGCATTTCACCAACAGTACAAGAAAATGTCCCACCGATATTATATAGTACTCGCCCGGAGTTGGATTGATTGTAACAAGCACATAATAGGCCTTGACCACATCACGCACATCAGACTACGTCCGCAGGGAATCTAGATTGCCGGTTTTAACCGCCGGTATTTGCAGCTGCTATAATCGCACAGTCACAACCTTTGGCCATTTTCCTGCAATCCTCTCGGGACCTGAGGTCCCCACGGATGTATTCGATCCTTTCATCTTTAATGAATGGTTTTGTACGATGATAAGCCGCCCTGATTTTCGTTTTTGGGTGGTTGCTTATAATATATTCCAGGATGCTCGAGCCGGCAAGACCCGTTGCTCCTGCAAGAAAAATCAGCCTGTCATTTAAATACATTTTTCCATCTCACAACTATATGGACAGGGTATCTTATTCCCAAAGCTCTCGTTATTTCACCACAGTCAACGCCTTCCACGGGTTTCTTGACAACTCATCACGCCAGTATTCAAGCATGTCTTCCAGTGTCTTTTCTAATGGTATTTCCGGTTCCCAACCTGTTTCGTTTTTGAATTTATCGGTACAAGGTATCTGTAATGTTACGTCGGATGGCCTTAAAAGTTTGGGATCCACCATAATCTCAAATTTATTCCGGGAAAACGACAATAATATTTCCAATGCTTCCCCTATTGTTGCCGTTCTGTCTCCTCCGATATTGTATACTTCTCCGGGATTGCAACTATTCACCAGTATCCAATATGCCCTGACTGCATCTCTCACATCACAGAAAGTTCTAACTGATTTTAAGTTTCCTACATGAATAACTTTTTCCGTTAGTCCAATTTCAGCGGCAGCTATCTGTTTGGCGAAGAATGACATCGCAAAAACATCGCCTCTTCTCGGCCCTGTATGGGTGAACATACGTGTACGAATGGTTCTGATTCCATGAGAAACCCAGTACTGAAATCCAAGCATATCTTCACCAACCTTACTCACACCATAAGGTGATACAGGTCTTAATGGACACGTCTCCTTAATGGGTATGTCAGCCTCACTCACCTGTCCGTAGACCTCCGATGATGAACAGATATGAATTACCGGATCTATTTTTGTTATCCTTATCGCTTCGAGTAGGTTGGCCGTTCCGATAACATTGGACCAGAGTGTCTGTATTGGTGAGTTGAAACTCGTCAAAACGTAACTCTGAGCAGCCAAGTGGAAGATAATATCCGGCTGAATGGTTTCAAGATGACGTATTAAGGCGCTCAAATCACAAAGATCGGCCTCGACCATTGATATTTTCTTATAAATATCCGCCAGGTTTTCCCGTGGACTTCGCCATCTGCATAGACCAAAAATCTCGCATTGCTCATTTTTTTCAATAATATGCTCTGCGAGATGACTCCCGACAAATCCTGTTATTCCTGTAATTAAGATCCTCATAGTAAATCAATCCTTAGTTTTTGCAAATATTGTTGATGACCCATCTATCACACTATCTAAAAAAAATGAAGTCCCTAGCAGTGAGCTTTCGGAGCTTTAACCGGGGTAGTTCGTTAGATATCTCATATTAACAGGAAAAAATCATTATTTTAATTGATTTCTAACCGTGGTATGTACCTATTTCTATGTGTGTCTGAAGTCAAACAATAGGGAAGAAGTTGGGGTTTGTCTACTCCCAGCTTATACTCTGGCATTTGAGGGATTGTCCTTACAGGAGAGGGGGAAATGCGTAAGAAAGAACGAATCCTGAAACTATTGCTCTCTGCGCTGCGTATCTTGAGGCTCAATCACCCCTTGAAGCTTTACAGATCAACAAAGAGACTTTCTGTTTTTTTAAGGGACTATTTTGAACTGGAGGGGCAATTGGAAAAGTCTCAAACTCCTTTCGGTATAGCTAAATTCTATCCTTGTTTGGATGAGATGTTTGAGCAGAGCGGCACGGCGTCCGGTCACTATTTTCACCAGGATTTGCCCGTCGCGAACAGGATGTTGAAAAAAGAAGGCAAGTTCTACTTTTCCGTACCGATTGGTGAGCAGAGAATTGAATTTAATGCACACAGGGTTTTTTCAGTAAAGTACCTATAGGACAGTTTGAAGGCAAATATCGGATAGATTCTTTTTCGTATGTGGATGATAAGGGTGATTTATACAGGAATGTAAGATTGAATTTACAGGATATGGAGAATAATTATTCCTGCAATTACGGTTGCGGTATCTTTGAACTTACAAAAACCTGAAACCTTTGAAAAGTACGCCTACTGTCAGTGCGAACACAGAAAGTAATCTCAAATTACCTGTAATTATAGATAGATTGCCATGTCGCTTTGCTCCTCACAATGACCAGAAAAGTAGTTATACAAACCTCTCAAGAAATGGTGTGTGTCTCCGGATACATATCACAGAATGCTTTATTTATATCCATCGGGGTGCTTCCGGTGCCATTCCCATGCAGTGGCGACGATTTCTTCCAGTTTAGCGAATTTTGGTTGCCAACCGAGTTCCTGACGAGCCAGATCTGAAGAAGCTATAAGAACCGCCGGATCGCCGGGCCGTCGAGGGGCAAATTCGAAAGGAACAATTTTGCCGGTTACGGATTCCACCGTTTTGACTACCTCCAGGTTCGAAAACCCCTGTCCATTTCCCAGGTTATATTTGCCGTTGGGATGTCTCTCCATGTTTTGCATAGCCTTAATGTGAGCTTGCGCAAGATCCGACACATGTATGTAGTCCCTGATGCAGGTACCGTCTTTTGTCGGGTAATCGTTGCCGAATATCTGCAGCCTTTCACGCTGTCCAAGCAATACCTGCATAATTACCGGAATGAGTAGAGTCACGTTGCGTTTCGCATTACCAAATCTTTTACTCGCCCCGGCGGCATTGAAGTATCGCAAGGCGTTAAATTTGAGGCCGTAGGCTCTGTGGTACCAATCGAGAATCCTTTCGAACATAAGTTTAGACTCCCCGTAAGGATTAACCGGGATCTGGGGATGTTTTTCGTCGACCGGGATGTACTGAGGTTCGCCGTAGATAGCAGCAGTTGAGGAAAAAATCATGCGACGACAATTGAACTCCCGCATCACATCCAGAAGGGTAATTCCATTTACCACATTGTTGTTAAAAAACTGACTTGGGTAAACCATCGAAGATCCCACTCTTGTATCTGCTGCAAAATGGATGACTGTATCAATTACGTACTTCTCAAAAATCGTCTTCAATAAAGACCGATCACCAAAATCACCTTCATAGAAGATGGCTTCAGGAAGTACCGCTTCCCGGTGTCCTTCCTGTAAATTATCCACCACTACCACCTTAAACCCTTGAAGCAAAAGCTCCTCAATACAAACGGAGCCGATGTGTCCGGCCCCTCCTGTAACCAACAATTTCATACTATTCACCATTATCCGAATATGACAAGTTCGTAAAAAGTCTGTCATTCCCGCGTAGGCGGGAATCTATAGAGGGTTAAGCACTTGAAAAAACTGGATTCCCGTTTTCACGGGAATGACAAGATTGTGCATATTTCGACTTTTCACGAGACTATCAAATATAATAGTACCGGTTCAATCGAAAAGTTTATGAGAACGTGAAATCACTATCATATTGACGAAGAAAAATCATTATTTTAATTGACTTACAACTGTGGTATGTAGCTAATTCCATGTATGTCCGAGAGATAAAATGAAAAAAAAGATGCCCCTTTCAATAGCGATCATCACACAGAATGAAGAGGAGAACCTGCCAGCTTGTCTTGAAAGTGCTACATTTGCCGATCAGATTGTTGTCGTAGATTCCGACAGTACGGATAATACGGTAAAGATTGCCTCCGAGTTCGGATGTGATGTGTCTGTCGAGAAGTGGCGGGGTTTCGGTCCTCAGAAGCAGTTTGCCATCGATAAATGCAGAAATAAATGGGTGCTTGTTCTTGACGCGGATGAACGGATTCCTCATGAGACGGCTCTGGTGATAGAGGATATTGTATTGAATCGATCAGATACTGTCGCGGGGTACAGCTTCCCCAGAAAAAATTATTTTCAGGGGCGCTGGATCAGGCATCTCGGGTGGTGGCCGGATAGAATTATAAGGCTTTTCAAAAAAGACCTCGGTTGGATGACCGAGGCTTTGGTTCATGAATCGATAGAAGTAAGTGGTCCCGTGGAAGCGCTGGATGTACCCATAGAACATTTTACGGAAAGCCGTCTTGATCGCATATTGATCAAAATTGACCGTTACTCTACGCTTGGTGCCAGAGAAGCTTTTGATGAAGGCAAAAAAACATCAATCTGCTCTGCTGCCGTTCGGGCAGTTCTCACTTTTTTCCAGGACTATTTTTTAAAGCTGGGGATTCTTGATGGTGCGCAGGGCTTTGTTCTCTCCATTACCGATTCCGTTAACAAGTTTTTTAAATATGCCAAGTTAAATGAACTGAACAGGCAGGCAAAGTCCGGGGATGGGGACAATTAAATTTTTGATTGTGAGATTTGTATTTTTGTGTTGTCATCCCAGACTTGATCGGGGGTTTAAGTATTTAAACTCACTGATAGATTCCCGCTTCCGCGGGAATGACAAAGGGATGCGGAAATGACATTATTCTTGTATTCGGCTTGTCCGGGTTAGGTTTGAGAGTGGACATTTCAATCATCATTGTCAACTGGAACACGAAAGAGCTTTTGCAAAATTGCCTTAAATCTGTTTATCAAACGGTGCAGGATATTATTTTTGAAGTCATTGTGGTAGATAATGCCTCTCATGACGGAAGTGTAGATATGATGCGGGGAAAATTCCCCCAGGTAACGATCGTAGAAAATACGGTTAACCGCGGGTTCGGGGCAGCCAATAATCAGGGATTCGGCATCATGAAGGGAAGGTATGTCCTGCTTCTGAATACGGATACGGTTTTGACTGAAACTGCCGTTCATGGATTGTTTTCATTCATGGAGGCACATCCGGATGCCGCCATGGCCTGCGGGCAACTATTAAACGAGGATGGAAGCAAACAGAATTCAGTCGCAAATTTCCCTACCCTGTTGACACTTCTTATGAATACCTCTTTGCTTGAATATCTGTTCCCGAAACGGTATCCAAGCAAGAGATATATTCATAAGGAACCGGTTGAGGTTGATTCTGGAATCGGAGCCTGTCTCCTGGTTCGCAAACAGGCCATAGACGAAGTAGGAATGTTTGATGAGCGGTATTTCTTCTTCTTCGAGGAGACGGACTGGGCTTACCGGATGCGTTACGCTGGCTGGAAGGTATATCATGTTCCATCAGCCTATATCTATCATTTGCAGGGACAGAGTATTGGGCGGGATGTTCATTCCCGGATTGAATTTTACCGCTCCAGATACCAGTTTTTTCGCAAGTGGAAAAGCCACCCTTACAATGTTCTGGTTTTTTTCGCTGTTGTCCTTCGATTGGCAGTTAATTGGTTGTCTACATCTGTCACCTGTGTTGTGACATTATGGATGAATAAGAGGGTGAGAGATAAATGGGTCGTTTATTCCCAGCTTATACTCTGGCATTTAAGGGGTTGTCCTTACGGGAGAGGGAGAAATGCATAGGAAAGAACGAACCCTGAAACTATCGCTCTCTGCGCTGCGTATCTTGAGGCTCAATCATCCCTTGAAGCTTTACAGGTCAACGAAGAGACTTTCTGTTTTTTTAAGGGACTATTTTGAACTGGAGGGGCAATTGGAAAAGTCTCAAACTCCTTTCGGTATAGCTAAATTCTATCCTTGTTTGGATGAGATGTTTGAGCAGAGCGGCACGGCGTCCGGTCACTATTTTCACCAGGATTTGCTCGTCGCAAACAGGATATTTAAGAATAATCCAGTAAAACATGTGGATGTGGGTTCGAGAACGGATGGTTTTGTTGCCCACGTTGCCTCTTTCAGGGAAATCGAAGTTCTTGACATAAGAGATTTAGGAGATAATATCCTGAACATAAGATTTAAACGTTCTGATATCATGAGTGATGATTTTAATTTAGATGATTACTGTGATTCGGTTTCCTCATTACACGTAATAGAACATCTAGGGCTTGGCAGGTACGGAGATAAAATTGATTGTAATGGTCACCTAAAGGGCTTGAACAACATTTACAGGATGTTGAAAAAAGAAGGCAAGTTCTACTTTTCCGTACCGATTGGTGAGCAGAGAATTGAATTTAATGCACACAGGGTTTTTTCAGTAAAGTACCTATAGGACAGTTTGAAGGCAAATATCGGATAGATTCTTTTTCGTATGTGGATGATAAGGGTGATTTATACAGGAATGTAAGATTGAATTTACAGGATATGGAGAATAATTATTCCTGCAATTACGGTTGCGGTATCTTTGAACTTACAAAAAGGTGAAAGCCTGGTGTTTTGAGGAAAGATAACGAAGCGACCCACGAAACCAGAAATAGCGAGAGATTTAATATGATTAAACTGATCCGGGAGAAGAAGATTTTGCGGAACTGGGAGAAAAAGGGAAGACCAGTACCACCGCCGGATCTGGTGAAACAGAAGACCGTAAGGGAGTACGCAAGAAAATTTTCTCTGGACACTCTAATCGAAACGGGGACCTATCTGGGTGATATGGTGGACGCAACCAGGGATACGTTTGGCAGAATCTTTTCGATAGAACTCGATGATGCCCTTTATGAGCGTGCAAGGAAAAAGTTTTCTAAGTTTCATTACATCTCGATAGTTCAGGGAGACAGCGGTGAGGTGCTTCCGGTCATCCTTGCCGATATCGAACAGCCGTGCCTACTCTGGCTTGATGGCCACTACTCGGGTGGAGATACGGCAAAGGGCAGGCTGGAGACTCCGATTTTACAGGAATTGCACTATATTCTGGCTCACGACGTTGAAAGACATGTTATTCTCATAGATGATGCACGTCTTTTTACCGGTCGGAATAACTATCCGACTATAGAAGAGATACAGGAATTGGTTTTCACGAGGCATCCCGACTGGATATTTGAAGTTAAATATGACATTATCCGGATTCATGTAAGGGCACAATAAGGTTATGAGACGATATTTCAATTTGTTGCGGAATGTAGAGCGGTGTAGAACCGATCCTGCTCAGGACACGAAAACATGTACTTCGAGGTACCACTGAGACTCATTCAAACCTTTAAGGAAATCTTCATGGATGAGTGTTATATGGTGGGGCTGGGTCTGGATGTTCCGGATAGTTCTGTTGTCATAGATATAGGGGCAAATGCCGGATTTTTTACGCTCTTTGCCGCTTCGCGTTTTCCCGATGCAAAGGTTCTATCCTGCGAGCCTGTCTCTTTCAACTTCAGACAACTGGAGCGTAACCGGGGCTTGAATATGGATTGCCGGATCACCTGTCTTGAGAAGGCCGTCGCAGGCCACTGGGGCAAGGTTTCACTGGGACTCGATGCGGATGACAGTTTTTCGACGGACACCACGATTTTTGAGAGGCAAGATAAAGAGAAGATGAGATAATTGAGGTGCCCTGTGTAACCCTCCCGGAGATATTTGATGAATTTGGACTGGAGAGGCGTGATCTGTTGAAGATGGATTGTGAAGGCGCTGAGCATGAAATCCTCTACAACTGTCCGCCGGCTTATATGTCCCGAATTTCGTAGATAGCGACGGAAGTCCATGGGGGGCCGGAACATAATATTGAATCCCTGGAAAAATACCTGAATTCACGAGGGTTTGCAACATACCATCGCCCGGTCGGAATGTTGTGGACATGGCGCAGTTGATGTTATTGCAGACAATGATAATCAAGAGCAGTAGTGAAACAAATAGCAATGTAAGAAACATCCTCTTGATTCAACTGGGTGATATCGGCGATGTGGTCTGGGCGACCCCGACCTTCTGGGCAGTTAAAGAATTATACCCGAATGCAAGCGTATCCGTTCTTTTAAGGGAAGGCTTTGGAGCGCTTCTGGAGGAGGATCCGTCACTCCATAAAATCTTTGAGGTCAAGAGCTATAAGGGCAGTCTCTTTAATAGAGCGGTAAAACAGTTGCGATTCATAAAGGATTTGCGTCGGGAAAGGTTTGATCTGGTCTTTGATCTCCGCACGGGTGATCGAGGGGCCATCACTGCCTGGCTTACCGGTGCCCCGGTCAGGGTTGCTATATTTTATGACCGCGGAGTTCCGTTCTGGCGTAACAGGTTGTTCACGCATCTGATTACTTCTTCCCCAACGGCTAAGAGGGTCTTCGGTGCTGCGGAACAATCACTCAGCATTGTGAGAAAACTTGGGGTGGATCCTAAAGATGGTATCCCGAAGCTCTGGGTATCGGAAGACGTAAAAAAACGGGTCATGGGGCTTCTTGAATGTGAAAAAATCACCGGTTTCCCCAAATGGATTACGGTAAATCCGTTTTCAAGGTGGGAATACAAGGAGTGGGGTTATGGCAAATGGGTGCAGATCCTGAACTGGTTGTGGGATGAATACGGAGTTGCATCGGTGATTGTCGGGTCCGGGGATGAAAGGGAAAAAGCCTTTGAACTTATAAATAAATGTCAGAGACAGGTCTTTAATCTGGCAGGCAGAACCACATTGGGTGAGCTGGCGGGCGTGCTTGGTTTCAGTCACCTCCATATAGGTGTGGACAGCGCCGCTACCCATGTTGCTGCAGCAGTGGGTACTCCCACCGCAACTATCTATGGCCCCTCAAGTTGGGAAGAGTGGGCGCCTCGGGGGGAGATGCACAGAGTCGTGGTTCCTGATCTGGATTGCGCCCCGTGTCACAAAAAGGGATGCGACGGCAAAGGGTGGAGCAGGTGTCTTGAGGAATTAGAGGTGGAAAAGGTAAAAAGAGAGATTAAAAAGGCATTAAGCGCGAATGCTTTGCAATCGTATATCGAAAATCTTAAACCGGAAACCGAATAACGATTTACGATTTTCGATATACAAATTTCGGATTTACTCCAATTTTTTTGCCTCGTCTATCAACATTACAGGAATGTCATCTCTGATTTCATACATCAATTTACAATGATCGCAGATCAGTCCGTTTTCTGCCTCATTCAGGTAAACGTCCCCTTTGCACTTCGGGCATGCCAAAATGTCCAGAAGTTCTTTACTTATGGTCATCTTTACTCCTTCTTATCAAAAAAATATCGAATACCCGATTGTTCCGGAATGGGTATCAATGCCGCTGTTGGGATCTGCCAGACCGGCGTTTGACATATGCCTGAATCTATATCCAAGGTTGATTGCGGAGTTTTCCGTAATAAAATAATAGAAGCCGGCACCTATTGTGTCAGCGAATATAAAACCGTTGGCCTGATCGTTTGTTACTACAGAAATGTAATGGGGGCCTACACCCCCCATTATGTAAGGGGATAACTTATCGGTAACCGGATACATGTACTTTAATCCCAAACCTATTCCACATTCAAAGTCCGTTTTAGGGTTTACAACTGGGTTGACCTGTGGTTCTAAGTAAAATGATAGTTTGCCTTTGTGTTTTTCCAGTTCGGGAAAACACTTCTTCAGGTCGATACCCAAATGCCAGATTAACAAGATTGGTTGATAATCCCCTTCAGTGATGCTGCCGGTCCCGAAACCTGTAACAATTCCGGATTCTGTAAAAAGTCGATCCTGTGTGGAACTTGGGTCAGGAGAGGTCTCTTCTGCGTACACTCCAGTGCTGAGAACAATTACTGCAAGTATTGCAACAAGAACAGTTAACATCATGAATTTATAATTTTTCACTTGAACCTCCATTGTCTGATTTGCGATTTCCCTTATTCTATGTCCGATTAATGACCCCCTTCACCGCCTGGAAAACTTCTTCCACGGTAATCTCTTCCATGCATTTTCTTGAATTACATTTTTTCAGAAAACAGGGACTGCAAGACATCTCTTTGCGGATCACCACATGTCCTCTACCATAGGGCCCAGTTCTTAAGGGATCAGTAGGCCCAAAAAGTGCCACTACCGGTGTCCCCATTGCTGCAGCGATGTGCATAGGACCGGAATCGGTTGTAATCACAACGGACGATAAACTATATAAATGTGCCAGGTCTCTCAGGGTGGTCTGACCCCCGAGGTTGACGGAAGGGTGTGACATCAATGATTGAATATTCTCAATCATTCCATCGCTTCTGTCTCCCGTTAAAATTACCTTCGCCTTTAGGTCTTCTGTAATTCTGTCACACAACCTCGCAAATTTATCATTCTCCCACAGCTTTGTTGCCCAGAATGCTACTGGATTTACTGCCACAAATCGATCTTTTGTGTCAATATTATTTATTGTCAAAAGGTTTTTAACTCTATTTCTGTTCTCTTCCCGAACAGGAATCAGGAATTCCTTTTCATCGACATCAGAACCTAAATGGCAAAGAAAGTCGAGGTAGCGGTCAACGGCATGTTTTACCATATCCTCATGAATTTTTTCATTTAAGAACAAACCGCTCAGTTCCTGCATGCTGTCGTAACCGATCTTCCTCTTCCCTCCGCTGAGAAGTACAATAAGGGAACTTTTAAAAAGTCCGTGAAAATCAATCACTAGGTCGTATGACCGATCTCTCAGTGTCCTGACAAATGTTCTGATTTCTTTTATGGTTCTGCTTACCCGGTGAGGACTTTTGAGATCAGTCATCCATCTCTTTCTGCGGGAAACGATGACCCTGTTTAGATAGGGATGATCTTTGATGATATCTGACGAATCTTCTTCTACCACCCAGGTGATATTAGCTTTCGGATAAAGCTTTCTTAAAGCTGAAAGTGAGGGAAGCGTGTGTATCACATCTCCGATGGCGCTCAATTTGACAATGAGAATGTTCACTTTTTCCTGTCCCTAATTATCCAGTTTACCGCGTCCAAGATGTCCTCGGCGATATAGTCGGGCTTGATGTTGGAGGGCATTTCTTTCTTTCCGTACCCGGTCCTTACCAGTATTCCCGTGACACTACTTTTGTTTGCCAATTCTATGTCTTTTTCCGTATCACCCACCATATAGGAGCGGGACAAATCAATGTCGAGTTCTTCAGAGGCTTTGATGACCATCCCTGTTTTCGGTTTTCTACAGTCACATGATTTCAGATAATGCCCCTTCCCCTCGGTCGGGTGGTGTGGACAGAAATAAAATCGGTCTATGCGGGCTCCCTTTTTCTGAAGGGTTTCATTGATACGAGAATGTACGGCATTTACAAAATCCTCGCTGAAGTATCCTCTGGCCACCCCGGCTTGATTGGTAATAACTACCGCCTTCATTCCGTTTTCATTAATCAGCCTGATGGCTTCGAAGGAATTGGGATAAATGTTCAGTTTTTCGAGGTCACTCAGATATCCCACTTCTTCATTTATTGTCCCATCCCTGTCTAAAAAAACCGCGGTGTTCTTTTTCATTTCTTTAAAATACCCCGTGCGACATTATATACTTCGTCAACTCCTATCAAGTCCATGCACCGAAAATCAGTAGGACATATTTTCTTCAAACAGGGGTTGCAGTTAACCTTTTTGTTGATAATAATATTTTTCTCACCTACAGGGGACGTTGTTACCGGATTAGTCGATCCGAAAATCGCTACTGTCGGGATGCCAAGCGCTCCGGCGACATGCATCAGTCCGGAATCGTTAGATATAAAAAGATTACATCTTGCAATAAGGGAAATCGCTTCTTTAAGATTTGTTTCACCCGCCAAATTGACGAGTTTGTTTTTTGAACTTTGTTGAACCTTATCTGCGCTGTCCCGGTCATCAGAACTCCCGAAAAGAATTACCGGGGCGGAAAAATCGTCTATTATCCTATCTGCAACTTCGGAAAACCTTTCAGGAAACCATCTTTTGGCCGGCCCATAAGTAGCTCCCGGTGCCATACCAACAATTATTTCTTTTCCAGCGATGCTATACCGATTGAGAATTTCTTCCGAGACGGTGGAATGCTCCTCCGTCAGTGTGAGATTGACACTCCTTCCGGCCGATTTAAAGCCGAGAAATTTGACCATCTCTAAGTAGTAATCGACTTGATGAACTTTTCTGATCTCTTCTGTTCTCTGCACCGAATGTGTCAGGAGAATTCCTCTCCCATCAGAATTATATCCCGCCCTTATCGGGATAGCGGCCAACCGGGCGATAATTGCAGCCTCAATGGCATTTTGCAGAAGTATAGCCATATCGAAACTTTTACCCTTCAGTTCTCTTGCCAGTCTAAGCTTTCCGGTAATACCCTCATGTATGCCAGGACTCTGAAAACGAATGACCTCATCCACATCGGGACAGATATTAAAGAGTTCTGTAACCCAGGGTTTAGCCAAAACGGATATTTGTGAGTGTGGAAATGTTTTTCTGACTGCGGCAATCGCCGGAAGGCACATTACAACATCACCGATCCAGTTGGTTCCTCGTATAAG
>CAZYTP010000004.1:33901-35996 GCA_964650385.1 uncultured Syntrophales bacterium | reverse complement strand
CTGATGTCTTTTCGTTTTCCACCTCTGGTGTAGCCAGAGCCATTGATCCGGGTATCCTCTTATAAAATCTTCAATGATTATTGTAAAGTTCTGGGTATTTGTCAGTATATCCCTTTCAGGATTTCCGGTATTTATTATCGTAACCTCTTCGCCAATTATAAACCGGTATTTACCGTTTTCCATTCTGACCATGAATGCGGGAATAACCGGTGCCCCTGTATAGAGGGCCAGTGAGGCCAGCCCATCGGTTGTGCAGGCAGGTTTCCCGAAAAAGTCAACAAAGACACCCTCTTGCCAGGCCATGTTCTGGTCGAGAAGTGTGCCAACAACCTCATTTTTTTTAATACGGCGGAATATCTGTTTTGTGGCACGCTCCTTCGGCAGCGGCTTGTTTCCCTTGCATGCCCTCACATACGTAACAAGATTTTCCAGAACGGGGTTGTCTAAAGGACGGTATATAACGGTAATTGGATGTCCCAGCATAGCAGAAGACGCTGCCATAAGTTCCCAGTTGCCGAGGTGGGCGGTGAAGAATAAAACTCCTCTGTTTTGTGACATGGCCCTGGTGTAATTTTCAAACCCATTAAATTCTATGAGATTATGGATGTTTTCCTTGGTTAAAGAAGGAATTTCAAAAAATTCTGCAGCCACAATCCCGAGATTTCGAAAAGCCCCCCTGGCGATTTTGCCTAAGCCCTTCATGTCTTTATCCGGGTAAGCGCACTTGAGGTTATGAAGGGTAATCAGCCTGTGCCTGGAAGAGAAATGATAAAAGAGGAGAAACGCTGCCTTGAAAATTCCTCTTCGAACCACAAGAGGAATAGAAGCGAAAATTACAAGTATGGTTCTTGTCATTGCCGTTTTTTTCATTTTAAAGGCCCTGATAGGATCATATCTTCAAATTCTTTGGAACGATTGATTATTTCCATCTCTATCTTCAGCAAAAAGATATCACGGAAAAACTCTGGAAAGTTGATCAATTTTATTCCATCCTTTTCTGTGCTAACAATGATCTCTGACGAACAATTCGAAGAAGCCTTTTTAATCTCCCCGATATCACCCATCGTGTATCTGTGATGATCTGGAAATGCAATAAAAGAGACAACCTCTCCACCGAGAGATACTATTGTCTCCTCGAAGGACTCCGGTTTGGCTATCCCGGCAAAGGCAGATACCTTTTTCCCGCTCAGATATTCGAGGGGATAGCTATCATTTTCCTCTCCTTTAACAAGCTCTTTCGGCTTGTGGTATCCTCTAAAAATAGGGACAGCGCCCTTTTTGTTTGTTAAAGGAACAACGCCTATTGTCTCTTGAACAAAAAGGGCGCTGTCCCTATTTTCCCCTGTCAGTACGATGATGTCTGCTCTCCCCAAGGCTTTTTTCGGTTCGCGAAGTGGTCCCCGTGGCAACAGGAACCTGTTTCCGAAGGGCCTTGTTCTGTCCAATAGAACTATGTCTATATTTCTGAAGAGGCTCCGGTGCTGGAAGGCATCATCAAGGATCAGGACATCAGCGCCCAGCTGATTCACGGCATATCTTCCGGTGAGATACCTTTTTGGCCCTGTAACGACGGGCACCCCTTTTGCGGATTTTGCAATGAGTACCGGCTCATCACCCGCTTCATCGGATTCCGCAAGAACATGATTTTCATCGGATACAACCGTAATGCGATTTTTGTTTTTTCCTCCATATCCTCTGCTCAGGACGGCAGGCTTGTATCCCCGCTCTTTCAGAAGATTTGCCAGCATAATGACCATCGGTGTCTTGCCCGTCCCGCCCACGGTTATGTTCCCTATGCTGATCACCCTGCATCTTAGTCTTCTCATTTTAAAAACGGTCAGATCATACATCCGGTTTCTCAAACGGATTATCCCGCCGTAAATGATGGAAAACAGGTAAAGGGGAAAAAGAAGGGGGTTCAGGCAGTTCGGTTTGCTGTCATCATGCAGTATCTTTTTTATCAATTTCCTCATTTGAATTGTTATCCTTGAACTGCATGTTGTAGAGCTTGAAGTATTCTCCTTCTTTTGCAAGCAGTGATTCGTGGGTTCCTTCTTCAACTATTTCTCCGTTGACGATGACTAAAATACGGTCA
>CAZYTP010000004.1:0-33801 GCA_964650385.1 uncultured Syntrophales bacterium | reverse complement strand
TTCGTGGGTTCCTTCTTCAACTATTTCTCCGTTGACGATGACTAAAATACGGTCAGCATTCCTTATGGTTGAAAGCCGATGAGCGATAACCAGTGTTGTTCTTCCTTTCATCAAAGTCTCCAGGGCATCTTGAACCTCTATCTCCGCTTCCGTATCAAGAGATGAAGTGGCCTCATCCAGGATCAGTATCGGAGCGTCCTTGAGAAGAGCCCTTGCTATGGAGATCCTCTGCCTTTCCCCGCCGGAGAGCTTTGCACCCTGTTCCCCGATTTCAGTGTCATACCCATCGGGCATATTGACAATGAAATCATGGGCATTGGCTGCCTTAGCCGCCTCTATTATATCCTCACCACTCTTTTCTATATCACCGTATGCAATATTATTTCTAACGGTATCGTTGAAGAGTATCGTCTGTTGGGTGACGATTCCTATCTGATCCCGGAGTGATGTTAGTGTGACATCACGTATATCCCGGCCATCTATCAATATCTTACCCTCAGTGACATCGTAGAATCTCGGTATCAAATTGACAAGCGTCGTCTTTCCCCCCCCGCTCATACCGACAAATGCGACCGCCTCACCCGCTTTAACACTGATATTTACATTTTTCAGGACCGGCGCATCCTCATAGCTGAAAGATACGTTCCGGATATCGATGTTACTGGAAATCGAGGGCAGAACTACTGCATCTTTCTTATCCTTTATTTCCGGAACGATGTCCATAACATCAAAGACCCGTACGGCACCAGCAATCCCCTGCTGAATGGTATTATTGACATTGGTTAGTCTCTTAACCGGTTCGTAAAGCATAATAAGAGCAGTAAGGAATGAAAAAAATGTGCCCGGAGTCGATGTTCCCTTGATTACCTGATATCCCCCGTAAAGTACAATTGCGGCAATTCCGATACCTCCCAGAAACTCCATAAATGGGCTGGATATAGCCCTTACGGATACGGATTTCATCGTGAGCTTAAAGAGGCGTTCATTCTCTTTGCCAAATCTTTCATTTTCATAATTTTCCATTCCGAAGGCTTTTACTATCCTGGTGCCGGATATTGTTTCCTGGAGAAGGGTGGTAAGACTTCCCATGGTGACCTGGGTGCTGGTGGCAATCTTTCTCATCTTTTTGCCGAACTTAGCTATCGGATAAATGGTTAAGGGGAAAACCACCATCGCTACAATAGCAAGTTGCCAGTCCCGATAGAAGATAACAAACACGAGACAGACAAGAGTGAAAGAATCCTTCATGAGACTGGTCACAGCTTCTGATACCGCACCCTGGATTAAGCTGACATCATTGGTTATTCGTGACATGAGTATACCGGTCGAGTTCCTGGTAAAAAACGAAAGTGCTTGCCTCTGGATGTGATTATAGAGTTCAGCTCTCAGATCTGTTATTACTCGCTGACCGATATAGCTCATCAGGATCGTTTGGCCGTAGCTACAGGCCCCTTTCAGAAAGTATATCACCACTATCGCTATCGGTATTAACATTAGCATATCGGCATTTTTATTTAAGAATATATCATCAAGGGCCGGTTTGACGAGAAAGGCGGCGGCAGCGGCCGATGCCCCGACTACAAGCATACAGAGCATTGCCAGTATGAACTTTGCTATATGTGGTTTTGCGAGCCTTAAGAGGCGTTTAAATATTTCCATAATTAATAATCTCTAAGGAGTCCGAACTCAGGAACCAGAATAGATGTCGGATTCCGTCCTTTATTCCGAATTCTATCTTCTGTCTCCTCAATTCCCCTCTATCATCTCGTATACCAGCCTGGCTGTTCTCATGTTTGCGCCCGGGGTGCCAAGATTTCCCCTCACTCTGGACAATTCCTCTTTGATCTTATCCATTCTCGATCTGTTGGCAAGTATATCCAAAATTTCCTCTGCGATATTCGAAGCGGTCGCTTCGTCCTGAATAAACTCTGGGACTATGGTCTTTCCTGCGATAATATTTACCAGCCCGATATTATCTACATTGATGAACATCTTTCCTATGTAATAAGAAAGAGTTGAAACCTTGTATATTATGACCATTGGTGTTTCCAATAGAGCGGTTTCCAGGGTAGCCGTTCCCGAGGCAACCATGACAATGTCTGATATGCCTATCACGTCGTAAATATCATCCCGGATAACTCTGACCTCTACAGAATATTTATCGATTATTCTTAAGACAAAATCAACGTTTAACGTGTCGGCCAATGGTAACACAAACTGAATGGAGGCAACTTTATCTTCAAGAATTTTAGCCGCCTTGAGCATTTCAGGCAAGAGTTTCTTCACCTCACTTTCCCTGCTTCCAGGGAGGATTCCTATCGTTACAACTCCTTTTTCAAGGCCGAATTTTTTCAGCGCATCTTTTGGGGAATATTTCTTTTTCACTACATCAAGAAGTGGGTGACCAACAAAGCTTACATCTAATTTTGATTTATCGTAGATTTGCATTTCAAAAGGAAGAATAACCACCATCCTGTCAACAATTTTTTCAATCTGCTTAATCCTCCCTTTTCTCCATGCCCAGACTTGAGGACTTATATAGTAAAACACTCTGACCCCGTTCTTTTCGGCCGTTCTGGCCAGAGGAAGGTTAAAATCAGGGTAGTCGATGAGGATAAGAAGGTCAGGTTTGTCTTCCCGGAGTGACTTTTTAAGCAGGCCCATGATCTTCAGGATAAATCTCAGTTTGGAAGCAACTTCAGTAAGCCCTACAACTGCTGTATCCGATGAATTGGCAATAAGCTCAACTCCCGTCTCCTTGAGTTTTTTGCCCCCGATTCCATAGAATCTGACAGAAGTATCTATCCGATGAATTTCCTTCACCAGATTGGATCCGTGCAGGTCTCCAGAAGCCTCTCCTGCAACTATCATTATATTCCGGGGATGAGTCGGTTCAGGGAGCATTGTTTATCACATCGCTGACATGCCGGATTTCTTCTTCTCTGAGTTCGGGAAACATCGGGAGAGAAAGAACTTCCGAGGCACACTCATCACTAACCGGCAATTCACCGCTGATCGTTCTTTGGTAGGCGAATGCCTCCTGCTTTTGCAGGGGGAGGGGGTAATAAATAGCGGATGATATATCGTTTCTTCGCAGACAATCCATTATATCATCCCTTTTCTTTGATTTGATGGTGAACTGGTGATAGACATGCTTGCATCCGGCAGATTCTATCGGGAGGATAACTTCATTCTTTTTTATGCACGACCTATAAATATCTGCGTTTGCCCTGCGTGAGTCATTGAATTCGCCTATCTTTTTTAATTTTACCCGGACTATAGCCGCCTGTATTTCGTCAAGCCTGCTGTTGTAACCGATGGCATTGTGGTAGTATTTGACAGAACTCCCGTGATTTCTAAGCAACCTTATCTGTTCTGCAATATTTTCCTCTCTCGTAATTACCATCCCCCCATCTCCATAGCAGGCAAGATTTTTGCTCGGGAAGAAGCTAAAACACCCGCAATCACCGATGGTCCCAACCTTTTTCCCCCTATATTCGGCGCCAAAGGCCTGGGCACAATCCTCAATTATCCTGATACTGTACCTCTGACACAGGTTGACTATCGGGTCCATGTCTGAAGGATGGCCGAAGAGATGAACCGGAATGATGGCCTTAGTCCTTTTGGTGATCTTTTTCTCTATTTTTTCCGGATCAATATTGAAAGTGTCGGGAACGATATCCACAAAGACAGGGACGGCATTCAACCGGGATATTACTTCTGCCGTTGCAATAAAAGTAAAAGGTGTAGTGATGACCTCATCTCCATCCCCGATGCCGCATGCTTTCAGGGCAAGGAAAAGGGCGTCTGTCCCGTTGGCCACGCTTACAGCAAAAGGAATTTCATGGTACGCCGCTATCTCTTTCTCCAGTTCGACTACATTGGGTCCCAGTATGAATTGTGAGCTATTCAGCACCTCGGCAATGGCCGCATCAATGTCGTCTTTGAGAATTTTATACTGTCTTTGAAGATCTACCATTGGGATCATTGGATAATTCCCTGATCAGTCTTCATCTTTTCAATTATGCTCAGTGCCAGTTTCAGAGACTCTCTCCCGTCCTCTCCTGAAACCAAAGGAGGAGTCCTTTTTATAACAGAATTGAGGAAAGATTTTATTTCCTCTTCCAGGGGATCATGTTTTGTCACGGTTACATCGTTCTGGACTATTTCTATCTGGCCGTCTGTTCCGCTCCTCCTGCCTAATGACATTAATTCCCTTTTTCCGTAGTCGACAGAGTGATACCCCTCGAGTCCGAAAAATCTGATCTTCTGTAGTTTTTTGGCTGTTACCCTGCTGGCCGTGATATTTGCCACGCATCCATTTTGGAATGTTATCCTGACGTTTGCTATATCAACCTTGTTCGACAAAACAGAAACACCGACGGCCTCTACATTCATTACCTCCGATTTTACAAACTGGAGAATAATGTCGAGATCGTGAATCATTAAATCAAGCACAACGTCCACATCCGTCCCTCTGTTCCCAAAGGGGTGAAGGCGGTGAGACTCAATAAAAAGGGGGCTCTTTATAACCGTACCGAGAGAAACTATGGCCGGGTTGAATCTCTCGACAAATCCTATCTGGAGTATTGCTCCCTTTTCAGCAGCAATTGAAACAAGCTCATCGGCTTCTTCAAGGGTTTTTGTGATCGGCTTTTCGAGGAGAACATCAATCCCCGATTGAAGGAAGTCCTTTGCTACTTTGTGATGTAGTCCTGTCGGAACAGCAATACTTACCGCATCGACTTTTCCTATAAGACCGCGGTGGTCATACAGGGCTTCACAGTCGTATTCTTTCGCGGCCGACCGTGCACGCTCCTCCACGCTATCAGCAACACCAACTATTTCACTGTCGGGTAATTTATTATATTTCTGCAGGTGGTAGTTCCCCAGATGACCTATGCCTACCACACCGACCTTTATCTTCATCTGTTCCCTTTTCAGGGTTTAAGTTAAGGACACTGGAACTTAACCTCTAAACCCGACATTGCGAACTTATCGACAAATTCCTCTCTCAGATTTCCGTATAAACTCAACAAAGTGTTTTATTTCGGGAATATCTTCTACTTCCGACTCTACTTTCTTTATCGCTTCCGAAAGCAGCATCGATGATTTGAACGTTATTTTATAAGCCTTTTTCAATGCTCTTATAGTTTCCTCTTTAAATCCCCTCCGATGTAAACCGATCAGGTTGAGCCCTTGTACCTCTGAGTAATTCCCCGCAGCCAGGACATAAGGTGCAATATCCTTCGGCACAGCGGATGCGCCACCGACCATACAGTGACGGCCTATATGGACGAATTGGTGAATCCCGGTCATGCCGCCGATTGTGGCATGATCTTCAATATGAACGTGACCGCCCAGATTAACGGCATTGGCCATAATGATGTTGTTGCCCAGTTTACAATTATGGGCAACATGACAATACGCCATCAAGAAATTATTGTCACCTATTATGGTTGTACCGATATCGGCAGATGTTGCCCTGTTGATAGTGACATATTCTCTTATCGTATTGTTGTTTCCTATGATGGCCCTTGATTCCTCTCCCTTGAATTTTAGGTCCTGAGGAATCCCTCCGATGGAGCAAAACTGATAAATATGACAATTATCACCTATATCAGTATGGCTCTCTATTACCACATGGGAACTGATGACAGTGTTTTTACCTATGGTTACGTCTGGCTTGATTATAGTATAGGGGCCCACCTCAACCCCTTCTGACAGATATGCTTCAGAAGAAACAATAGCTGTTGGGTGTATATTCATTTTTCTCTTTAGTCCTATCCTTTTATTTTCTTTTCCAGTTCTTCAATCCTCTTCTGAAGAGAGATCACCGTTGTTCTCATTTCAGGCAATTGAGAAAGATGTGCCTGCACACGTAACCATTTGCGATGTGGCATGTGGGGAGATCCTGATACCACCTGGTTTGGCGGGATATCTTCGGGAACACCCGACTGCGCGCCAACCATGACATTGTCGCCTATATCGAGATGCCCAACCAGGCCTGCCTGACCTCCAAGTATTACACTTTTCCCCAATCTTGTACTGCCGGATATTCCTACCTGCGCAACAATTACGGAGTTTTCACCGATCACAACGTTATGGGCAATCTGAACCAGATTGTCGATCTTAACCCCCTTCTTTATCCAGGTTTTCTCAAGTGTTCCCCGGTCTATCGTGGTATTAGCCCCTATTTCAACATCATCATCTATCTGGACAAATCCTACCTGAGGCACTTTCAGATTCTCCACCCCCGGATTGGCAAAACCGAATCCATCACTTCCTACGACCATCCCGGCATGGAGAATCACCCTTTTACCTATTATGCATTTTCTGTAAACGGTAACATTGGGATAAAGAATCGAGTCTTCACCTATTATTACGTCATTGCCCACAAATACGCCCGGGTAAAGGATAACTCCACTTCTGATCTGAGCACCGCTACCTATGTAAACACCGGGATAGACGGTTACGTCTTCTGCTATTTCCGCCCCATCCGCTATGAAGGCATCTTCGCTGATCGTTACATCGTCTTGCTTTTCAGGGTAATAAATACCAAGGATTTTTGCCATGGATGCATAGGGATCCTTGACAATTAAGCGGTTTTTGCTTGAATCTTCTATTTCGGCAGAAACCAGGACAGCAGAGGCACTCGTTGTTTCAAGTTTTTTACGATATTTAGGGTTTGCGATGAATGTAAGGTCACCTTCCCCGGCCTCATCGATACTCTTGATGTCATGAATAACAACATTGCCATCCCCAACAACCGTACCGCCTAAAATTCCAGCTATTTCACTTAATTTTTTCTCCATTAAATTTTACCTATCTATCAAAAAATCGCAATTCGCCCTCAAAACCATATTTTTCAGTTTCTCAAAGGTCTAAAGATGACAAATTCGCAAAAAGTCTTTTCGAAGCAAATTTAAGTATCTTGGGAAAAAGATGCTGATAGTGACCGGCGTTAAGAAAATCTAACTTTTTGAGTGCATTAGCACGAGTTTTAGATTTTTAGCCGGGCAACAACAGCATACCCAAAATGGTTCTGCAATTTTTTTATCCTTTGTACCTATGTGCCTTTGGTACTCTGTACCTGATAACTACTTCTTATCCTTATAGGCCCTGTCAAATTCTTTTGTTACTTTGTCGGTTATATCATTTTTCTTGGAGAGATATGCAACACCCTGGGTGTTTACATCCAGTATAATAGTATATTTTTCTTTTTCACCGATTGTATTTACAACCTTTAATATTTCAGGGATAAGTTCCCTGGAAAGCGCCTGGTCTCTGAGTTGCAACTCTTCATTGGAATCCTTAACCAATCTCTGGTAATCCCTGAATTCTGTCTGGTAAGAGATCTCTTTCTCTTTTACAGTCTCCGGCTTCAGTATCAGACGCTGTTTTTCCAGCTCTTCCTTTAGTTTTTTAAGCTTAGCTTCTTCTTTCTGTATCTTTGCCTTGTTCTTTTCAAATACTTTTCCAAACTCCTTTGTAGCATTCTTTCCAGCTTCCGATCGGATCATTACCCCCCTCACATCGACAAAACCAATCTTATCATCCGCAATAGCATAGGAGCCGGATATAACAAGTGATAATACAACAAAAAAAGTTAAAACCAAAAGACCTGATTTTTTCATATAACGTTCCCCCCTCTTATCTAAAATTTCCTGCTAATGTCAGTGTGTTTCGTTTAATCCTTTGTTTTTACTAACAGTTGAATGCTCTTATTACATAAACATACCAATGGTAAATTCCCACCTGCTTGCGGCCTCATCGCCCTTCCGATCAAGGACATGACCCCATTCCAGCCTCAATGGTCCTATGGGTGAATACCAGCGGACACCCGCCCCTGCGGTCTTTCTCATATCTCCCAGATCATAACCGCTTTCCCAGGTATTTCCTGTGTCAAAAAATATTACCCCTTTCATACCGGCGTTCTTGACAAGAGGAAATATAAAATCCAGATTGAAACAGGCCATCGTTTCTCCCCCGATGACATCACCTGTCGCGGGATCGGTGGGACCTACATCTCTGAGTCCTCTAAGAGAGTTTATCCCCCCTAAGTAAAAACGGTTATATATGGGTATTTTTTTGTCCCCGTTCTTATGCAGGAATCCCGCACGCCCGCGGATACCGAATACAGTATCCATCGGAAGCGGGAAAAACCAGGTAGAACTTCCTGTATATTTCGTAAAATCGGTGTCTCCCTGAAGCAACCCGCCGCTGTACTCTGTGGAGATTGTGTTTTTAGATCCCCGGGTCGGAAACATATAATCATCCGTGGTATCCCTTGCAAGTGTACCTGTAAGACTGCTTTCTGTAATATTTCCTTCCTGTTCCTTGATATAGGTGGATGCACCCGCTTCTACATTTCTTACGTTATTTGTCGAAAGTCTGTATCCGAGGTAACCCGTTACGTATTCCCAGAGCGGGTAGCCGAGTGTAGTTCCAAAGCCCTGTGTGCTCACATCATAACTGTCGTATTCTCTCTCGGTATCCCATATCTCCCACTTACTCCAAAGAGGCATATCAAAGAGCCAGGGTTCGATAAAGGAAAGTTCATAGTTGGTTGTATTTGATCCCAGCTGGGCAGAGAGACTCAGGGTCTGTCCTCTTCCGAAGAGATTTTGTTGTGATACCTGACCCATTAAGACTGCCTGTTCCTGGGCACTGTATCCGGCGCCAATGCTGAACATCCCGGTAGGTTTCTCTTTGACGTGAATATTTATATCTGTCAGGTCTTCATCAGGCCCTTTTACCGTTTGAAAATCAATCTCCTCAAAGTATCGAATCCGGTTGAGTTTCATATAGCTCGTCTTCAATTTACTACTACTATACAGATCTCCCTCTACAAACGCAAGCTGTCTCCTGATAACCTTGTCTCTCGTCTTTGTGTTACCACTAATGGATATCCTGTTGAAGTATACCTGATTGCCCTTTTTGATATTATAAACGATATTCACTTTCTGGTCTTTTTCACGAGGTATGGTACGTGGTGTCACATTGGCATAGGCATAGCCGTCGTTGTTGCTCGTCACGGTGAGATAATCTATATCCATGATTACCGATTCCCTGTCATAGTAGTCTTTTTTGTTGATTTTCAGTTTTCCTATGAGCTCGACACGAGGAACGGAAAGGATGTCGCCTGTAATCTCCACAGTTCCCACCATAAACTGCTTGCCCTCTGACAAGGGTATCTTTACATAGACCCATTCTTTGTCATGTGTAATCTCCGGCTCACCGATTTTTGCGTTAATATAACCGTTATTGAGATAGAAGGCATTCAGCTTATTTATATCCTGTTTTAATCTGTCCTCCTTGAGAATACCTGAGTCGGTAAGAAAATGGAATATGCCCCATTCAGAGGTATCCATCATATCCTTCAGTTCTTTATCACTGTATGCCTTATTTCCCTCAAAGATAAGGCTCTTTATATATAGCCTCTCATTCTCTGCTACGTTAAAAATAATAACTATATTTTTATCTTCTTCTTTCTCCGCTTTGTAACTTACCTCTGCGTTGAAATATCCCTTATTGTCATAAAGGGTTTTGATCTTTTCTGCATCTGCTTTCACCCTGTCCAGATTCAGAATCTGACGTGGTTTGACCGTTAATACCCCTTCTATTTCCTCAGTTTCTATCGCATCGTTTCCCTTAATTTCGATATCGGTTATCAGGGGTTTTTCCTCTAAGGCAAATGTAATGACCTTCCCCTCCGGGCTGTCTGTAACATCTACCGTTATATCGCCAAAATAGCCCATCCCGTAAATAGCCTTGATGTCAGAGGAGAGTAATCTTTCTGAAAAAATGTTTCCTTTAGCGATTTTCAGGACGTTGTACACCGCACTGTCCTCTATCCTCTTATTACCTGTGAATATTATTTCTGCTATCTTCTGTTCACGCGATGTTTCCAAAAATATTTTTCCCGTCAACTGGGCAGAAAGATTGCCAATACTTTTAATACCGGTACCCTGAACAAAGAAACTCTGTGACACCTTTTTGTCTTTGATATTTACAATTTTAGCATCAACACTTATAAACTCTCCCATCATGGAGAGACTTCCAATTATTACAAAGTCGGCGCCTATATCTCTTCCCACTCTGCCGGCCAATTTTTCGTCTACCCGTTTCCCACTGATCATTTTTGAGAAGGTATTTTTTTTGATTACCTGAACATACCCAGCTTTCGTTAGTTCCGTAGAGATGCCGCTGTATATCTTATCCTGAAGGTAATTCTTCTCTTTCTTGGCATTAATATCAAAAGGAAAGATAGCGATTTTTTTCAGATCTTGTGCCCTGAGATTTTGCGGGCTCAAAAGCAGTAGTAATATCAGAACAAAGAGGATTCCCTGGAATGTAAAAATTGTCTTATTATTCACTGGCATAAAGCTTTCCGTCTCGCAGGCCTGTGACACTGGACATACGGTTGGCCAACAGTCTGTTATGAGTAACTGCAACGAGGGTAATATTTTTTGTTTTGTTCAGATTTATCAGAATGTCTTCTACTTTCTTTCCGGTTTCCGTGTCAAGGTTTCCTGTCGGTTCATCGGCAAGTATAATCTCAGGTTCCATCATCAGTGCTCTTGCCACGGCAACCCTTTGTTGTTCTCCTCCGGAAAGTTCCCCCGGCTTGTGAGTCATCCTATCATCAAGTCCCACTTCATTCAAGATAATCTCGGCCCTTTCTCTTGCTTTCTCTCTCGAGACGTTATTTATCAATGCCGGCATCATCACATTTTCCAGGCTGCTGAACTCCGGCAGAAGATAATGGAATTGAAAAACAAAACCTATCTTTCTGTTTCTGAATTCAGCAAGTTTTTTTTCATTCCAGTTGAAAACATTCACATCATCGAAAGACATTGTCCCGGAAGTAGGTTGATCAAGTGTTCCCAGTATATGAAGGAAAGTACTTTTCCCCGCACCGGAAGCACCAAGAATTGCCAGGGATTCACCTCTGGCAATTTCAAGATCCAATCCTTTTAATACCTCAATCTTATTGCCATCCTTGATAAAGGTTTTTGTTAGATTGTTGATTTTTATCATTGTTATCCATTTCGGGAATTAAGAGAAAATCCTTCATTTTTACGCAAAGACTTTAGTTTGTTTTTATGTTTGTAATAGAGACACAAAAAAATATCACCTTCTTTTTTCTTTGTGCCTCTATTATTCATATCTAAGCGCCTCGGTTGGATCCAGCCTGGAGGCTCTCAAGGACGGATAAATCGTCGACAGAAAACATATGAGCATGGTTCCTACGACAATAATTAAGACATCTCCGTAATTCACCTGGGATGGAAGTTCACTCAGGTAATATACATCTTGCGGCAATATCCTGAATCCGAAGAGTTTTTCAATATATAAAGATATCTTTTCCAGGTTGAGGGCGACAGTAAGACCGAAGATACTGCCGAGTATGGTGCCGATTGCACCGATTATAACTCCCTGAAGTATAAATATTTTCATGATGCCCTTCGCGGTTGCACCCATCGATTTCAGTATAGCGATGTCTCTGTTTTTTCCCATAACAACCATTATCAAGGTACATATTATATTAAAGGCTGCCACGAGAACAATCAGGCTCAGTATAATAAACATAACCCTCTTTTCCAGTTTCAGTGCAGAGAAGAGGTTTTTATTCATCTGCATCCAGTTCCTGGCCCAGTACGGATGGCCCAGCTTGTTCTCGATTGACTCTGCAATCTCCTTCGCCTTATAAATATCAGCCACCTTGATCTCTATTCCAGTTACAATATCGTCCATATTGAGGAATTTCTGGCATTCCTTCAGTGACAAAAAAGCAAGTGATGAATCATATTCATAAAACCCGGAATCGAAAATCCCGACGACGAGAAATTTTTTCATCCTTGGAACCAACCCCATAGGGGTGGCAACACCCATAGGAGAGAGAACGCTCACCGTGTCAAAAAGAATTACTCCCAAGTTTCTCGCCAACTCTTTTCCGATAACAATTCCCGGAAATGAAGCAACATCAGCTTTGAGCTGAATCGTTTTTCTCCCCTTCTCGGAGAGATAATCAACACTCCCCTTTTTCATCTTTCCTAAATTTATTACTTTCTTTGCACTCTCAGTTGATAATCCTCTCAGGACCACACCACTTAAGCTCTGTCCCCTTTTTAACATGGCCTGGCTGTATATAAAGGGAGTCGACGCAACGACACCCTCAACCTCTCCGATCTGCCGCATTACTTTTTTGTACTCCTTGATACTGCTTCCATACTCCATGAGGACGATATGAGAATTAACTCCCAATATCCTGTTTCTGAGTTCGGTTTCAAACCCATTCATAACTGCAAGTACAATAATCAGTGCTGCAACGCCGAGGAATATTCCGGCTATGGAGATGAATGTGATGATTGAAACAAAAGCCTGCTTCCTCTTTGCCCTGAGGTAACGCAGGCCGATGAAGAGTTCATAGGACATAATTTCAAGCGTTCAGCTGTCAGCAATCAACCGTCAGCTTTTACTCCTCCTTCAAATCTCGGGGTCAGGTCTTTTTGTTTTTTTCTCATATGTGGGAAGAGGATAACATCCCTGATGGAAGCAGAATCGGTAAACAGCATGATCAACCTGTCTATCCCTATTCCTTCTCCCGCCGTTGGAGGCATGCCGTATTCCAGTGCCTCAATATAATCCTCATCCATTTCGTGGGCCTCTTCATCTCCCGCCTTTCTTGCCTCAATCTGCATCAGAAACCGTTCTCGTTGATCTACGGGATCGTTCAGTTCCGAGAAGGCATTGGCGATCTCTTTACCACATATATAGAGCTCAAAGCGGTCGACAAACCCCGGATTACCAGCACTTTTCTTCGAGAGTGGAGAAACCTCTATTGGATAACTTGTAACAAAGGTCGGTTGAATTAAATTTTCCTCCACAGCTTCGTCAAATATTTCCATAACCACTTTTCCAAGTGGCTCTTTTCCAGTAATCGGAAGTCCTAAATTTCTTGCAAGCTCTACGGTCTTTCCGACATCTTCGAGAACATCGGATTCGATCTTGCAGTATTTTATAATGGCTTCCTTTACGGTTATCCGCTGCCAGGGTGGTGTAAGATCTATTTGGGTTCCCTGGTAATTAATTGTAAGTGTGTCAAAAAGTTTTTGTGAAATATAGGAAATAAGCTCTTCCGTCATAACCATCATATCTTCATAGGTCGCATAGGCCTGATAGAATTCCATCATTGTAAATTCAGGATTATGGAAGGTTGATACCCCTTCGTTTCTGAAACTTCTGTTTATTTCGTAGACTCTCTCCATTCCTCCCACAACGAGGCGTTTTAAATAGAGCTCAGGTGCTATTCTGAGATAGTAGTCCATCCCGAGAGTATTATGATAGGTCTTAAATGGACGCGCCATAGCACCGCCGGCCATGGGCTGCATCATGGGTGTTTCAACCTCAAGAAAATCTCTCTCTTCAAAAAAATGACGGATTAACTGAATAATGCGGCTCCTGATATAAAATGTCTCCCTGACTTTTGGATTAACAATCAAGTCAAGGTGTCGCTGACGGTATCTTATCTCGATATCGGTAAGACCATGCCACTTCTCCGGTAGAGGTCTCACCGCTTTTGATAAAAGCTTTATCTCGTCCGCTTCAATTGTCAATTCTCCGGTCCTTGTCTTGAAGACCTTCCCGGCGACAGAAATAATATCTCCTACATCAAGTCTTCTAAACAGAGAAAAGTCCTTTTCTCCCACCGTATCTTTTCTGACATATGACTG
The DNA here is from genome assembly GCA_964650385.1 of uncultured Syntrophales bacterium. Taxonomy (GTDB): domain Bacteria; phylum Desulfobacterota; class Syntrophia; order Syntrophales; family JADFWA01; genus JAUSPI01. Next base: position 20,062 of record CAZYTP010000004.1, on the reverse strand, counting down.
CATTCTCCCTTCTCTGTCCTGGATATCGATAAAGGTAGCCTTACCAAAATTTCTGACGGCCATAAGCCTTCCGGCCATAATAAATCTCTCATCTAACTGCTCAAGGGTATCTTTATCCATATCACCAAAGCGGGTAATGATTGTTTTCGTGGTGGCAGTTACTTCTATCCCACCTGGATACAGATCAATACCATCGGTTTTAAGCGATTCTATTTTTTCTTTTCTCTTCTTGAGAAGTTCACTGTCTTCCATAAGAAACACCCATATAATATTAAGATAGAGGAATCGGAATAAAGAACCCATAAGTGCATTTAGTTTGATTCTTTTCTGAATCCTCAATTCTGGCTGATAGTTCACAAAAAGTTAATATGAATTCTGAGGAAACTATATTTTTTCGACGTTTTAGTCAAGAAGTATTAAAGGACGGCACTATTGTAAGAACTCCCTCTTACATTCATCCACGACTTCATTCATCGTAATTGGTTTACTCTTTGAGACATTTGAGAAATATGGTTTGAAGGACAATTCAAGATATAGAATGGTCAAAAATGTCCTGAGCATTCAAAGGCCATATTTTAAAGATTTTTACTTAATGAAAAATGAGGGTTTTTTATTTTTTGTATACTTGAAATAAAATAATTTTTCAGTTAAATATAATTTTTTTGATAAACTAATTTGGTGAGGTTTTTTTCGACATTTGTTCAAAATCAAAGAGATTTACTATAGCAAAAAATGGGGGGAAAGTTGATCATAACTGTAGACGGTCCCGCTGGTACAGGTAAAAGCACCGTAAGTAAAATTCTTGCCAGGAAGCTTTCCTATATTTATCTGGATACCGGTGCTCTTTACAGGGCTTTTGCCTGCAAAGTAGCAGAAGAAGAAATTCCTGCTGATGACGAAAAGCGACTTTCAGGCTTGTGTGCAGGATTTAATGTCTCACTGAAAAGTATTAATAGTGTCATTAGAATCATTGTGGATAACGAAGATGTCACCGAAAAAATCCGGGGCCAGGACATTGGAATGCTTGCTTCGAAGATTTCCGCTGTCCCCGTTGTCAGAAAGACTCTACTTTCTATACAGAGGGAAGCAGGAAAAAATGGAGGGATTGTTGCCGAGGGTAGAGATATGGGGACAGTAGTATTTCCCCATGCCGACTTTAAGTTTTTCCTGAATGCAAATGTTGAGGAGAGAAGCAGGAGGAGATTCACAGAGCTGGCGGTAAAGGGAGAAAATCCCAACTTTGAAGAGGTTAAAAGAGATTTGATAATCAGGGACCGACAGGATAGTGAAAGAAAGATAGCACCCCTTAAACCTGCTAAAGATTCTATTGCTATTGATTCTACAGATATGAGCATTACAGATGTTGTTGAGGAGATGATGAAAGTTATTAAAGAGACCTCTGTTTTCAGATAAATCTATTGTGGTGACCCGGAAAGGATATATGCATTTCAGGCTGTCACAATTCACTTGATATTTTATAATCCGTGTGTTAGTTGACCTCCGTGTTAGAGGTGTTAGAAAATAGATTAGGGGGAATTGGTTAATGGTTAACGAAAATAACTTAATATCAAATTATGAAGAGCTTTCAAAGGAGGTAGAAACTGAAAATAAGGAGGGGGAACAACCTGTAAAAAAGCAGGTAGATTTAAATTTCAAAGAACTCTTTGAACAGAACCAGCAAAACGTTCAAATAGGAGAGGTGGTAACCGGACGGGTCGTACAGATAAATGATGATGTTGTTATGGTTGATGTTGGATGGAAGACAGAAGGGCGTGTTCCCATTGAAGAGTTGAAAGATGATGACGGGAATATCACTGTTGCTGTTGATGATGAAATAGCTGTATTTATTGACAGGAGAGGAACGGACGGTGATTTAGTACTTTCCATGGAAAAAGCCGCCAGAATAAAAGTATGGGATGATATTATCAAGGCTTGTGAGGGAAATGGCACAATGGAAGGTACGGTCTTAGAAAGAGTGAAGGGTGGACTGTCGGTTGATATCGGTATCCTGGCGTTTCTTCCAGGGTCCCAGGTTGATATTCGTCCCGTAAAGAACCTCGATAAATATGTTGGCAAAACTTTTGAGTTTGATGTTCTTAAATATGATAGAAAAAGGAATAATGTCGTATTATCAAAGAGGTCTGTATTAGAAAGGGAACGGGAATCGGAAAAAACCAAAACTCTTGAAACAATGGAAGCGGGAAAAATTGTTGAAGGTGTTGTTAAAAATATTACCGATTATGGATTGTTCGTCGATCTGGGTGGAATAGACGGTCTGCTGCACGTCACGGACATATCATGGGGAAGAATAACACGTCCATCAACTAATTTTTCCAAAGGTGATAAGATAACGGTAAATATTCTCTCCTTCGATAGAGAGCAAGAACGGGTTACTCTTGGACTAAAACAACTTACAGAAAATCCGTGGGATACTATTACAGAGAAATATCCGATCGGTTCCATAGTAGAAGGGAAAGTTGTAAACATTATGGATTACGGTGCCTTTGTAGAACTTGAACGAGGAGTGGAAGGCCTTATCCATATTTCCGAGATGTTCTGGACGAGGGAGATTAAACACCCCTCCAAGGTTTTGTCTCCGGGTGCAATTACGAAAGTAGTGGTACTTGATGTGAACCACGAGGATAAAAGAATATCACTCAGCTTGAAGCAAACTTCCGAGAACCCGTGGATAATTCTGAAGGAAAAATATCCTGAAGGGAGTATTGTAAAAGGAACAGTAAGAAATATTACAAATTTTGGGATTTTTATTGGAGTTGAAGAGAGCATAGACGGTCTCGTGCATATATCCGATATCTCTTGGAAACATCGCGTAAAACATCCGTCCGAATTTTTCAAAAAGGGGCAAGAAGTAGAAGCGGTAGTTTTGAATATTGATGTAGAAAATGAAAAGTTTTCTCTCGGGATAAAGCAAATTGAAAAAAATCCCTGGGATGAAATTAATTCAAAGTATACCCCGGGTTCCGTAATTTCCGGAAAGGTTACTAATGTTACAGATTTCGGCATATTCGTCGAAATAGAGGAAGGAATTGAAGGACTGGTTCATATTTCAGAGCTTGGGCAAAAGAGGGCAAACTCGTCCTCCGATTTGTTTGCAATCGGAGAGGTTGTATCGGCCGTTGTTATAAATGTAGACCAGGAAAACAGAAGGATGAGACTAAGCATTAAAGACCACGAATCATCTTTGAATAAAACCCCTACATCACAATATTTGAATAATAGTAAAAACGTCACTTCCAGCTTAGGAAAAGCCTTGTCGGAAATTAATTTCCCGGTTCTTAAAGTTTAAGTGAATATTCAGCCTTCAACAACAAAGGATCAGTCAAAAGGAGCAGGCGGAAGATTACACCACTTGCCACTGCGGGGCATAAGCAAGTAGGTTTTTGCTATTTTACTTATGGCTGACCGTTTTTAAGATTTCAAAGGACAGACAGTCTGCAATGAGAAAGCATCCTGTAATATTCGGATTATTTCTGTTAGTATTAATATTTATTTTATTTTTTATTTTTGTTTACGGAGTTTCTACCTTTACCGGAGACAAAAGCTCCTTTTCCCTTAAGAATAAAATTGGTGTCGTAACGCTGGAAGGAATCATCAGCGATTCTTCTCCTGTTGTGGATCAGCTGGTTGAATACAGCAAAGACGATAGCATCAAAGCAGTAGTTTTGAGGGTAGATTCGCCTGGTGGCGGTGTGGTCTCCTCGCAGGAGATATATAAAGCAGTTCTTGCACTGAAGAAAAAGAAGAATGTGGTTGTTTCGATGGGGTCAGTGGCAACTTCGGGAGGATACTATGTTGCCTGTGCCGCTGATAAGATTGTGGCCAACCCAGGCACGATAACAGGCAGTATCGGAGTTATCGTCCATTTTTCTAATGTAGAAGAACTTCTCAAGAAAATAGGGCTCAAACCCTCTATCGTTAAAAGTGGTCGATACAAAGATATCGGTTCCCCACTGAGAGAGATGACCCGCGATGAAAAAAGACTCATCCAGGAAGTTATTGATGATATTTACGATCAGTTTCTTGAGGCAGTTTCTTTAAACAGAAAGATATCAAAGGAAAAGGCGGCAAGTATTGCTGACGGAAAGATTTTTACCGGACGGCAAGCGTTGAAGATGGGTCTTGTTGATTTCCTCGGTGATAAAGAATATGCAATCAATCTTGCTGCAAAACTCTCCGGAATAAAGGGGAAACCCGAGGTGGTGTATCCCAAAGAAAAAAAGTTGAAACTCTGGAGATATATTCTGACAGAAACGGTTTCTGCCATCGTAAGTGAGTTGAGGAAAGAGTTTAGCGGAATCAGCTATTAGAGTCTTTATTCTCAACAACTGCGTTTTTTGCGCAGATATTGGTACCAGTTCAAACAGCAAGATTTAGTTAAGAGTGTAAAGTGAACTAAAGTGCCTAAAGTTAAAAAATGCGCTTTCAGCGCAGCCTGTTTCAAATTTGACCGCGCCGAAGGCGTGTACATTAACTTTAGCTCACTTTAGGCACTTTTGAGGTTGCGGCTTTGCCGCTTTAGGTGTTAGATCATGACAAAGAGAGACCTCATTGAAAAAGTACAGGAGCGACTGGAGGATTATCCCAAAAAGGATGTAGATTTTGCAGTCAATATTATATTCCAAGCAATGATAGGCGCATTATCAAGAAATGAGAGGATAGACATCAGGGGATTTGGGAATTTTACCGTTAAATCGAGAGATTCCCGGGAAGGAAGAAACCCTAAAACAGGAGCAATAGTTAATGTTCCGTTCAGAAAGGTTCCGTTTTTTAAGGTTGGGAAGGAACTCAGAGAATTAGTAGATTATTAAAGAAAAGTAATTATCAAAATATCTTCTAGCTATCATAATCGTAATCCGGTAAGGCAAAATCTTTCAATTGATCTCTTCTTTTTTTGTGCTGTAATTTCCTGAGGGCCTTTGCTTCTATTTGCCTTATTCTTTCTCTTGTTACCCCCATCATCGCACCAACCTCTTCAAGAGTAAAGGGGCCGTGATTGCACGCAACCCAAGTACAATTACAAAATATTTCGTTCTTCAGCCACCACTCACAGGCTTCATCATGACAGGGTTCGGTTATGAATGTGTTCTTCTTTTTGCACTTATACAGGTTTGTCAATTTACCACCTTTTTCTCTTTTATCGAGTTTTAATTAAACTAATCATTTTTACTTTTTTGTCAATAAAAAAGTCTTTTAAAAACAATACAATCTCCAGACTTATTCACAGAAGTTGTTATTAATATGTCAATAAGTCTGTTAAAAAACAGAACAAATATAGCGCTCTTAAGCCTTTAGACCTGATTGCCCTGTTTTGTACCACTGACAAGAATCATAGTTATATCAGGCTATTATGGCTAAAAGCATCCGACGTTTATTCTCATAACTTCCTCCATTGTTTTAATGCGGTGAGATAAATTCCCATATGAATTGACGACTTACCGACTGATTCCACCTTTTTCAACATGAATCGATAAGCTTCGAGCTGTGGTCTGTACAGCTCCTCCTCGCTGGATATAAATTTTTCAAACGACTCACCTTTTGTCGGCCTTGAGGTTTTAAAATCCACTATCCACCAATTGTTCCCATCAAAGACTGCAAGATCGATAATGCCGGAACGAATGTGCCTTTCTTTCGATGTGTCCTCAATAGCCCATTCACTTCGGACTACCGGATTAGATTTATCAATCAGCCCTGCTATAAAAGGATCGCTCAGTGTGGATTCAACTTCTTCTATTATCCCGGGAGATATGTGGGCGGCCAACTCTGCAGGCAGTCCTTCAGCGCAGAGCACCGTGACGACAGCAGCTTCGGTTGGAAGCTTAGCACCCATAATTGAGGTGTGCAGGATCCTGTGGGTTATGGTTCCACGAACTCTGCCATCGGCATTGTCATCACCCAGGTGAGTGAGGTCATCAGTTTTGAGCAATGAAGGACTTTCCACAACGTAAGGTATTCTCTCGGGGGTAAGCGGAAGGGGCTCCGGAAGGATAAAATCAACACATTCATCTTTAGTGGAAAGGGCATCTATTACCGGGTTGACGGCAACTGAGATGGTAGTGCCTTTTATTTCGGCGGGATCTTTTCCATTCAGGCCTTCATGACCCATGACCCAGCCTAGCACACTTTTGTCGGGGGCAAAAACAGCCTCATCCTTTGATTTTACTACACCGCTCATGATGAGGAAGTCTCTTGCCCGGGTTGCCGCAACATAAAAGGTGCGTTTAGCTTCTCCCCAGTCACGTTCTTTACGGATCTTGTTGAGGAGCCTATACGTTGCTGTGGGTTCTTCGGTACGGCGATCACGGCCCATGGCAATCAAGTGTTGTTCGCCGGTTCCCGGCATCCTTTCGAGAAGATAAGGAGGGGGCGTTTTGGGGCCGCTGGCAAGCGGTCTCCAGTCCATGAACGGAAGGAATACACAATCGAATTCCAACCCCTTTGCCTTATGAATTGTCATCATCTCAACCAGTGATCGCGATACGGTAGGATCCACCGGTTCATAGAGGGAATCGAGGGTAACTTCGATACGATTCAGGGTCTCCTGCGGAACTCCCTCCTCAGCATCTTCCAAAATTTCAAAAAAACGGCGGCAATTTGCAACCCCTGCCATGCCGTAAAGATAGGCCGTTATCTTGGGTCCATCGAGAGTCTCCCAGAACCCTTTGACGACCCTTCCGAGAGGCTCTCTTCCAACCCTCATCACTGCCTGGTCAATAGCCTTTAAGAGGACATCCATTTCGGGATGCGTTTTTGCTGTGAGGTGTATCTTGTTCGCCCAGCTTTCCTCATCCTGCATGGCTGCCTCATGGAGAATCGTTACATCGAACCAGGACCAGGGCGACCTAAGAAGAGATGCCCAAGCCATATCGTCATGCGGCCTCACCATGAACCGGGCCGTCTGCATAAGGTGCATGATCTCCGGCCTTTCAATGAGACTCAGCCCTTCCTGTACCTGAACGGGGATTCGTTCCTCCTTCAGGGCGGCAAGGTATCGGTGAATCCTGTTTCGTGTAAATAAGAGTATGGCGATGGATTTTTTGCCAGACGTTTCATCGAGCGTCTTTTTTACTTTTTTAGCAAGCCACCTCGCCTCATCATCTTTTGCCCTGTCGGTATCTTTATCCGAAAAAAGATTGAGAGATATGACCGTCTCTTTTTTATTATTTCCGGCTGGAACAGATGCATTGAAAGGAACTTCATCGGCATCTGAGTCCGGATTGATCATAACTGTATCGCCAAAAAGCGAGTTCGTCCACTTTATCAATTCTTCCGTGGAACGGAAATTTGTCTTTAACAGATGTGTGTCGAGTGGGAGCTTTCCCTGCCCGGGAAGCGGAATGCCGTCTTTGGCCTCGATAAACAACCTCACCTCCGCGTTTCTGAAGGCATAGATGGACTGTTTCGGATCACCGACGATAAAGATCGTCCTGCCGTCATCCTGCGTCCAGCCGCTGCACAGTCTCTTTATCAGTTCCCACTGGTTCCGGTTCGTATCCTGAAACTCATCGACAAGCAGATGTCGTATCCTGTGATCAAGATACAGGTGGAGGTCGGTCGGCTTTTCCTCATTCAATACTCGGAGTGCCGACTGTTCCAGCCCGATGAAATCGATGATATGCCGTTTTTTGCATATCGCTTCATATTCGCCGATGACCTCCACCGCAAGGATTATGAAGTCTGAAAGGACGCCGATATCGGCTATGGTGTCACCCTTTGACGGATAGTCCCTTGTATCATGTAGCGCTTTTGTGACATCCTCTGGAAGGCTCTCGATCAACTCTGCCCATGCGGTCTTTTTGAAATTGCTGTAAAATCCGCTTGATGGTCCGAACTGCTTTCTCGGACTCCCGCTTTTCGTAAGTATTTTTTCTGCTAAGGCCTGCCAGCGGGGAAGTTCCTCCCAGGATGACCCCGGAAGTGAGGATGGCAGACTGTTGGTCTCCGCACCTTTGCTGGAGAGGTGCTCCGTAAATTCTCCCCATTTTGCACCGAGATCGCAGAATGAAAATTTTTCCAGGAGACTATGGAGACATCTCTCCATGTAGATCTGCAACCGCTCACTCAGTATCGACGGAAGGGAAGCAATCCCATGTGAACGTATTTCCATTATCAGATCTTGAAACTGATCCCTTGTTCTTATAACCTCTTTCAGCTCTTTTGAGATGCCGTCCCAGTTGTTGTTGTGGTAAAGAAGGCGATTTTCCAGGGCAGCCCTTTTTATGTCACCCCCGGGAGATGAGAAGAGCCGATTCCGTACACGCTGCAGCACTTCGTCAATTAAAATGGGCTGGACTTTTTCATCCATGATTTCGCAGTCGGGTGCGATTTCTGCTTCCAGGGGAGCACGTCTGGCTATATAGAGACAGAAACCGTGGAATGTCATAATGTTCAGAACATCTGCAGAGGTGAGCTGTTTATGGCGGCCAAGGGCATTGCCGGCAAGTTTCATGAGTGTGTCGTCCAGGGAATCCCCGGGAGTTTCATTGTCCCGGGCCATATTCAACGCACGGAGAATACGATCCCGCATCTCTCCTGCAGCCTTCTCGGTAAAGGTAAGGGCTATGATCTCTCCGGGGTGATTCACCTCTCCCAGCAGTTTGAGAAATCTCATGGTCAAAAGCAGGGTCTTGCCGGAACCGGCCGGAGCCTCAACATGGTGGCTGCCAGCCGTGTCGAGGGCGGATAGGCGCTCATTTTTGTCAGTAAGATTAACTGTCATTTTCCATTTCTTTAGGTACAATCCCTCTTTCGCAAAGAGTAATGCAGGAACACTTTTCACAGGCTGACGCCCTGTTCTCTATATTTGATACGGGGTAGGGGTTAGCACGAAAGTCTCCTCTTTCGAGAATTTTTTCCACATCGGCAATTGTCGTTATCCATTTACTCAGCGCCTCTTCGATTCCTTTGATTTGGTGCATTTTTACTGTGGCCGGAGTTTTAATCTGCGCGTACCCCGCCAAAAGGGGCGTTTTCTGTTTGAGATATTCATCGACGACCGAAACGTTTCCCATGCGCAGGGCGAGCAGATAAACTGGAAGCTGAGGGGCTATAAGCCTTTCCAGAATGTCCCTTTGATTCGGATACGTTCCGGTTTTGTAGTCCCAGCAGATAAGGCCTTTATCTTTATGATAATCGATTCTATCTATTCTGCCTTTGATGGGGAAAGACCAGCCGTCACATTTGAGTCCTCTGAAATCCGCCTCCTCGGCAATGCATTCCCACCCCTCCTGTCGATGCCCCGTTTCGGCATCAAGCCAGGAGATAAGCATGCCAGGGGGTGAGTCTTCGAAGAGAAGCAGACGGCGCTCCACCTCCCACTGGGGGAGGTGCACAACATCTTTTAGTACTTGATCAACGCATTCGGTAAGAAGCGAAAGCGCCTTCCCCCTGTCCCGTTCCAAATGAAGCCCCTTTTCTCTAACAGCACTGGTAAAGAAAGCCACTATCCTGTGAATCCTCAGTCCCCGCTCCATTGGCGAGACAACAGACATCTTTTCTTCCAAGGGTTTTATCTTCAAGATGCCGTCAATGAGGAACCTGAAAGGACATCTGATGGCCGTTTCTATACCGGTTGCCGAAATCCCCTCGGAAAGTGCCGTTTTCTTTAGTAATGTGTCCTCTGATCTTTTTATGCCGGCAATTTTCGGATCGCCTCCGGAAGCGGCGATCCTCAATCCCTCATAGGCTGATCTTAGCCAGGGAGCCCTTGCCCATGCGTTACCGGGGTCAGTCCAGATGTTCAGGTATTTTTCCGATTCGTTTTTGGGCCAGAAGGGTGAGGGTGAAAGGGGCTTTGACTCTTTCTGTTCCGCTCTCGTGAGCGTCACATCCGGTGCACAGGAGATAAGATTTGAAAATGCTTTTAATCCTATTTCGTACGAGGAGGCCGGTGTTCCTCTATGAACAAGCTTCCGCTCAGACGTATCGAGAAGCGGCATCGGCCTGACGGGCTGGGGTAGAGCCCTGTCGTCCAGTCCGAGCACGTATAGCTTGTCAAAATCAAGGCCGCGTGATTCTATAAGCCCCAGTATCTGAATACCCGCTTCTTCCGATCCTTTTATCTGGACCATTTTACCGGTCGCACTATGTGCAAGGAATGAATAGAATTCATGCCCATCCATCGCAATATCGCCAAGATTAAGTGACAAGTCGTGGAAGATTTCCCTGAGGTGCCCTGAATCTATAGTATCTTTCTCATCGGAGATAACGGGAAATCCAAGGGAAGACCAGAGTTTTTCAACGGCATTTATCCAATAGGAGGCAGTCTGCCTGCGAGAGAAATTGAGCCTGGCAAATTCGAGAAAACCTTCTGCCTCTTTACAAAGTATTTTCCCGAGTATGTCCGGATCATCTCTCTTCAAAGAGTCCAATAGATTATCCAGGCCCAATTCAACAAAGCGTGCCCTCCAGATTATATCAGCCCTGGCAATTGCGTGGCGTTTTCCCTGCCAGCATCCGTAATAAGGGGACAGGAGGAGAGATAGGAATAGTTCCCGGGACGCACCCTCTGTCATTAACCTCAGGGGGATAAGGGCTGCCTTGACCAGCATGGAGTTGATAAGAGGTATGCCGAGTGTTATGTTGAACCACGAGGTTCCCTTCGGCGGGCTTGCCCCCATCAATTCCTTCAGGCTTCGCTCAATCATGATCGAATAAGCGTTCAGGTCGGGTACAACCACCCCTATTCGATGGAGCGGTATTGACCTTGCATCCTCAATCAGACGATGAGCAAGATAGATGACTTCCTGCTCGGGAGAGGGGAGTGTGATCGCTTCGAGATACTCCGGTCTTCTTCCGGAGTTTCCCCCGTACTCAACATCGGCTATGTCTTCGAGGAGTTTAAAGAGTTCCTCTTCTATCGGGGCAGGAGATTCAAACCCGAGAATTGATATCCTGTCAGGACAGGTAATGATGTTTCCTGTGATGGCTTTTCCTACATAAGAGGGAAGTTCCGATGGGTGAAAAAAGTTCTTGCCATCGAGGGTTTTTTTGAAAGCTCTGCTGATCGTTCTTCGCCATTCAACAAGTGGTGTAGAGGGCAGACCGGATGCAGGATTAATCTTACAACGGATCATAGTGCCGTAGTTTTCATCGAGCGGCCGATAGAGATTGAAATCTTTATCAAGTGGAAAGGGTGGTGGGATCTTCTCCGCTAATTCTTTCCAGAGATTTATCCTGTAAAGTTCAGATGCGGGTATCTTTTCAGGCCATGATTCGAACCACACCCGGGTCAGCCAGTCTTCGAGCTTTACCGCGTCTAGGGGCTTCCATCCTTGCATCCCCGTTCGTACACACTCTGTGCGGAATTGGTGACGCAGCCTGCGGGCAAGCCTTCCGGTGGAAGTTAGATTTAGACAGCCTTGAATCATACAAGCCGGTTTCCCAAATTAGAGAGGGATTGTATAAACCCCCTCTTGTCGCAGTTAGAGTAAGCAATTGCGTATCCTTACTTCTTTACCAGTTAAACTTTTCTGTTGAAATAGTCTGTTAGTATTTGTTCATGGTCAAACATTAGCGAATCTGGGAGATTATCTTTGGTGAATATGCCGATTTCGGCGGCGTCATCTGCCGCAACGGGTATTCCCTTCCCCCTGGCCATAAAAACAGTTGAGATGGTATGCTGGCGGGGATCCCTGTCCGGCTTTGAATAGGCATGCATCTGTCCCAGGAGGATGACATCAAGAGATGTCTCCTCTTTTGCTTCCCTTATTGCTGCTTCCTCGAGAGATTCTCCGTAATCTACAAAGCCTCCGGGGATTGCCCATCCGATGGGAGGATTTTTTCTTTTTATAAGAACAATTTCCCCTTCTTCCAGTTCAATTATTATGTCAACGGTCGGCACAGGATTCTGGTAAGATTTGATTTTAGAGCCGCAGTTAGGACAGGTAATTTTGGTTTTTGTGGCCATTATAAGAACAGAAGTTTAAAAAAGTATGGTTTTCTCATTCCTCATAGAAAGCGGGGGACTTCTAATAAGGAACTTGTTTGTCTTATACTGCACATCCTCTTACCCTACCTTCAAGGCAGGGTTTACGAGGGCACTCTCGGTCAATTTATGATGAATGAGGTTTTATGTCAAGGGCGAAAAACTGCCGTGTTGAACGGATAATGATAAATTCTTGACAATCAGAAGACAATCAATTAGCGTACTTCATTAAAAGTTAATTTAGGGGCAGGAAATAATGATAGGTGTACTGATAATAACTCATGGCAATCTTGGATATGAGTTGATACAGGCCGCTGAGCTGATAAAGGGCAGGATAGATGGTGTGCTTGCCATTTCGGTGGATCCGACAAAAGGTGTCGAGGAATTAAAGAAGGAAATCACCTCCAGCATAAAGAAAGTAAACAAAGGCAAAGGTGTCCTAATTTTGACGGACCTTTTTGGCGGTACTCCTTCAAACTTATCTTTATCTTTCTTGAAAGAAGGAAAGCTGGAGGTTATCAGCGGTGTAAACCTTCCCATGTTGCTCAAACTTCCAGATATCAGAGAAAAAGACCTGGCGGATTTTGCTTGTTCCATCAAGGATTACGGGATGAGAAACATATCCCTCGCCAGTGAAATTTTGAACAAAAAAATTGGCAAACAATAAGCTTTATGGCCATCTTATGAACATTTCACTTGTAAGAATCGATGACAGACTTATTCATGGTCAGATATTGGAAACGTGGCTTCCATTTATCAAGGCTTCATGTATCGTGGTTGTAGATGACAATGTGGCAAACGACTTCTTCAGAAAATCAGTAATAAGAATGGCTGTTCCGAGTGATGTTGAAGTTATAGTAAACAGTATAGAGGAATTCACTAAAAACTGTTCCCATTATGAAAAACAAGGTAAAAAAACTATCGTTCTCTTTTACGACATCCACAATGCCTTAAAGGCATACAGCTTCGGTTTCAAATTTGAAAAGTTGAATATAGGCAGCGCTCATAGCAAGAAAGATAGAAAATTCTACTCGCCAGCGGTTTATTTATGTAAGGAGGATATAGAAAATTTACGATTCCTGGTCGATTCTGGGGTTGAGGTAGAGTTGCGGTGCATTCCGAGAGACAAACCGCTCAATTTCCGTGACGTGATAAAAAAATCCAAGCTTACTTAAAAATCCTGTCAATCAAAAAAATAAACTTTTTCCTGTATGCATCAAAAAAATGCAGCTCTCTACAGCAAGTTGCGGGGAATCTTTCAAGCGTAAAAAAATCTTGTTGTTTTTCAGGGTATGCTCGCTGTACATTTTCAATGCAACTTTGTGGGGTATACCCTTCATAGTGAACCCTTTTTCAAGAGTCTCTTACTATTTTCCATGTTACTTGAAGCAATTACAGTCGCCGTTGTCGGAGGCATCATTTGCCTGGACAGAATTTTATTACAGGTCATGCTTTCCAGACCTGTAGTCGTCGGCCCTATCATAGGATTTGTTTTGGGAGATCCATACACGGGACTGATTGCAGGTGCCTTAATAGAGTTGCTGTGGATTGACAGATCGCCTATTGGTGTCTACGTTCCTCCAAACGACTCTATTGTTGCTGTTCTTGTAGTCGCCGGTTCAATATTAACGGGAAGGGAACTGGGTCACCTTTCCAGGGAATTGATAGCCTTTTCGATTCTTCTTTTTATCCCCCTCGGTATTCTTGGGAAGAAGATGGATGTCTATATTATGAGGTTTAACGACAAACTTTCCCGAAAGGCTGTAGAAGATGCAAAAATAGGTGACATCAAAAGTATTTCCCGTAAACATATTTTTGGACTGTTTAAGACATTTTTCTTCACAGCGGTCTTTATCTTTGTCTTTTTAATCTTGGGCGTAACAATCCTGAAGTATGTCTTTCCCCTTATTCCCCAGAGGGGTCTAACAGCGCTCTCTTATACATACTTATTCCTTCCACTGCTTGGTGTTGCCGTAGCTCTCAATACAATAAATTTGCGTGGTACCATCCCTGTGTTCTGTGGTGCTTTTCTTATAGTTACGGTTGTTTTTGAATTTTTACTCGGAATTTTATAATTCTTTAAAAGTGGTGTGCCGTGAATCAATATACTAAATCAAATAAATCGGCAGATATTAAAGTAACAGAAATGACGTTTGAGGATCTTGAAGAAGTTATGGCAATAGAATGTAGTTCCTTTGTAACAGCATGGTCTGAAGGAACATTCAGGCAGGAATTGACTTTACCATTGCACCATAATCTGGTAGCGAGGGTAGACGGTGAAAATGGGTGGGAAGTTGCGGGATATATTAATTTTTTGACGGTTGTCGATGAAGTTCATATAAGAGATATAGCTGTACGGGAAGATTTAAGAATGCGAGGGGTAGCGTCACAATTGATAGCGGCAATGATAAATATTTCACTTCACAAGGGAGCAATCTATGCTACCTTAGAAGTACGCAGGTCTAATACACCTGCCATAAAACTATACGAAAAGTTCTACTTTACAGCGAAGTGGACAAGGCCCCTCTATTATTCCGATACAAAGGAGGATGCTTTGATTATGTGGGCAGACTTGAGAGAAAACTTTAAAAAGGCAGGTGATTAGTGGTTAGCATACCGCATAAACCCGTAAGGATGTCGGGAAAAATTATATTCAACAGGGAAATCGCTAAAGGCCACTTCTTAATGTCCCTCAACGTGTCTGGTCATTTCAGCTCCGCCGAGGCATCGTTTCGGGGAGTCACTCCCGGCCAGTTTGTTATGTTACGGGTAAAGGGGAGGGAGTTTCCGTTCCTGGGAAGACCGATTAGCATTCATCGCCTTTATCCAAGCACCAATGATCTTACCATGGAGCTTCTATACAGAGTGGTGGGTAAGGGAACTTCCGTAATCTCACGATTGAAACCGGATGACGAAATTGACATTCTCGGTCCGCTGGGCCGGGGATTTGATATATTTTCCCATTGCAAGCGTGTCGTTCTGGTCGCGGGGGGTATCGGCATAGCGCCCCTTTCCTTTCTCGGACACTACTACGGGGCAGATACCATCAATAAACCCAACCCTCCGCAGATAATTTGTTACGTGGGTGCACAAAGAAAAGACCTCATTGTCGGTCTGGACAGGATGGGCGAGATATGTTCTGATATCAGAATAAGTACCGATGATGGCAGCAGGGGGTACCATGGTCTTGTGACAGAACTTTTTGAGCAGGATATACTATCGTATAACAGCAGTGATTCGGTGGTCTATTCCTGCGGTCCATTTCCCATGATAAAGCGCCTGGCTGAGATATTGAGGAATCAGGCCGTCCCCTGCCAGGTATCGGTAGAAGAGAGGATGGCATGCGGTGTAGGAGCGTGCCTCGGGTGTGCCATCCGTGTAAAATCAGGCTATAAAAAGGTATGTAGCGATGGTCCTGTTTTTGATATTCATGAACTTATTCGGGATTAATTATGAAAGAGAACTTGAAAAATTCTTATAATCCAAAACTGCAGGTTGACATTGGCCGTCTGGTACTGAAGAACCCGGTTATGACCGCTTCCGGCACCTTCGGCTACGGAGAAGAGTACGCTAACTTAATTGACCTGAACCGTTTGGGTGCCTTAATCGTCAAGGGTATCTCTCTTAAACCAAGAGTCGGCAATTCCCCCCACAGAATTATGGAAACGCCCTGTGGAATGCTCAACGCCATCGGGCTTGAGAATGTCGGTGTACGGTCTTTTATTGATGAAAAACTTCCCTTCCTGAGAAACTTTGATGTCCCTGTAATAGTTAATATATTTGGGGAAACTGTTGAGGAGTACAGAAAGCTTGCACAGGAATTAAGCGGTGTCAGAGGAATAGCCGGTCTGGAGATAAATATCTCCTGCCCCAACGTGCTGAAGGGCGGTGTCGAATTTGGCACTGATCCCGATATGGCGAACAAGGTGACGAGGGCGGTGAAAGGCGTGACTGATCTTCCAGTGATGGTCAAGCTAACACCAAATGTAACCAATATCGCAGAAATAGCGGGGAGCGTGGAAGAGGGGGGGGCAGATGCCGTATCTCTGATCAATACGCTGAAGGGAATGTCGATAAATATTGAAGAGAGAGTCCCACATTTGAAGAACATTACAGGTGGATTGTCCGGACCGGCGATAAAACCGGTAGCACTGCGGATGGTATGGGAAGTAGTAAAGAGTGTATCCATTCCTGTAATAGGAGTCGGGGGAATCATGGATGCAGCAGATGCTGTTGAATTCCTTATTGCGGGGGCGAAGGCCGTTCAGATAGGGACGGCTAATTTTGTAAATCCTCATACGACGATTGATGTCCTTGAGGGTATAGATAATTATTTAATCGAGCACGGTATCGAAGATATTAACGACTTGATAGGAACGCTAAAAATTTAAAATCCCCCTTTTACTAAACTAACTTCGATGCATTCGTAAAAAGTCAATTTTCTACCCTTCCCCGATCAGGTCGAGGACAAGCTTTGTCATTCCCGCGAAAGCGGGAATCCAGTAAATTCAATCTGTTATAGACTCCCGCTTTCGCGGGAGTGACGGACAAAAAGACTTTTTGCGAACTTGTTAATTTTTACACTTTAGAAAAGGATTCCTGCATGGGAAAGACAGAAAAAATTGTTGACGGTGTATATCTTATCGGCGGGCCCGATGTCTCGTCTCCTGAAGATGCAACGGTATTTATAATCGATTTTAACGGAGAGCTGGTCATGATAGATTCCGGTGCCGGAAACACCTCCCGGATACTGATCAGGAATATAGAAGATGCCGGTCTCAATCCGCAGAACATTTCAACGCTGATTCTTACTCATTGCCACATTGACCATATCGGAGCGGCACCCTATTTCAGAAAAGAATTTGGCTGTAAGCTGGTCGTCCATGATCTTGATGCCGATGCCATTGAGACGGGTAACCAGGTACTGACCGCAGCCAACTGGTACGGAATCAATTTTCCTCCAACACCTGTTGACAAAAGGCTCACAGATGACCCGGATATCCTCCGGTTCGGAGATGAAGACCTTCACTTAATTCATACACCCGGACATACGCCCGGTTCAATAGCACTCTATCTTGACAGGGGAGGAAAGAGAATACTCTTCGGCCAGGACATACACGGGCCTTTCCTTCCCAGTTTTGGATCTGATATCGAACAGTGGAAAAAATCCATGGAAAAACTCCTTGCCCTGGAAGCCGATATCCTCTGTGAGGGACATTTCGGAATCTTTCATTCAAAGAGTGATGTTAAAAAATATATTCAACGATATATGAGAAAATATTGATATAAGAAGCAGGTTAAAAGCGTTTCAGAACCTGCGTTCGGAGGCTTCAATTTATGACAGAAATTAAGAAAATACAGGTTAAGACTACCGTTGTTGAATTAGACGGCGATGAAATGACCAGGATTATGTGGGCAATAATTAAGGATAAACTTTTGCTGCCCTTTCTGAATATCGATCTGGAATACTACGACCTTCACCTTAAAAAACGCGATGAGACCGGGGACCAGATCACCTTTGACGCCGCCAATGCCATCATGAAATATGGAATAGGAGTAAAATGCGCAACCATCACCGCCAACAAAGAGCGCGTCGAAGAGTATGATCTCAAGAAACAGTGGAAAAGCCCTAACGGAACAATCAGGGATATGCTTGACGGAACGGTATTTAGAAAACCGATACTTGTAAGCAATATAGCGCCTTTCGTATCTACATGGAAAAAACCGATAATAATAGGAAGACATGCCTACGGAGACGTATACAGCAGTGCCGAGATAAGCGTACCGTCTTCAGGAAAGACAGAGATTGTCTTCACGCCTGCCGACGGCGGCAAGCCGATAAGGCAGACGATAAAAGATTTTAACGGTTCGGGGATAATTCAGGGGATACACAATACCGACGAATCTATATCTAATTTTGCAAAGGCGTGCTTTACTTCTGCCCTCGACCACAGGATCGATCTCTGGTTCAGCACAAAGGATACCATTTCAAAGACGTATGATGCCCGCTTCAAACAGATATTTGAAGAAGAATATGAAAAAAACTGGAAGACAAAATTCGAGAAGGCTGGAATTGAGTACTTCTATACACTGATCGATGATGCCATAGCCAGAGTCATGAGATCAGAAGGAGGGATGCTCTGGGCACTGAAGAACTATGATGGCGATGTTATGTCCGATATGATTGCAGCCGCCAGTGGAAGTCTCGCCATGATGACCTCCGAGCTTGTTTCCCCCAAAGGTTACTTTGAGTACGAGGCCGCACACGGCACAGTTCAGAAACACTACTATAAACATTTACGCGGTGAAGAGACGTCGACGAACTCGATGGCCCTGATCTTCGCTTGGTCCGGCTGTCTTCGCAAGCGCGGAGAAATCGACGGGACACCGGATGTCGTAGAATTTGCCGAAAAGCTGGAGGAAGCAGCTATTGAAACCATTGAAAACGGAACAATGACCGGAGACCTCCTTCTCGTCGCCCGGAAGAGCCCTAATAACAAGAAAGTAAACACAGAAGGGTTTATAAATACGATTGCCGAGAGATTACGAAAGAAGTTACATGGATAAACCCAACCTGAAGGATATGACTCTGGATGAGATAGAAATTTTTATATCGGATCTCGGAAAGGGGAAATACCGGGCGAGACAGGTAATGAAATGGTTATATCAATCCGGTGTCACATCCTTTGATGAGATGACAAACCTCTCAAAGGATTTCAGAACCGGGTTGAGTGCCATTTCACGGATAAGCACCCTTGAAATAACAGAGATTCAGACATCTGAAGACACCACCAAAAAGGTACTTTTTAAACTGGAAGACGGCAATTTTATTGAAAGCGTCCTCATTCCCGGAAAGAACCACTGGACACTTTGTGTATCTTCGCAGGTGGGATGCAAGATGGGGTGTAGGTTCTGTCTTACCGGAAGTTACGGTTTCAAAAGAAATCTTCTCCCTTCCGAAATAACAGACCAGATTACAATGCTTCGCTTCAACACCCCTGAAGGGGAAAACATCAAAAACATTGTTATGATGGGGATGGGAGAACCCCTGGAAAATTATGAAAACGTGCTGAAGGCGATCAGAATCATTTCCGCCGATACGGGAATTCGCCTCTCAAACAGGAGGATTACCCTATCCACATGTGGAATTCCTTCCATGATCCATCAATTGGGAAAGGATGCATGCGTCAACCTTGCCGTATCTTTAAATGCTCCGGATAATGAAACGCGAAGTTTCCTCATGCCAATCAACAAAAGACACCCTGTCGAACCGCTTCTTCAGGCCTGTCGAGAATATCAGATGCCGAGACGCAGGAGACTCACCTTTGAATATATTTTAATAGAGGGAGTAAACTCTTCTCCGGAGTACGCCGAAAGATTAGCACGATTACTTCGAGGAATACGTTGCAAAATTAACCTCATTCCGTTTAACGAATATCCCGGATCAGCGTTTAAAACACCTGCAGAAGCTGACGTTAAGGCATTCCGAAGTATCCTCATCAAACATAATTACACAGCGATCATTCGCTCAAGCAGGGGGAGAGATATCCTTGCCGCCTGCGGGCAGCTGAGCGGTCGTGAGGCACAGGAATAAATTGGAATTTATTAAACATTGAATGTCTCGTAGAAAGTCTTTTTTGTCACCCTGAATTTATTTCAGGGTCTCTAACTTACTTAAATGATTAGATGCTGAAACAAGTTCAGCATGACAAATGATGCAGTTTATGACTTTTTAAGGGTGCATCAACATTGAATGTCTCGTAAAAATATTATGAAACATAGGTAACGAAAGGAACTGTCATGAAATTGCTGGATGATGTTTATGCGTATGAGTGGACAAATCTATTTGACAATAATTGTAATAGCTACTTCATCGGGGGAAGTGTTCGGGCGATTATCGATCCGGGGCTCAAGAGAAATTTTCCTCTTCTCCTCAAAAGCATGGAAGAAGATGGAATAGATACCGATGAGGTACAATATGTCATTAACACACATTCCCACCCGGACCATTACGAGGCATCCGAGCTATTCAACGATTCAAATGTCAAAATTGGGTTGAATGACAAGGAAATGGAGTATTTTGATAAGGAGGGCGCTACAATGTTTAGCTGGTTCGGC
>CAZYTP010000003.1:0-75803 GCA_964650385.1 uncultured Syntrophales bacterium | reverse complement strand
ACCGCCTGGAGGTTTCCTTCAATCTTTATTACTTATGCATTCAAACAGATTTATTACCCTTTATGTTTCTTGCTGTTCCTTCTGGCTTTCTTCTGTGACTTTTCTTTTCATGCCGGCCTTTTCACGAACCTCTTCTTCTACCTGTTTCGTGATGTCAGGATTTTTGTTGAGGAACACCTTGGCGTTCTCCCTTCCCTGGGCCAGCCTTTCACCCTTATAGGAATACCAGGCACCACTCTTTTCGATGATTCCATTATCTGCGGCAAGGTCAAGAATGTCCCCTTCTTTTGAAATTCCTTCCCCGAAGATGATGTCGAACTCGGTTTGCCTGAAGGGAGGAGCAACCTTGTTTTTTACCACTTTAACCCGCGTCCTGTTTCCTGTAACCTTATCTCCCTGTTTAATGGCACCTATTTTTCTTATGTCGAGGCGCATCGTCGAGTAAAACTTGAGGGCATTACCGCCAGTCGTGGTTTCCGGGTTGCCGAAGAAGACCCCTATCTTCATCCGTATCTGGTTGATAAAGATGACGGTTGTCATCGATTTGCCGATACTTCCAGTGAGTTTTCGAAGGGCCTGTGACATGAGTCTCGCCTGAAGTCCCATCTGTGCATCACCCATCTCTCCTTCGAGCTCTGCCCTCGGCACGAGAGCAGCTACGGAATCTATGATCAGGACGTCCAATGCCCCGCTTCTGACAAGTGTTTCGGCAATCTCCAGTGCCTGCTCGCCTGTGTCGGGTTGTGAGATGAGAAGGTCGTCGGTATTTACACCAATCTTTCTGGCGTATAGTACGTCAAGAGCATGTTCCGCGTCTATGAAGGCAGCCAGACCATTTTGCTTTTGTGCCTCGGCTACTATGTGAAGGGCAAGGGTTGTTTTACCACCGGCTTCGGGACCATATATTTCAATGACCCTTCCCCGGGGGACACCACCCACTCCAAGGGCGATATCGAGGCTTAGTGCACCTGTGGGAATGCTTGGAATGTCTGAAATGACTTCATCCCCCCCCAGTCTCATAATTGAACCTTTTCCAAACTGCCGTTCAATCTGGGTTATAGCCAGTTCAACCGCTTTTTCTCTATCTGTATCTGATTTCATAGCTGCCTCCATTTATGGCTTTATACTGTACTGTCATTAAATAACATTTTTGTTTGTATCATTACCCGTCAAAGGGAAAATAGGCAAGTTTTGTGTATATGGCACCTTTGGGTGTAAGGTCGCTCTTTAGAAGCGTAAGGCCCCCGGCACAAAAACTCCCCGCATCGTAATGTTTTTCATTTGTCATAATTTCGGAAAGCCCACTTACATTTTTTGGCGATTTTACTCTTCCAAGAGTTAGATGGGCTCTGAATGCCCTGTCTTCCCTTTGAAACCCTATCGATTCAAGGTCTCTTGCAATTTCCTTCTGGAGATCTAATAATCTCTCTACCGATCCGCCAATTCCAAGCCACAAGATTCTTGGGCGATTAAGATTCGGAAATGTTCCGAGAGTTGAAACTTCGAGCGAAAGTGGTCTTATGTCTACGGTATTTTTCTCAACAACCCTGGAGATATCGGCAATCTGATTTTCGGAGATGTTGCCAAAGAACTTCAGTGTCAGATGTATCCCTTCCGGTCGTGTCCACCTGACCCCCTTTACAGTTGCCTTCAGTCGGTCCTGGATTGTTTCTATTTGAACTTTTATCTCTTCAGGAATATCTATTGCCAGAAAGGTTCTTATCAGTTTTTTATCAGTCATTCAAACTATTCCCGATCAGGAATCTCCGGAGCATCTCCAAAGCCCACTGCGATGATATTTTTTTTATCCTTTTACGTTTTCCACCGAACAGAAAATTGCGGCATATCGTATTTTCTCCATCGGTCAGAGCGATAAAAACAGTGCCAACAGGTTTTTGTGTTGTCCCTCCTGTCGGGCCTGCTATACCGGTTGTAGCCAAACCAAGATCGGTTCTGCCAAGCTTCCTGACACCTTCAGCCATGAGAACAGCCGTCTCTTCACTTACGGCTCCAAAATTGTTTAAAATTTCGGATGGAACACCGAGGAGATCTGTCTTGGAGTCATTACTGTAAACAACAACCCCTCTGTCAAAAAATACTGAACTTCCCGGTATGTTTGTCAGGCGATCTGTAATCAGTCCCCCGGTACATGACTCGGCTACCGATAGTGTCAATGCCCTGTTTGTTAAAAGAGATGCAACAATTCCCTCCAGTGTGTCATTATCATACCCGAAGATATATTTCTGTAATTTCCCCTCGATCCGCCTCTCTGCGATCTTAAGGGTTTCTTCTGCGGCGGATTCCGTGAGATTTTTTGATGTGATTACAATATGGTTTTCCGGGAAGTTGGGATAAAATCCTATGCTTACCCCGGTGATTTTTAGATCAACATCGGATAGCATTTGATCAATTCCCGCTTCTGTGACGCCAAACAGCTTAATGGTTTTGCTTACCATATATTGTTTGGCCTCTCCGGAATTTCTTTTGAGGAGTGGTATGACTCCTGTGGAGAACATCTTTTTAGCTTCTGATGGAACACCGGGGATAACGGTTACAATTTTTCCATTCTTTTTCAGGGAGAATCCACAGGCCGTTCCGGCCGGATTTGGTATTATCTCGGCTCCTTCGGGAAACATGGCCTGTTTGGTATTGTTAGAGATCCATTTGGTACGGTATTTTTTAAACCTGTCCTTCATTTGATTCAGAACGGTTTCATCGGTATATAAATTAAGACCAAATGCCTTTGCGATTGATGCGGTGGTGATATCGTCGGAGGTCGGGCCGAGTCCGCCCGTGACGATAACGGCATCGGAGAGAGCCATCAGGTAGTCAAGTCCTTTCCCGATTATATCCTCATCATCACCGGAAACCATTATTGTAGATACGCTCCAGCCTTCGGCATTCAGCTCACGCGATATGAAAGAGGAATTTGTGTCCTGTGTCGAACCGCCGGTCAATTCATTTCCTATTGCCAATATTCCGATTCTCATTCGAGGTGTTTACACTCCCAGATGTTTAATTAATAACAGTAAGGATATGTTTGCATAAATGCCTGCTATAACATCGTCCCCGACGACCCCATACCCTCCGGAAACCTTCCTTTCGCAAAGACCGGCAGGGAAGAGTTTGATAATATCAAAAAACCTGAAGAGGAGGAAGCCTATGAATATGTGTAATACAGTGGGCGTGATCAGGAACATGGTGAATTGGAAGCCGACAATCTCATCAATTACGATACATTGTGCATCCTTTTTATTGAATATCTTTTCTGCTTCCCGGGATACATACACCGCCAAAAATGAAAATGCCACTACCGATATCAGGTAAAGGGGCCAGGAAAAATGTGAGAATACAAGATATACCGGTATCCCTATAACTGTTCCCGCAGTTCCCGGGGCAAAAGGGGTAAAACCGCTGCCAAAACCTGTTGCGACAATTTTTATAGTTCTTTTCCCCAGAAGACACCTCTGTTTTTATCTTTGATTTTCAGCTGTTTCTTTGAAGCCAAAACCTCTGAACGCAAAACACATTCTGAGCATCAAAAAACCATATTTTCAAAGCTCTTACACTAACGACTGTTGCGGATAAATTACCTTCTTTTCCCAACCCTGTCAATGGTTTTGATAGACACGTATCAATTCGGGTAGTGCCAGGTATTTAAGCTGGCCGCTTTCCGTTTACTGGTTCTTAAAACATTTCTTCCCCCCATATTTCTTTTGTGATATGAAACTTCTCTTTGGTTAAATTGTGTAAAAGGAGAAGAGTCGTATGAGAAAAAAGGTTTCCATTATCGGATCTGGTTTTGTCGGTACCATGGTCGCCCAGAGAATAGCAGAGAACAATCTGGCAGATGTTGTTATCGTTGATATTATAGAAGGGCTTCCCCAAGGCAAGGCGCTTGATATCTCACAATCAGCATCTCTTGAAGGGATTGATGTTAAAGTAACAGGCACAAATGACTTTTCTGAGATCAGAAATTCTCGGATTATTGTGGTTACAGCAGGGCTTGCCCGAACACCCGGAATGACCCGCGAGGAACTGGCCGAAAAAAACGGGAATATCATAAAATCGGTCACGGAGAAGATAAAAGAACATGCTCCCGAATGCATTATTGTTGTGGTTACAAACCCGCTTGATGTCATGACCCAGCTTGCTTGGAAGGTTTCAGGATTTCCTGCACGGAGGGTCGTTGGTATGGGGGGAATTCTCGATACGGCGAGGTATAAGTTGTTTCTGGCCGAGGAGCTGAATGTATCAATAAGAGATATTCAGGCTCTCGTGCTGGGAGGTCATGGGGATGCAATGGTGCCTGTTGAAAGATATACCACACTAAACGGCATTCCAATCAGCCAGCTTATAAAGCCCGAAAGGCTTCAGGCAATTATTGAAAGAACAAAAAACGGCGGGGCCGAGATCGTCAAGCTTCTTAAAACGGGCAGTGCCTGGCATGCCCCTTCGTCTTCCGTTATGGTTATGGTGGAAGCGATACTTATGGACAGCAAGAGAATGCTTCCTGCCTCGGTCTATCTCGAAGGCGAGTACGGTATAGAGGGTATTTATATCGGTGCCCCGATAACGTTAGGTGCAGCAGGTGTCGAGAAAATACATAAAATAGACCTTCCTGACGATGAACTGGCCGCCTTCAGCCTATCAGCGGATGTTGTAAAGAAAACATTTGAAAGCTTGAATATTCTATGAGTTCTAAACTGTATGAAGATATCTTTACCCTGGTTGAAAAACCGAGCAGGTATATCGGGGGAGAAGTAAATTCTGCGAAGAAAAATAAATCGGAGTGCAGACTGAGTTTTGCGCTCGCATTTCCGGATACCTATGAAGTGGGAATGTCTCACCTCGGTTTGCAGATACTCTATTCTATACTGAACAGCGTCCCGGAGATTTCTGCAGAGAGATTTTACGCCCCCTGGCCGGACATGGAATTCCAGATGAGGAAAAACAATATCATGCTCTCCTCTCTTGAATCACGTGCTCCCTTGAAGAATTTCGATATCGTAGGATTTTCTCTTCAGTATGAACTGTCCTACACAAACGTTCTGAACATGCTGGAGCTTGGGGGTATCCCGATATATGCCAGGGACAGGAAAGAGGAAGTCCCTCTGGTCATTGCGGGAGGACCATGTACCTTTAATCCCGCGCCGGTCACTGCCTTTTTTGATGCCTTTGTCATCGGGGAGGGTGAAGAGGTGGTCATGGAAATCTCCCGTGCCGTGATGGAAGGAAAGAAAAGGGGGTACACCAGGGGGCAGCTTCTCGAGTCGCTCGCCGAAATTGAAGGGGTTTACATCCCCGCCATACATACTAGTGGGGAAAGAGTAAAAAAGAGGATTGTATCCGATATTAACCAATGGTTAGTGCCCTTGAGACCGGTGGTTCCTTTGATGAATACGATTCACGACCGTGTTACCCTGGAGATAGCGAGGGGTTGTACCCGTGGCTGTCGATTCTGTCAGGCTGGGATGGTCTGGCGGCCTGTCAGGGAGAGGACACCGGAAGTTCTGGGAAAGATGGCAGATGAGATGCTTTGTTCAACAGGGCACAACGAATTATCACTCCTGTCGCTGAGCTCCGGCGATTATTCTATGATCGAATATCTCGTTTCCAAATTGATGAACCGTTATTATGATAAAAGAGTGGCATTAGCTCTTCCGTCGATGAGGGTGGAGACCCTTACCCGGGAATTGATCGATGAGATAAAGCGGGTCAGGAAGACGAGCTTTACCCTGGCGCCGGAGGCAGGGACGCAGAGACTGCGAAATGTGATAAACAAGGGCAATACTGAAGAGGACCTTCTTTCCACCACGAGAAATGTCTTTGGTGCGGGCTGGAGATCAATAAAGTTGTATTTTATGCTGGGGCTTCCCGGTGAAAGGAAGGAAGACTTAGAGGGTATAACCGACCTCGCATACCGGGTACTTCGGGAAGGAGAAAACAGGCGACAGGTTACTGTGAGCCTTTCCACTTTTGTACCAAAACCACACACACCGTTTCAGTGGTGCAGGCAGATAAGTCTGGAGGAGATACTGGAAAGGCAGGAGTTCCTTAAGAAGAATATTCGGAACAGAAATCTAAAGATAAAATGGCATGACGGACGGATGAGCCTCCTTGAGGGGGTCTTTTCGAGGGGAGACGAAAAGCTGGGGGCCTTGTTGGAACGTGCCTTCCGCCTTGGATGCCGCTTCGACGGCTGGAGCGACCAGTTTAAGTTTGATCTGTGGGAAGAGGCGATAAGGGAGACAGACATCAGAGTCGAGGATTACCTGCGGGAACGGCACATTACAGAGAAACTTTCCTGGGATCGAATAGACTGTGGTATAAGCAAGAATTTTTTGACGGAAGAACTCCGGAAATCACTGGGGGAAGAATTGACGGCAGACTGCCGCTTCGGGGTATGCCATCAGTGCGGTATCTGTGACCATGATACAATAAGAAACATTATAGCGAAGGACGGTGCCGGCACTGTCGGAAAGAAGGAAGTGGAGCCGGCAAAAGAGGAATCTCCCAGACAGATAGAGAAATTCAGGATCAAATTTGCTAAGGAGGGGGTCTCCCGCCTTCTGTCCCATCTTGAGATTTCCTCTGCCCTTATCAGGGGGATAAAGAGAAGCGGACTTTCCTTCATGTATTCGAAAGGTTTTCATCCTCATCCAAAGATATCCTTTCCGTATGCCACATCGGTAGGAATGGAAAGTCTGGGCGAGTATGTTGACATTCAGGTCGAGAGTCCTGGTGAAAGCATTAAAGAAGTCATTCAAAAAATAAATTCCTTTCTCCCTTCCGGGTTAAGAATTCTGAATGTCAGGGGAATACCGCCGGATACCGATTCCTTGTCCAAGGTTATAAAGGGGTTCAAATATGAGGTTGTTCTTCCCGAGAAAATCCCTTTGGAAAAGGAGAAGTTGTTAGATGAAAAGATAGAAACCTTCCTTAAGTCTGATGAGTTAATTATGTTACGGGAAAAGAAAAGAAAGCAGACCAGAAGAAACATACGTCCCATAGTCAACGCTCTTTTTTTCGACAGGGAAGACAGCAGGATCAAAATGTCGCTGCTGTTCGGAAAGGACGGGGGAGTTAAACCATCTGAAATAATCGTAGAGGTTCTTGGCATGGACAGCGATTCAGCAAAGATGGCACGAATAATAAAGACTGACACCATCTTTCATGACAGTTCACAGGATATTTCCGAAAAACGGCATTTACGGGCAGCCGGTTAATTGCGAAGTGCAACTGTAATGGTCAACATGTAGCTGAATCCCAACGAGGCGCACTTCCCATTTTTCTGTATTTTCTAAGCAAAAAATCGAATCTTGTGAAAAAATTCATTTTTGCGGGAGGACAATCCATGAAGACAAAGAAGGCTTTTTTTGAAAATACCCTGCCGTTATGGCGGCGGGGTATTTCAATTTCGTATAATCATCCTATTTAGTTCAGCTAATTCGGAATGTATTACGAAATTATATGAATGTCAGGAAGAAAATATCGAAGAAGGTGACGATAAAATCGGCAAGGAACCTAAAATTATGCTTGACAAACGACTAATTATAGGAAAGTTGTATTAAGTTGTACTGTATTTCCACAAGAACGAATAGAAATATGCATGGTGTTTGAACACATAAGTAATATTTAAGGGGAAACCCGTTTTTATAGCGTAAAGAAATCCCTGCAGTATGTTTTCTTTTTGATCGTGGATTCGTTGTCACTTTTCTACAGTGATATATATTATGAGTCAGCGATCCTTTTTAAATCTTGCTTATGATAACATTTCTTTTAAATTAATTAGAGAGCCAAAAAAATCTTGACAAATTGTATCTTGTAATATTATTATGCAAAATTCTTGTGCGTAGGTCTGTCGTTTGGGAGATCGCTGGCGTAGCTCAGCTGGTAGAGCAGCTGATTTGTAATCAGCAGGTCGCGGGTTCGAGTCCCATCGCCAGCTCCAGGGAGGGGTTCCCGAGTGGCTAAAGGGAGCAGACTGTAAATCTGCCGGCGGAGCCTACGGAGGTTCGAATCCTCCCCCCTCCACCATACATAAAGCGGGAGTAGCTCAGTGGCTAGAGCATCAGCCTTCCAAGCTGAGGGTCGCGGGTTCGAATCCCGTTTCCCGCTCCATTTTATTTGTAAAAATGATTGTCTGGTTTGTAGGGGAATGATTTGTGAGGGATGAGCAGGTATTCTGAAAGTTGGAGAAATTGTCTGAGAGCCGATACTGATCTGTTAGAGCTACTGCAGAGATTGCTTTTTAAATTTATTAATTTGCCCACGTAGCTCAGTCGGTAGAGCACATCCTTGGTAAGGATGAGGTCACCAGTTCAATCCTGGTCGTGGGCTCCATTTTAAAGAGAGTTGGTTTGTAATGAGAAACATAATTACCTTGGCTTGTACGGAATGTAAGCAAAGAAATTATACAACAACGAAGAACAAGAGAACGATGCAGGATCGTCTTGAGTTGAAAAAATATTGTAAGTTCTGTCGGGTCCATACTGTTCACAGGGAAACGAAGTAGTTAACATGGGGCGTATCTTGGCAGAGAAACCGTTGTGTAAAACTCCTTTCGCTTTGCCTAAAATGTTGTTTCGTGATTTTAAGGCTTGGAGAACATATCGTTTTAAGGTAAGTCCCATATGCGGGTACGGGCCAGTAGCTCTAATTGGATAGAGCGCCGGACTCCAAATCCGGATGCTGGGGGTTCGACTCCCTCCTGGCCTGCCATTTTTATCGTTACGGAAATAAATTCAGAATAAGCATCAATGAATAGAATACAAAAAATAAGGCAGTTTTTGAAAGAGGCAAAGATTGAGCTTAAAAAGGTTGTATGGCCGACACCAAAGCAGGCTTTTACCTCCACGTCTATCGTTGTTATTTTCACTTTCCTTGTGTCTATGTTTCTCGGCATCGTGGATTTTGGACTTACTAAAATATTGAGATTATTCATGGGTTAAATATATGGCCTTTAAATGGTATGTCATTCACACATATTCGGGGTTTGAAAACAAGGTGAAGCTTTCCATGCAGGAGAGAATAGAATCTGCTGGTATGCAGGAGTATTTCTCTGATATTCTTGTGCCGGAAGAGGATGTCGTCGAACTGGTTGGCGGGGATAAAAAAACCTCCAAAAGGAAATTTTTTCCTTGTTATATACTTGTGAGAATGGAAATGAACGATGAAGCCTGGCATGTAGTGAATAATACGCCCAAAGTTACAGGATTTGTCGGAAGTAAAGATAAGCCGACTCCGATACCGGATGAAGATGTTGAATTACTGAAAACCAGGATAGATGAAGGAACCTTGAAACCGAAACCCAAATATGAGTTTGAAGTTGGAGATCATGTCAGAATTATAGACGGTCCATTTACAAACTTTGACGGGATGGTTGACGAGGTTAAACCAGAGAAGGGTAAATTAAGAGTTATCGTTAGTATTTTTGGCAGGTCAACGCCTGTGGAATTAGATTTCATACAGGTTGTCCAGAATTGATATTAATGAAAACTTGGAGATAGGGTGATCAGAATGGCAAAAAAGATTATAGCAAGCATAAAACTTCAAATTCAGGCGGGGAAAGCTTCTCCATCACCACCTATAGGGCCAGCCCTGGGTCAACATGGAGTAAATATTATGGAGTTCTGCAAGGCATATAATGCCATGACGCAGAACCAGGAAGGAATGATTATACCCGTACTAATAACTGTATATGCTGATAGATCATTTACCTTCGTTACCAAAACGCCGCCGACGTCTGTTCTTCTCAAACAGGCAGCCAAAATAGCGAAGGGGTCAGGAGATCCAAAAAGAGAAAAGGTAGGAACGGTAACAGCCAAACAGGTGAAAGAGATTGCCGAGTTAAAATATGATGACCTGAATGCCCTCGATATGCCAGGGGCTGAAAACATTGTAAAGGGAACGGCAAGATCGATGGGAATTGAAATTGCAGAATAGAAGAGGTTGAATGACAATGCCTAAAGAAGGTAAAAGTTTTTTAAAAGCGAAAGAGCAGGTTGAATCTGAAAAGAAATATGTTCTGAAGGAAGCTTTGGAACTGATTGTGAGCACCTCAAGGGCAAAGTTTGACGAAACTGTCGATGTAGCTATCAGATTAGGTGTGAATCCAAGGCATGCCGATCAGATGATTAGAGGAAGCGTAGGTCTTCCTAACGGCTTGGGGAAGTCTGTAAGAGTGTTGGTTTTTGCAAAGGGTGACAAAGAAAAGGAAGCCCTTGATGCGGGAGCTGATATTGTTGGCTCTGATGACATAATTGAAAAAATAAAAGAGGGTTGGTTTGAGTTTGACAGAGTTGTTGCTACACCTGATATGATGGGTAGTGTGGGAAAACTTGGAAAACTCTTAGGACCGCGTGGGTTGATGCCGAATCCGAAAGTCGGCACAGTAACCTTTGATGTAGGAAGAGTTGTACAAGAACTCAAGGCGGGTAAGATTGAGTTCAGAGTAGAAAAAACAGGAATTGTACATAGTCCAGTAGGAAAGGTTTCTTTTGGGGCAGATAAATTATTGGAAAACGTTTTAACATTAGCAGAAACTATCGTGAAACTGAAACCGGCATCAAGTAAAGGAACTTATCTAAAAAACATATCAATTTCTACCACTATGGGTCCAGGGGTAAAGGTGGATTCCCTGAATGTCAGAAATCTTTTGAGATGATTATTAATGCTCAGCTGTCAGCGAAGTGGCGAAACTTGGTTTCTGCTAAGAGCTTTCAGTTGGGAATTGATATCTGATAAATAAGTCAGAGACAGCGGGTACGGGATGTTTAAACGATTTGAATCGGCCTGCCGAGACGATTGATTAGTTCAATTTTTCTTCCTGTATGCATCTCTGATTTTCAAACTAAATTCTTACTTTATAGTGAGGGTTTTTGGAATTCAGAATAAGAAAGGAGGCTAGAAATAGTTGGATCGAAAAACTAAAGAGCTGGTTGTTGCTGATCTTCGTGATAAAATTAAAGATGTTAAGCTGGCGGTTCTGGTGGATTATAGTGGTTTAAATGTGGAGGAGATTACCTCATTAAGAAATGAGCTACGTAAATCCGCGACCGAGTTAAGGGTGACAAAGAATACCCTTCTGGGAATCGCTTCTAAGGGTACCGATTTTAGTATTCTTGAAGAGTATTTCAAGGGGCCGCTTGCCATTGCCATGAGTTATGGAGATGAAATTGAGCCGACAAAAGCACTGGTTAATTTCGCCAGAAGGAACGAGGATCTGGAAATTAAAGCAGGGATGTTGTATGGCAAGTTTTTAAGTAAGGAAGAGATATGTGTTCTGGCTGCACTTCCCGGTAGGGATGTTCTTCTTGGAAAGCTTCTCTCCGTACTGGTAGCAACACAAGCTTCGCTGGTTAATGTGCTAAATGGTGTTCCGAGAAGTTTTGTTCAAGTTCTTGACGCTTATCGGACAGAGAAATAAAACATATTAGGAAGGAATTAGAAAAATGACAGATGAAAAGGTAGTAAAAGAGAAAGAAACAAAGGAAAAAACACAAAAAGAAAAAGTGACGAAAGAAAAAATAACAAAAGAAGATGTTGTAAAGTTTATTGAAGATATGACAGTTCTCGAGTTGTCACAACTCGTAAAGGAATTGGAAGAAAAGTTTGGTGTGTCCGCGGCTGCGCCAGTATCGGTTGCTGCTGTGGCTCCAGGGTCAGAACAGGTAGTCCAGGAAGAAGAGAAGACTGAATTTGATGTTATACTCTCCGGTTTTGGTGACCAGAAGATCCAGGTTATAAAGGTTGTCAGGGCCTTGACAGGTTTGGGATTGAAAGAAGCCAAAAATTTGGTCGATGGTGTGCCGAAGCCGGTTAAAGAGGCCGTTTCGAAGGATGAGGCAGATGATATTAAGAAGAAACTGGAAGAGGTAGGAGCCAGCGTGGAGATTAAGTAAAATAGTAGTTGGTGGACAGTATACAGTGGTCTTTACCAACCATTGCTTACTGAACTTTAACTATCAATTGCTGTAAGGGGAATTATGGACGGGTTTAGAAAAAATTTTGGTCGTATTAAAAAAATAGTTGATATCCCAGATCTTATTGATATCCAGACAAAGTCATATGAGAAGTTCCTCCAGAGGGATATAAATCCCGCCGAGAGGGATAATTCGGGTCTGCAGGGTACCTTTAAGAGTGTTTTTCCCATTTCGGATTTCAGCGGTCAGTGTTCTTTGGAATTTGTAAGTTACAAAATAAGGGATGTCAGATACGATGTGAAAGAGTGCCTTCAGAAGGGAATGACTTATGCGGCTCCGCTGAAGATTGTGGTCAGACTTGTTGTTTTTGATGTTGACCGGGAGAGTGAGCAAAAGACAATCAGGGATATCAAGGAACAGGAGATTTACTTTGGTGAGATACCATTGATGACAGATAATGGCACTTTTATTGTCAATGGTACGGAGCGGGTTATAGTCAGCCAGCTCCACAGATCCCCCGGCATCTTTTTTGATCATGACAAGGGAAAGACACATACAAGCGGAAAACTAATATATTCAGCAAGGATTATTCCAATCAGGGGTTCCTGGCTCGATCTTGAATTTGATTCCAAGGATTTTCTTTATGCCAGGATAGACAGAAGAAGAAAAATGCCCGTTACTATCCTTTTAAAGGCTATGGGGAACTCTACCGATGATCTGCTTGGCTATTTTCATAATATTGAAAAAGTATTTCTGGAGGATGGCCAGGCTTTTATGTCGGTGGATGAATTTCTTGTTGATGAAAGAGCCCCGGAAGATATTAAGGATAAAAAAACCGGTGAAGTTATCGTAAAAAAGGGCAGGAAAATATCAAAAGTGGCTTTGAAAAAACTCGCGGGATTAAATATAGGTCGAATGTCGATAAGTGATGAAGTCCTTGTTGGAAAGGTGCTCTCATCGGATGTATTAGATCCTGAAACAGAAGAGGTTTTGTTACACTGCAATAGCGAATTGACTGTGGAAGGGTTGGAATTAGTTCGAGAAAAAGGGGTCAGGGAACTACGGTTTATTAGTCTTGACGAAGATGGAACGAGTTCTGCCATGAGGGATACTCTCCTGATTGATAAGGTTGACACGGAAGAAGACGCAATAGTTGAAATATACAGGAGACTCCGACCAAGCAACCCGCCCACTCTGGAAACGGCACGCAGGTTTTTCGGTAGTCTCTTTTTCAATCCTGATAGCTATAATCTTTCTAATGTGGGCAGAGCCAAGATGAATTATAAACTTGGCCTGGATGTCTCTACGGATGTAACGGTGTTACGGAATGAGGATATCCTGAAGGCAGTTAAATATCTTGTTGATCTCAAGAATGGTGTGGGAGATTGCAGTATTGATGACATTGATCATTTAGGTAACAGAAGGGCGAGATCTGTTGGAGAACTTATCGAAAATCAATACAGGATAGGCTTGGTCAGAATGGAGCGGGCTATTAAAGAGAAGATGAGTCTTCAAGATGTGGAAACCATGATGCCCCATGATTTAATAAATGCTAAACCTGTTTTGGCCGTTGTTAATGAGTTTTTTGGGAGTAGTCAGCTGTCACAGTTTATGGATCAGACGAATCCGCTTTCAGAAGTTACGCACAAAAGGAGATTATCCGCCCTTGGCCCAGGGGGACTTACCAGGGAGCGGGCGGGTTTTGAAGTGAGAGATGTACATTCATCTCACTATGGCCGGATATGTCCTATTGAAACCCCAGAGGGGCCCAATATAGGTCTTATTGTTTCTCTTAGTACCTACGCAAGGGTGAACGAATTCGGTTTTATAGAAACTCCGTACAGGGCGGTAAGGAACGGGATAGTATCGAATGATATCGAATATTTGACAGCAATGGAGGAAGAAAAATATATTATAGCCGAGGCGGATACTCCTCTCGATTCAAAAGGAAGATTTAAGGATAAGCTTATTTCTTCGAGGAGGGGGGAGGACTTTGTTATGGCTATGCCTGATGAAGTTCAGCTTATGGATGTATCTCCCAATCAACTTGTAAGTGTTGCCGCAGGACTTATTCCCTTCTTGGAACATGATGATGCCAACCGTGCCCTGATGGGTTCCAATATGCAGCGACAGGCGGTTCCGCTTGTAAAACCTGGATATCCTCTTGTGGGTACGGGGATGGAGTCAGTTATTGCGCGGGATTCTGGTGCTGTTATTATAGCTAAAAGGTCTGGCGTTGTGAAGAGCGTTGATGCGTCAAGGATTGTAATTGAATGTGATAATGACGGGAAAACCCAGCTTGATACAGGAGTCGATATATATAACCTGACCAAGTTTCAGCGTTCAAATCAGGATACATGTTTCAATCATAAGGCTATTGTAAACGTAGGAGATAGAGCAAACAGAGGAGAGGTGATAGCCGATGGGCCTGCAACCAATGATGGAGAACTGGCACTGGGGAGAAACGTCATGGTCGCCTTTATGTCCTGGGGAGGATATAATTATGAGGACTCTATCTTGATTAGTGAAAGAGTGGTGAAAGAGGACATTTATACGTCTATACATATTGAAGAATTTGACACGGTCGCCAGGGATACTAAATTGGGCAAGGAGGAAATCACCAAAGATATTCCCAATGTAGGGGAGGAAACCCTGCGGAATCTGGATGAAAGCGGGATGGTTCGTATAGGAGTATCGGTGAAACCGGGAGATGTTCTGGTCGGTAAGATTACCCCAAAAGGGGAAACACAACTGTCTCCGGAAGAAAAGTTACTTAGGGCTATATTTGGTGAAAAAGCTGGTGATGTCAGGGATACATCTCTGCGTGTTCCCCCTGGAGTTGAGGGTATAGTTATAGATGCAAAGACATTTGCCCGTAAGGGGACGGAGAAAGATCGCAGATCGCAAATTATAGAAGACGAAGAGATAGGGCGTTTACTCAAGGACAGAGATGATGAAATCAGGATTATTACCGATAATGTTAAGAGGGAGATTTCAAGCTTACTCATCGGAAAGACTTCTGCAACGAGGCTGGTTGATCCGAAAAAGAAAAAGAGATTGTTAAAAAAGGAAGAAGAGATTACCGAAGATGTCCTGGAGATGATACCATTTAGTCTCTGGAAGGAAATATCGCTGTTAGAAGAAGATGCGTTGAATGAGAAGGTAGAAACTATCTTTGCAAATTTTTCTAAAAAAATAGAGTTGGTGGAGGCTTTTTTTGAGGAAAAGATAGATAAATTAAAAACTGGAGATGAACTTCCCCCAGGAGTAATCAAGATGGTTAAGGTTTATGTGGCCATAAAAAGGAAGCTTTCTGTTGGTGATAAGATGGCGGGAAGACATGGTAATAAGGGAGTGCTATCCAGGATACTTCCAGAGGAAGACATGCCTTTTTTTGAGGACGGAACTCCTCTTGATATAGTCTTGAATCCCTTGGGGGTGCCCTCGCGTATGAATGTGGGGCAGATCTTAGAGACTCATCTCGGATGGGCTGCAAAAGAATTGGGAGACAAGGTAAATTCTTTGCTAAATACGAAATACAGCATGGATAACCTGAAAAAAGAAGTTAAAGAGATATACTCCTCTCCTCAATTTGACGCTTTTATAGATGGGGCGACTGATGAGGAAATCAAGAAATTTGTCGGCAGACTTAAAAATGGTATTCCTATAGCGACACCTGTTTTTGATGGTGCCTCTGAGGATGATATAAAGAGTATGCTTAAATTGGCTGATCTTCCGGAAAGTGGCCAGACGATGCTCTTTGATGGCAGGACTGGAGAACCTTTTGACCAGGAGGTGACAGTAGGAATGATTTATATGCTGAAGCTTCACCATCTCGTTGACAATAAGATTCATGCCAGGTCAATTGGGCCCTATTCTCTTGTTACTCAGCAGCCTCTCGGGGGTAAAGCGCAGTTTGGCGGCCAGAGGTTGGGTGAGATGGAGGTCTGGGCGATGGAGGCCTATGGTGCTGCGTATGCGTTGCAGGAGTTTCTTACCGTTAAATCGGATGATGTAGCTGGCAGAACAAGAGTATATGAATCCATTGTTAAAGGAGAGCATAAATTTGAAGCGGGGATTCCTGAATCCTTTAATGTCCTCGTCAAGGAATTGCAGGGCCTTTGTCTCGATGTGCAGTTAATTGAGGAAGGAAATTAGTTTTCATTAAAATCATTAAATGGCCTGCCGAACTTGTTCCAGCATGAAGAGTTAAAAAGTAAAATTAAAAGATTCAGGATTGAATCTAATTAGGGAGATATGTTCAGTGGAAGATATATTCAGTTTTTTTGAAAAGCCGAAGGATCCCGTGAGGTTTAATGCAATAAAAATGTCCATTGCCTCGCCGGAGAGTATTCTTTCGTGGTCTCAGGGTGAAGTCAAGAAACCTGAGACAATAAACTACAGGACATTCAAGCCGGAGAGAGAAGGGCTTTTTTGCGCAAAGATATTCGGTCCAGTTAAGGATTACGAATGCCTTTGTGGCAGATATAAGAGGATGAAACACAGAGGGGTTGTCTGCGAAAAGTGCGGTGTTGAGGTTATCCAGTCAAAGGTTCGCAGAGAAAGAATGGGACACATAACCTTATCAGCACCTGTAGCCCATATATGGTTTCTGAAGAGTCTTCCCAGCCGAATAGGTAATGTACTTGATTTGACGCTTAAAGAACTGGAGAGGGTGCTCTATTTTGAATGCTGGATCGTATTGGATCCCAAAGATACACCTTTGAAAAAGAAGGAAGTACTTTCTGAGGAGAGTTATGCGGAATTGAGGGAGGAGTATGGCCCGGATGCCTTTGAGGCAGGGATAGGCGCTGAAGCTGTTAGAAAACTTCTGGAAGAAGTTGACATAGATGGATTGGATGAAGAACTCAGATCGGAATTGAAAGTAGCTACCTCTGAAACCAAAAAGAAGAAGTATTTAAAGAGGCTAAAAATTGTTGAAGCACTTAAAAAATCGGGAAATAAACCAGAATGGATGATTCTGACAGTTTTACCGGTAATTCCTCCAGAGCTCCGGCCTCTGGTTCCCCTGGATGGCGGCCGTTTTGCCACGTCTGATCTAAACGATCTTTACAGAAGGGTTATTAACAGGAACAACCGCCTGAAACGTTTG
The DNA here is from genome assembly GCA_964650385.1 of uncultured Syntrophales bacterium. GTDB lineage: Bacteria > Desulfobacterota > Syntrophia > Syntrophales > JADFWA01 > JAUSPI01. Next base: position 58,763 of record CAZYTP010000003.1, on the reverse strand, counting down.
CAGGAACTCTCTGCACCGGAAATTATCATAAGAAACGAGAAAAGGATGCTTCAGGAGTCTGTAGATGTCCTCTTTGACAACGGCAGGAGAGGAAGGGCTATTACCGGTTCCAACAAGAGACCTCTTAGATCGCTGTCGGATATGCTGAAAGGGAAGCAGGGCAGGTTCAGACAGAATCTCCTTGGCAAGAGGGTTGATTACTCAGGAAGATCCGTCATTACTGTAGGACCCGACTTGAGATTACATCAATGTGGACTTCCTAAAAAGATGGCGTTGGAGCTCTTCAAGCCATTCATTTACAACAGGCTTCAGGCGAAGGGTTATGTTACCACTGTGAAGAGCGCTAAAAGGATGGTTGAAAGGGAGATCCCGGAGGTATGGGATGCATTAGATGAGGTTGTCCGTGAATATCCCGTTATGCTTAATAGAGCTCCGACTTTACACAGGCTTGGCATGCAGGCTTTTGAACCTGTGCTTATAGAAGGAAAGGCGATACAGCTTCATCCTCTGGTCTGCCCTGCATTCAATGCTGATTTCGACGGAGACCAGATGGCTGTACATGTGCCTTTATCTATTGAAGCACAAACAGAAGCCAGGGTTCTTATGATGTCGACAAATAACATTCTCTCACCGGCTAATGGTAAGCCGATTATTGTTCCAGGTCAGGATATTGTCCTCGGAATTTATTATCTAACGAGGTCCGAAGACCGTGTTATGGGAGAGGATATGATCTTTTCTGATCCCGATGAAGTTAGAAGTGCCTTTGATGCCGGCGTGATTGATCTTCATGCGAAGATTAAAGTTAGAATTGAGGGAAAACTAACGGATACAACGACAGGTAGAGTTTTACTTTATGAAGTTGTTCCTGAAGGAATTCCCTTTGATATCATTAATAAAGTTATGAGCAAGAAGATGTTGGCAGACCTTATTGATTATTGTTACAGGTCTTGTGGGGATAAGGCAACGGTTTTACTGGCGGATAGATTAAAAGATCTTGGTTTCAAGATTGCTACTATGTCTGGTGCATCTTTTGCGATTGATAATATGATGATACCTTCCAGCAAAAAGGAGATTGTTGCAAAAGCCGACGAAGGTGTTTTGGAGATTCAGAAACAATATATGGATGGTCTTATTACAGATGGAGAACGTTATAATAAAGTCATAGACATCTGGGCTCAGGCTACTGAGAAGGTTGCTGCTGAGATGCTCGGAGCTATCGGAACGAAAGAGGTGATGGGGCCGGATAATAAAAAGATAAAGATAAAAAGCTTTAATCCTATTTATATGATGGCTGATTCGGGTGCGAGGGGAAGTGCTGCGCAGATAAGACAGCTTGCAGGTATGAGGGGGTTAATGGCGAAACCATCCGGTGAGATTATTGAGACACCGATTACTGCAAATTTCAGGGAAGGGCTATCTGTTCTCCAATATTTTATTTCTACACACGGTGCCAGGAAAGGTCTTGCTGATACTGCACTTAAGACGGCAAATTCCGGGTATCTTACCAGGAGACTTGTCGATGTGGCTCAGGACTGTATTATTACTGAGGAAGATTGTGGAACGATCGATGGCATCTATGTTTCTGCCCTGTCGGAAGGCGGGGAGATAATAGAAGCAGCGGGTGAGCGTGTTTTGGGTAGGGTTACCCTGGATGCTATCAAGGATCCTTTTACAGGAGAAATTATAGTAGGGGCGAATCAGGAAATTGATGAAGCGCTAGTAGATAAGATTGACCGAGCAGGTATAGAGAGGATTAAAATAAGATCCGTTCTGACGTGCAAGTCAAAACAAGGCGCTTGTGCCAGGTGTTATGGAAGGGATTTGTCCCATGGGCACTTGGTAAATATTGGTGAAACGGTCGGCATTATTGCAGCTCAATCGATCGGTGAACCCGGAACCCAGCTGACTATGCGAACTTTTCATATTGGTGGTACCGCAAAGTTCGAAGAACACTCTACCTTGGAGGCGAGGCATTCGGGTACCATAAAGTTCGTGGATCTCAATACGGTTAAGGGCAAAGAAAAACAGCTTATCGTGATGAACAGAAGCGGAGAAATCCACGTCCTGGATGAGAAAGAGAGAAGCCGCGGTAGATATCCTGTTCCATATGGGGCACATGTAAAGGTGGCTGATGGTTATGGGATAAAAGAAGGAGAACTGATTGCAGAATGGGACCCCTTTTCAATACCAATTCTTTCAGAGGTTGATGGAACAATCAAGTTCGGAGATATTGTTGAAGGGGTGACCATGAAGGAACAGGTTGACGAGGTGACTGGTCTTTCCAGAAAGGTTGTTGTTGAATCTAAGGATTCAAATTTACGTCCGAGGATTTCGTTAAAAGATAAAGACGGAAAAACGGTTAAGCTGCCGGGAACGAATACGATTGCAAGGCACCAACTTTCAGTTGGCGTAAACATTGTTGCGTCGGAAGGTCAGCAGGTAAATGCTGGTGACATTATTGCAAAGATTCCTCGAGAGACCACAAAGACAAAGGATATTACCGGTGGTCTTCCCAGGGTGGCGGAACTTTTTGAAGCGAGAAAACCGAAGGAATATGCTGTAATAACAGAAATCGACGGGGTGGCTTCGTTCGGTAAAGATGTAAAGGGAAAAAGAAAGGTTGTTATAACCCCGGATATCGGTGATCAAAGAGAATACCTGATTCCCAAGGGGAAACATATAAGTGTACAGGAAGGTGACAGAGTTGTGGCTGGTGAACCTCTGATGGGTGGTGCGCAGAATCCTCATGATCTTCTTGCTATTAAGGGAGAAAAAGAATTAGCCCGGTATTTAGTTGATGAAGTACAGGAAGTTTATAGGCTACAGGGTGTCAAAATTAATGACAAACATATAGAAATTATTGTGCGTCAGATGCTTCGCAGAATTAAAGTGACAAAACCGGGCGATACATCTTTCCTTACAGATGAGCAGGTGGAAAAGCATTTATTCGAGGAAGAAAATGAAAAAGTTATAGCCGAGGGAGGTCAACCTGCTATAGGTGAACCGGTTCTTTTGGGGATTACTAAGGCATCTCTTAGTACCGGGAGCTTTATTTCGGCAGCGTCTTTTCAGGAGACGACACGTGTTCTTACGGAGGCCAGCATGGCCGGGAAAGTTGATTACCTCAGGGGGCTTAAGGAGAATGTTATAATGGGAAGGTTGATCCCGGCGGGAACAGGTGTCAGTGTGTATAAGAAGTTGGGGATGGAAATTGAAGGTGATGATAAGTTAGAGCAAATAACCGAAAAAGTAGACGAGAAAACACTTGACATGCAAGTTGGTAATTGATAGAGAACCAAACTTTGCCTTTATATAAGTTATTAACCGATGGGGGGATGATGCCTACAATAAATCAGCTGGTTCGTAAAGGCCGAATAAAGATAAAAAAGAAAGCCACAACACCTGCACTTGCCGGTTCTCCGCAGAGAAGGGGAGTCTGTATCAGGGTTTATACTTCAACACCTAAGAAGCCTAATTCTGCATTGAGAAAAGTGGCAAGGGTGCGTCTTACCAGTGGCTATGAAGTGACCTCATATATACCGGGAATGGGACATAATCTCCAGGAACACTCTGTTGTCCTTGTCAGGGGAGGCAGGGTCAAGGATCTTCCCGGGGTGAGGTATCAGGTAGTAAGGGGGACACTCGACACCATGGGTGTCCAGGACAGGAAAAAGAGTAGATCGAAATACGGAACCAAAAAACCAAGTTGATCTTTGGGAGTAGTCATAAATGCCGAGAAGAAGAGAGATAGCAAAGAGAGAAATCCTGCCTGATTCCAGGTATAATAGCGAACTCGTGGCAAAATTCATTAACAATCTGTTATTGAAAGGGAAAAAGAGTACTGCTGAATCTATCTTCTATGGGGCTTTTGATATTATTGAAGAGAAGACAAAAGAGTTGCCTATCGAAGTTTTTGAGAAAGCTATAAGTAATGTAAAACCTGTCATAGAAGTAAAATCGAGGCGGGTAGGAGGATCCACTTATCAGGTGCCTACGGAAGTAAGACAGACTAGGAGGGTTTCTCTGGGGATTAAGTGGTTGATAGATAATGCAAGAAAGCGTGCCGGTAAAAGCATGAAAGAGAAGTTAGCTGCCGAACTGATAGACGCCGCCAATGGCAGAGGAGCCACTGTCAAAAAGAAAGAGGATGTACACAAAATGGCTGAGGCAAATAAAGCCTTTGCTCATTACAGATTTTAAGTGGCGGTGAATTGAATTGGCACGTGTAGTTCCTTTAAATCATATTCGTAATATCGGCATTATGGCTCATATAGATGCCGGGAAAACCACTACGACAGAGCGGATATTATATTATACCCAGGAATCCTATAAAATGGGGGAAGTTCATGATGGTACGGCCGTCATGGACTGGATGGAGCAAGAACAGGAAAGAGGTATTACGATAACCTCTGCGGCAACTACATGTACTTGGGCAAATAATCAAATAAATATAATAGATACGCCAGGTCATGTTGATTTTACGGCAGAAGTTGAAAGATCTTTGAGAATTTTAGATGGTGCTGTTGCGCTTTTCTGTGCTGTGGGTGGTGTAGAACCTCAGTCAGAGGCTGTCTGGAGGCAAGCCGATAAATACCGTGTTCCACGTATCGCATTTGTCAATAAGATGGACAGAGTCGGCGCGGATTTTATTAAGGTTGTTTCAGCCATCAGAGAGAGACTCGGTACGAATCCACTTCCGATACAGCTTCCGATAGGAGGAGAAAGTAAATTCAGGGGGATTGTTGACCTTGTTCGTATGCGGGCCGTTATTTATGACGAAGATTCACTGGGAAGTAATTTTAATGTGGAAGAAATTCCACCTGAGATGGTAGATATTGCCGGTGAGTATAGAGAAAAACTCATTGAGTGCCTTGCCGATTATGACGAGGGCTTGATGAAGAAATATTTGGATGAAGAAGCTCTTTCACATGAAGAAATAGCAAAAGTTATTAGGGAAGCAACCCTGTCTTTAAAAGTAATACCGGTTTTATGTGGTTCTGCGTTTAAGAACAAGGGTGTTCAGTCTCTTCTGGATGCGGTGGTAGATTTTCTTCCATCCCCCTTGGACAGACCTACGGTGGTGGGAAAAGATACGGATGGAAGGGATGTGGAAAGGATCGCCAGTGATGATTCGCCATTTTCGGCTCTTGCCTTCAAGATTGTAACCGATCCATTTGTTGGTCAATTGACATACTTCAGAGTTTATTCCGGCGTTTTGAGAGCGGGCTCTAATGTGTATAATGCCTCGGCAATGAGGAAAGAAAGAATTGGACGACTGCTCAAAATGCATGCCAATAAAAGAGAAGAGATCAAGGAAGTTCGCACCGGTGATATTGCTGCAGCAGTTGGGTTGGATTCATCCACTACGGGTGATACGATAACCGATACTGGTCATCCGTTGAGACTTGAAACGCTTGAATTTCCGGAGCCGGTTATCGCTATAGCAATAGAGCCTAAAACGAAGGCAGATGAAGAGAAGCTGGGTGAGGCTCTACGGAAGATTACTCGGGAGGATCCTTCCTTTAAGGTGAAGCTTGACAAAGAGACCGGGCAGACGCTGATTTCCGGGATGGGGGAATTACACCTCGAAATTATTGTTGACAGGCTTTCCAGGGAGTTTGGTCTCGGGGCAAATATCGGCAGTCCACAGGTAGCTTACAAAGAAACGATTAGAAAAAATGTCAGATCGGAAGGGAAGTTTGTGAAGCAGTCCGGAGGCAGAGGGCAATATGGTCATGTGTGGCTGGAGATTGAACCTGCTGAAATTGGTCGGGGTTTTGAATTCCGGAATAAAATTGTTGGGGGTGTTATCCCACGTGAATATATACCGGCAGTAGAAAAAGGAATTGTTGAGGCGATGGAAAATGGAATACTCGCTGGTTTCCCAATTGTTGATGTGGTAGTAAACCTGGTTGACGGATCTTTTCATGACGTTGATTCATCAGAAGTGGCATTTAAGATGGCCGGTTCAATAGGATTTAAAAATGGTATGAAACGGGCTCATCCGGTGCTTCTCGAGCCGATTATGTCTGTTGAAATCATTGTTCCCAAGGAGTATATGGGAGATGTGATAGGCAATCTTGGCGCCAGGAGGGGAAAGATCGTCAGTATTGAATCGAGACCGGATTCGGAAGCGATACATGCGGAGGTTCCTCTGGCTGAAATGTTTGGCTATGCGACTGATTTACGATCCAAGACTCAGGGAAGGGCCACCTATACAATGCAATTACTCAATTATAATACAGTCTCTGAGGGGTTAGCGAAAGACATAATTGAGAAAAAGTTAAATTGACAGAACTTTAAAAAGGTAGGATAATCAAACCAACTATATTTATCTTTAAAAGGGGGTAATGGAGATGGCCAAGAAAAAATTTGAAAGGACAAAACCGCATCTAAATATAGGAACAATAGGTCATGTGGATCATGGGAAGACAACACTTACCTCTGCAATTACAAAGCATCTGGCCTCAAAAGGGCTTGCAGAATTTATGTCTTTCGATGCGATCGATAATGCTCCTGAAGAGAAGGAAAGGGGTGTCACAATTAATATCGCCCATGTGGAGTATGAAACGGACAAAAGACATTATGCACACGTTGACTGTCCAGGCCATGCCGACTATATAAAAAATATGATTTCGGGGGCGGCCCACATGGATGGTACCATCCTGGTAGTGGCTGCGTCGGATGGGCCTATGCCTCAAACGAGAGAACATATCCTTCTTGCAAGACAGGTTCAGGTTCCATATGTCGTGATTTATATGAACAAGGTTGATCTGGTTGATGATCCGGAACTGCTTGATCTGGTAGAACTTGAAATGAGGGAACTCCTCACTGAGTATGATTTTCCGGGTGATGATATTCCGATTATCAGAGGATCGGCCCTGAAGGCTCTCGAGAGTGATGATCCGGACTCTGAAGATGTTAAGTCTATTTGGGAATTGATGGATGCTGTTGATGCCTACATTCCAGAACCTGTTCGTGATCTGGACAAACCGTTTCTAATGCCGATTGGGGATGTTTTCAGTATATCCGGGCGAGGTACCGTGGTCACCGGAAGAGCTGACCGGGGTATCGTAAGGACGGGAGATGACGTAGAAGTGGTCGGCATTAGACCTACTTTAAAGACTGTGTGTACCGGTGTCGAGATGTTCCGTAAGACATTAGATGAGGGAAGAGCTGGTGATGATATAGGTGTACTCCTTAGGGGTACCAAGCGGGATGAGGTAGAAAGAGGGCAGGTTGTAGCAAAGCCCGGTTCCATTACCCCTCACACAAAATTTAAAGCAACGGTTTATGTTCTTACCAAGGAAGAGGGAGGGAGACATACTCCTTTCTTTTCCGGTTATAGGCCTCAGTTTTATTTCAGGACAACGGACGTGACGGGCGTTGCTACACTGCCCGAGGGAGTGGAGATGGTCATGCCCGGTGATAATGTAAGCGTGGAAGTTGAACTTATTACTCCTATAGCTATGGAAGAACAACTCAGATTTGCTATTCGTGAAGGTGGGAGAACTGTTGGCGCTGGTGTTGTAAGCGAGATTATAGAATAGAGGAAAAACTCGGCAAACAGTTATCAGACGTAAATAAGATTAAGAAAGGCAAGGGTTCGCCAATTTTTGTTGAACACTGGTTGCTGGTAGAGGCATAAATGGAAAATCAAAAAATAAGAATTCGACTAAAAGCGTATGATTATAAGTTGCTGGATCGATCTGTTGAAGATATTGTTGGTACGGCAAAAAGAACAGGTGCTCGCGTAGCCGGCCCCATACCTTTGCCTACAGTGATAAATAAGTACTGTGTCAACAGATCACCTCACGTTGACAAGAAATCAAGGGAACAATTTGAGATCAGAACACATAAAAGGCTGATTGATATTATTGAACCTACGCAGGCGACCGTAGATGCTCTTATGAAGCTGGATCTCTCAGCGGGTGTTGATGTTGAAATAAAATTATAGGGGCATGAAAGCGCATAAGGAGATGGATTCTTCTGAAAATTCGTCTCCTGTTTTTTATATAATAATACGGCGGAAAGTGTTAAGAGCTTAGAGTTTTTGCATAGTTGTGCAGAGCTTTCGGTCAATACAGTGCTCACCTTACAAAGGTTAGTTAAAGAAGAGTGGTTATGGAAAAGGGACTTATAGGCAGAAAATTAGGGATGACGCAGGTATTTTCAGGAGATGGAATGGCTATTCCGGTTACAGTTATCGAAATGGGTCCCTGCGTAATTACACAGAAAAAAACCAAAGAAATTGATGGATACGATGCCATGCAGTTGGGTTTTGGGCGGAAGAAACAAAAAAACGTTACCAAGCCGATACAAGGACACTTGAAAAAAACAGGCAGTGGTTTCCCCCGGATTTTGAGGGAGTTCAGGATGATGTCTCCTGAAGATTATGAAAAAGGTCAAGAGCTGAAAGTTGATATTTTTGAAGTAGGTGACTATGTTGATGTAGTTGGAGTGAGCAAAGGGAGAGGTTTTGCGGGTGTTGTAAAGAGATATGGTTTTAAAGGGGGTAGAGCTACCCATGGTTCTATGTTTCACAGGGCACCGGGATCTATAGGAGCCAGTGCATATCCTTCAAGGGTTTTTAAAGGGAAAAAGATGCCAGGACATATGGGTGATAAGAGAAAAACGATACAAAATCTTGTGGTAGTAGGGATTAGACCAAATGAAAATTTGATCCTGATTAAAGGTTCGGTTCCAGGAAGCAGGAACGGTATTGTTTTGGTTAAGAATTCTATTAAAAAGCGTGGTTAAGCAGGATCTGGAGTGGCAAAATGCCGGGTTTAAATGTTTATGATATTGAGAAGAACAAGGTTTCTGAAATAGAACTCAGTGATTCTATCTTTGGTGTAGAGATACATGAGGGCCTTATCTACGAGGTTGTGAAAATGCAGATGGCTGCAAGGCGGCTAGGTACATCCTCGACAAAGGGTAGGAGCGATGTCAGAGGAGGCGGTAGAAAACCTTGGCGACAGAAAGGGACAGGAAGAGCGAGAGTAGGAACTATAAGGTCCCCTATCTGGAGGGGTGGTGGAGTCGTGTTTGGACCTAAGCCAAGGGATTATTCTTTTAGGGTACCAAAGAAGATAAGAAAAGCAGCTCTTATATCTGCCCTTAGTATGAAAGCTAAAGAAGAGAGAATATTGATTCTTAGAGATTTTCCCATGGAGGAGATAAAGACAAGGAAGTTCAAAGAAGTAATGGATAGATTCGGATTAAAAAGCGTTCTCTTTGTTCTGGATAAGTCAAATCCTGTCTTGGAGAAATCTTCAGGGAACCTGAAAGAAATAAAGATGATGAGAACAGAAGGTGTTAATGTATATGACCTTCTAAAGTATGATAGCCTCGTTTTGTTAGAACCGGCTGTCAAGATGCTTGAAGGAGCAATGCTTTCATAATGGATATATATTTTGTCATAAAAAGACCGATTATTACGGAAAAAAGCACCATTGCAAGAGATGAAGAAAATAAATATTTCTTTGAGGTGGACCGTAGCGCAAATAAAATTGAGATTACCAAAGCAGTTGAAAAGCTTTTTAAAGTAAAAGTTTTAAACGTTTCTACGATGAATATGCTTGGTAAGAAGAAAAGGATGGGGAAAGTCGCAGGTAAGAAGAGGGATTGGAAGAAGGCTATAGTTACTCTTGCTCCCGGTGATAGAATAGAAGTCTATGAAGGGGTTTAATTGCAGGTTTGAATTTACAGATTTAAAATTTACAACTTAGAGTTAAAGGTTAGGTACAGATGGCAATTAAAAAGTATAAACCAACGTCACCAGGCAGAAGGTTTCAGACCTGTTCATCGTTTGAGGAGATTACAAAGACTCAACCGGAAAAGGGACTTTTGCAATCCCTGAGTCGAACCGGGGGAAGAAACAACAATGGAAGAATAACCAGCAGGCATATTGGTGGAAGGCATAAGAGAAAATACAGGATAATAGATTTTAAGCGGGACAAAATTGATGTGCCGGCCAGGGTGGCTTCTATTGAATATGACCCCAATCGGTCTTCAAGAATAGCCCTTCTTAATTATTTTGATGGGGAAAAAAGATATATCCTTGCTCCAGTGGATCTTAAAGTGGGCGATGTTATTGTAAGCAGTGAAAATGTGGAAATAAAACCGGGCAACGTGACCATCCTTAAAAACATACCCCCCGGTTCTCATATCCATAATTTGGAGTTAAAAATTGGTAAAGGGGGGCAGATGATTAGAAGCGCAGGCGCCTATGGTCAGATTATGGCGAAGGAAGGAAAATATGCGCAGGTTCGACTCCCCTCAGGGGAAGTAAGGAAGATTTTGTTGGAGTGTAAGGCCACAATCGGTCAGGTTGGGAATATTGATCATGAGAATATAAGTTTGGGTAAGGCAGGCAGGAAGAGATGGCTGGGGAGACGCCCCAAAGTACGTGGCGTTGTAATGAATCCTGTTGATCATCCACATGGTGGAGGAGAGGGCAGATCCTCCGGAGGAAGACATCCCGTAACACCATGGGGAGTTCCTACCAAAGGGTATAAGACAAGGAAAAACCGGGATTCAGACAAGTATATTATCAGGAAAAGGGGTTAAGGAATGGCTCGTTCAGTTAAGAAGGGACCATATATTGAAGAAAAACTTATAGAAAAGGTAAGAAAAGCTGACACTTCGGGAGACAGGGGTGTGATCAAGACCTGGTCACGTCGTTCTACAATTACCCCTGAATTAGTTGGCCATACCTTTGCTGTTCATAATGGAAGAAGATTTATCCCTGTGTTCGTCACCGAAAACATGGTTGGGCATAAGCTTGGCGAATTTGCCCCAACAAGAACATTTTATAGCCATGCAGGTGATAGAAAAACAAGGTTACGTAGATAATGTGGGGTCAGTCTGTATGTAGGGAAGGCGCAAACATTGAATTAGTCTTTTATACGATTTCTGACTACTGTAGATTGTTATGATTAAACTAGGTAATGGAGTTTAAATAGATATGGAAGTGAAGGCCGTTGCCAAATATATTCGGATTTCGCCACAAAAGGCAAGATTGGTAGTGGATCTTGTCAGGGGGGAAAAAGTCGAAGAAGCACAGAGGATATTAGCCTTTACAAGAAAAAAGGCTGCTGGTGTTGTAGGAAAAGTATTAAAGTCGGCAATTGCGAATGCAACACAGAATCCGAGTATCGATGAAAAAATACTTTATGTAAAAGAGGTATTTGTAGGTCAGGGACCCTCATTGAAAAGATGGAGGGCAAGAGCACAGGGAAGGGCGGCTATGATAAAAAAGAGAATGAGTCATATAACCGTCATACTAGATGAGGAGTAGCAAATAAGGAGGTAAAGTCTTGGGGCAAAAAGTTAATCCGATCGGTTTTAGACTGGGCATTAACAAGACTTGGGATTCTCAGTGGTTTGCAGAAAAAAACTATAGCGAATTGCTGCATGAAGATATTAAGATCAAAAGGTACCTTAAAAGCAAATTTTACCATGCAGGTATATCAAGGATTGAGATTGAAAGGGCTGCTGACAAGGCTAAAGTGAATATTCATGCTGCCAGGCCGGGGATTCTCATAGGCAGAAAGGGATCAGAGATCGAAAAACTCAAGAAAGATCTTGAGAAAATTTCCAAAAGTGATCCGATCATAAATATCCTTGAGGTACGCAAGCCTGAAATAGATGCGCAACTTGTTGCTGAAAATATTTCACTCCAGCTTGAGAGAAGGGTTGCCTTCAGAAGGGCTATGAGGAGAAGTGTTACATCTGCCATGAAATTTGGTGCCAAAGGAATAAGGGTAACCTGTTCTGGGAGACTTGGTGGAGCCGAGATGGCGAGAAGGGAATGGTATAGAGAAGGAAAAGTTCCACTTCATACCTTGAGAGCAAATATTGATTATGGTTTTGCTGAGGCGCATACAACTTACGGGCTTATTGGTGTAAAAGTTCTGATATTTCATGGTGAGGTACTTCCGGATAAGAAGGCTGACAGTTGAGAGCTGAATTGGGGGTTTTAAAGACATGTTAATGCCGAAGAGAGTGAAATATAGAAAGCTGCATAAAGGTCGAATGAAAGGAACACCTGTAAGGGGTTGTAATGTGTCTTTTGGGGAATATGGCCTGCAAGCAACTGAATGTGGAAGACTAACTGCGAGACAGATTGAGTCAGCACGAATAGCTATAACGCGTCATGTTAGGCGCGGAGGTAAAATCTGGATAAGGGTGTTTCCGCACAAATCGATTACTAAAAAGCCGGCAGAAACCCGTATGGGGAAAGGGAAGGGATCTCCTGAGGAATGGGTTGCTGTTGTGAAGCCTGGTATTATTCTGTATGAGATAGAAGGGGTCGAAAAAAGTACGGCTCGCGAGGCTTTTAGGCTGGCATCACATAAACTTCCAATATCGACAAAATTTCTTCCCAGGGAGATATCTGATGAAAATTAAGGAAATCAGAGAAATCGATATTGATGAGCTGAAACAGAAAGAGAGAGAGTTTGTTGAAGCGCTTTTCAAACTCCGCATGCAGCACGCTACTGGGCAATTGGACTCCCCGCTCGTGATGAAGAAGGTCAGAAAAAATATAGCTCGCATAAAGACTGTTTTAAGGGAAAGAGAGGCTCAAATATAAACATGGGTGATCGGGGCAATAGAAGAACCGTACAGGGTGTCGTAGTTAGTGATAAAATGGACAAAACGATCGTCGTTTTGGTGGAGAGGTTAGTAAGACATCCCAGGTTCCAGAAGTCTGTAAGAAGACGAGCTAAATATAAAGTTCGTGATGAGGAAAGCAGGTGTAATATTGGTGACAGGGTATTAATTGTTGAATCACGTCCTTTGAGTAAAGACGTAAGATGGAGAATGCGTGAAATACTGAAGAAGGCAAATTAACCATGAGCTTCCAACCTCCGGCTCAAATGGATATTATTTAAAAGACCGTTTTTTTGTTTTACTGTTGGATTAGTGTTGAACGTTTGTAAGATTTCCGGTAGATTGCGGCACTGAGCCACAAATTTATTTTTAATTAATGTAATATGAAATTCATCTCCGGTGGATTTTGAGATATTTGCAGGTTTTACAACCGTCTAATTAAATGTTCGATAAGCAATGAGGTTTTTTCTGACGGGATTAACGTAATTTTATTGAGGTATTTTTCCATGATTCAGATGCAGACCATTTTAAATGTGGCAGATAATTCGGGTGCAAAGAAGGTCGGTTGTATTAAAGTACTTGGAGGGTCTAAGAGAAAGTATGCCAGTATTGGGGATATAATAGTAGTATCAGTAAAAGAAGCAATTCCCAATTCAAAGGTTAAAAAAGGGGATGTGATGAGGGCTGTCGTGGTAAGAACAGCAAAGGAGGTCGGAAGACCGGACGGTACATACCTTAAATTTAGCGATAATTCTGCTGTACTTATAAATAATCAAATGGAGCCTATAGGGACAAGAATATTTGGACCAGTAGCCCGTGAATTGAGAGCGAAGCAATTTATGAAGATTGTGTCTCTGGCGCCTGAAGTATTGTAATACTGTTGCGAAATCGTCGAATGCAAATAAAAGCATAAATGTTGAGGAATTGAATATGCATGGGAACCATCTAAAAAAGGGCGATATGGTTATGGTTATTGTCGGTAAGGAAAAGGGAAAAACCGGCAAAATACTTAATGTTGTCAAAAAGAAAAACCGTGTAGTTGTGGAAAAATTAAATTTCATGAAAAAACATCAGAGACCGGATGCACAGGGGAAAGGTGGCATTGTTGAGAAGGAAGGGTCGATACATATATCCAATGTTATGCTGATGTGTAACAAATGTAACATTGGTATCAGGGTTGGATACCAATTATTGGAAGATGGAAAGAATGTGCGTGTTTGTAAAAGATGTAATGAAATATTGGATGATTAAGCTGAGGAAGAATGAATGGCACGATTAAAAGAGTACTACAAGAAAGAAGTAATCCCTGCTTTGATGAAGGAATTTAAATATAAAAACAGGATGGAGGTTCCTAAGCTCGAGAAAATTATTGTAAATATGGGTTTGGGTGAGGCGATTCAAAACATTAAAATAATTGATAATGCTGTTCAGGAACTCTCAGTGATTGTGGGGCAGAAACCGGTTGTTACAAAGGCGACGAAATCGATTGCTACATTTAAACTGCGTAAAGGTATGTCGATAGGGTGTATGGTTACTTTAAGGAAGGACATGATGTATGAGTTTTTTGACAGGCTTGTTAATGTTGCCCTTCCAAGAGTTAGAGATTTCAGGGGTATTTCGCCTAAATCTTTTGATGGAAGAGGCAACTTCGCTATGGGTATTAAGGAACAGTTCATCTTCCCCGAGGTAGAGTATGACAAGATTGATAAGGTCAGGGGAATGAATGTCGTGATTGTTACCTCGGCTAAAACAGATGAAGAGGGAAGACGACTCTTGAAACTCATGGGGATACCTTATAAGAATTGAAGCCGCAGATTACATGCAAAGTTTAAGAGGTACGGTAAGATTTGCCGGCGGTTTTACTGAGGCCGTGACTGGCAGGAAAAAATTATAGTTCAAAGGTTAGAATTATAGATTATTCTGATCGAAACTGAGATAGGAGTTGCATGTGGCAAAAAAGTCCTTAATTGCAAAGGCGAAAAGACAAGGGAAATTTGCTGTCAGGAAATACACTCGATGTCCTCTTTGTGGGCGGTCGAGAGCATATTACAGGAAATTCGATATGTGTAGGTTATGTTTGAGAAAACTTTCTCTGGTAGGGGAAATTCCCGGGATGATAAAATCAAGCTGGTAGCAACGAAACAAGGGTAAAAATGAACAGGCTTCCAACAGTCAGCATTTAGCCTTTGTCATATTTTTAGTCGAGAAACTGAGTGCTTATAAACATTAAGGAGAAGTGGTATGGGGATGACTGATCCTATAGCAGACATGCTGACGAGAATCAGAAATGCTAACATGGTAAGGTTCGATAAAGTCAATGTGTCATTATCGAAAATGAACCTGAATATTGCCGAGGTCTTGAATAAGGCGGGGTATGTCAGTAGATTTGCTGTTGAAAAGGGTAATGACGGGCGAGAGATCTTGAAGATATATTTGAAGTACTCGGATTCAAAAGAAAGAGTTATAACGGGGATACAGCGGGTTAGTAAACCGGGGAAAAGGGTTTATGTTAAAAGTGAGAAGATACCAAAAGTTTTGAATGGGTATGGCATAGCTATACTGTCAACATCAAAAGGTATTATGACTGATAAAGAGGCAAGAACGTTAAAAGTCGGCGGTGAGATTCTCTGTAATGTATGGTAGTGCCTCAATTTTTCATTCTTAGTCTGCTTTGGTTCCGGCCTGTCCGGACCGGGAAACATGATAGTTATTAGCTATCCTGAAATCTGGAGATTTGTAAATGTCGAGAATCGGTAAGAAACCAATAGAAGTTCCTGAAGAAGTAGAGATTAGGCAGGACAATTCTATGATTGAGGTCAAGGGTTCAAAGGGGAACTTGACCATGAAAGTTCCCGAGGGTGTTGAAATTGTTTTTGATAATGGGACCATAGTGGTAGAGAGGCTTTCCGATGATAAAAAGGTAAGATCTGTTCATGGGCTGACAAGGACGTTGGTTGCAAATATGGTAACAGGAGTCACTGCCGGTTTCGAAAAAACGTTAGAGATATCAGGTGTCGGTTATCGCGCTGAAGTGAATGACAATATTCTGAGGTTATTGCTCGGTTATTCTCATCCTGTAGAATATAAAATACCTGAAGGGATTTCCGCTAAGGTTGATAAGCAAGTGACAATAGTAATTTCCGGGATAGATAAGGAACTTGTTGGAAGAGTAGCAGCCGAAATCAGGAGTTTTAGGAAACCGGAACCCTACAAAGGAAAAGGAATAAAGTATTTAGGTGAACGTATAAGAAGAAAGGTTGGAAAGTCCGCAGGCGTATAGCACGAAAAACTAAAGTTTTAGATTCTTCTTATGATAATTTAAAACTCAATATATTCGATATAGAGGTAGAACTTTGGTATCTAAAAAAGTAATAAGGAACAGAATTAAACGTAAGAAGAGAGTAAGGGGAAAGATGTTTGGTACTCAGGAGAAACCGCGTCTTTCTGTATTTCGGAGTTCGAAGCATATATACGTACAGGCAATTGCTGATGATTTGGGGAAGACCCTTGCTGAAGCCTCAACCCTTAGCAAGGAATTGAAGGGGAAGCTTGAAGGACTGAAGAAGACAGATGCTGCTCGTGAGGTGGGCAAATTGGTAACCGAGAAATTATTGTCCGATAATGTGAAGAAGGTTGTTTTTGATAGGGGGATGTTTCTTTACCATGGACGTGTAAAAGCTCTTGCTGAGGCGGCTAAGGAAGCGGGGTTGAAATTTTAATTGATCGATCTTTTTGCTGGTTTAATTGGTATACACTAATCGATGTTTTTAGTTTTTAGGGGTATTGCAGGAATATGGAAGAATTAGAACTTCTTGATAGGGTTATTGCTATTAAGCGGACAGCTAAGGTTGTCAAAGGTGGCAGAAGATTTAGATTTAGTGCGGTTGTAGTTGTTGGTGACGGTAATGGTTCTGTCGGTTTGGGATTGGGGAAAGCCCATGAAGTCCCGGAGGCAATAAGAAAGGGTATGGATGAGGCTAAAAAGAGTCAAATGAAAGTTGCAATTGTTAACGGAACCGTACCTTATGGGGTGATAGGACACTCTGGAGCCGGGAAAGTTCTCCTCAAGCCAGCTTCTGAGGGGACAGGCCTTATAGCGGGTGGTGCTGTTAGAGCGGTTTTGGAAGTTGCCGGCGTTCATAATATATTAACAAAATGCCTTGGTTCACATAACCATCATAACCTTGTCAAAGCAACGATTGATGGCCTTCGTAAGATGAGAACACCCGAGAAGATCGCCGCTCTCAGGGGAAAAGATGTTTCCGAAATTTGACACTTTTGTTAGCGTATAGAACAAGACCTTTGAAAGATTGAAAAATATGTTTTGAGAGTGAATTGAGACATAAAATTGTCAAAAGATATTTTTAGTATCGAAACCCCGTATTTTCGGAACTTTCAGAACATGGGAGCAGGTCGTGGAAAAGAAACTGAAGATAACATTGGTAAAAAGTTTTATAGGAAGACCGGAAAAACAGAGGAAAGTACTGCGCGGGATGGGACTCGGAAAGTTGAATAAAACCGTCTTGCTGGGTGATACTCCTGAGATTCGTGGGATGGTAAAAAAAGTTACGCATCTGGTTGCCGTAGAGGAAATTGAGGTAAATTAAATATGGATTTGAGCAGTTTAAAACCACCTGAAGGTTCAAGAAAAAAGAGAAAACGGGTAGGTCGCGGGACTGGATCAGGTCATGGAAAAACATCGTGCAGAGGATCGAAGGGGCAAAATTCCCGTTCGGGTGGAAGAGCGAAGCCAGGATTTGAGGGCGGTCAAATGCCTCTTTTGAGGAGATTACCGAAAAGGGGATTTTATAATATCTTTAAAAAAGATATCATCGCTGTAAATATAGAACAGCTGAACAAATTTCCAGAGGGTTCGGTTATTGATTCAAATACTCTTATAAGTAGTGGGATTATTAAGAATAAAGGTGATGGAATCAAGATATTGGGTAAAGGGTCTATAGATTATCCTTTGTTGCTGAAAGTTGACAGAATAAGTCGCAGTGCAAGAGAGAAAATTGAGAGTGCAGGCGGTTCGATAGAGGTTATCTGAGTTGTTAAGCGGCCTTAAAAATATCCAGAAAATCCCGGAGCTTCAGAAGAGAATACTATTCACTTTTTTTCTGTTGGCTGTTTACAGGATAGGTGTACATGTACCAACTCCGGGGATCGATACAGCGGCTTTAATGGCGTTCTTTGAGCAGGCAAGGGGTTCACTCCTGGGACTCTTTGATATGTTTGCAGGAGGGGCACTGAGCAACTTGTCAGTCTTTGCTCTGGGTATTATGCCCTATATCAGTGCATCCATTATTTTGCAGTTGCTCACAGTTGCTATTCCTTATCTTGAAAAGCTTTCTAAAGAAGGAGAAGTCGGAAGAAGAAAAATAACGCAATATACGAGATATGGAACGGTTCTTTTAAGTGTAATTCAGGGGTTCGGTATTGCGGTAGGATTGGAAAACATGGCAGGTCCTACGGGTGTATCTATAGTGCTTGACCCCGGATGGAGCTTTAGATTGATGACTGTTATTACCCTTACTGCCGGTACTTCGTTTATCATGTGGTTAGGAGAGCAGATTACTGATAAGGGTATTGGTAATGGGATATCTCTGATTATATTTGCGGGTATAATAGCTCGAGGCCCTGAGGCCGTTGCGAATACCTTTCGTTTGCTGTCCACAGGTGAGATGGGAATATTTTTTATTATAATTCTTGCCGTAATGATGGTCGCGGTTGTTGGTATTATTGTCTTTGTGGAAAGTGGGCAGAGGAGGATACCAGTTCAATATGCCAAGAGAGTTGTTGGGAGAAAGATGTATGGTGGACAAACGACCCATCTTCCTTTAAAGGTTAATACAGCAGGTGTAATTCCACCTATATTTGCTTCCTCAATCATAATGTTTCCTGCTACGATTGCCAATTTTATTCCACATCCCTGGATGAAGATGGTGGCGGATGTATTGATGCCCGGAAGAGCTGTATATGAATTGCTCTATGTAGCGTTTATAATATTTTTCTGCTATTTTTATACTGCGGTTACTTTTAATCCGGTCGATGTGGCCGATAATATGAGAAAACACGGGGGCTATATTCCGGGTATAAGACCGGGTAAAAAGACAGCAGATTATATAGACAGTATCCTGACAAGGCTTACCTTCGGTGGTGCCATGTACGTTTCTGCAGTATGTGTACTGCCGAGTATTCTTATAAGTAAGTTTAATGTGCCGTTTTACTTTGGTGGTACAGCGCTTCTTATTGTAGTGGGTGTTGCTCTTGATACGGTAGGTCAAATAGAAACCCATCTATTGACGAGGCAATATGAAGGATTCTTGAAAAAGGGACGGATGGGTAGAAGACGTTAAAAGGTGAAAACTGATGATAATCTTGAAATCTCCTGACGAGGTTGAAAAGATAAGGGCAAGTGATGTTATAGTAGCGAATATCTTGAATGAATTGAGAGGTATAATTAAACCTGGCATAACAACCATAGAGCTGGACAGGTATTCTGAAGAACTTGCCCTGAAAATGGGTGCTAAACCAGCCTTTAAAGGGTATAGAGGATATCCTTTTTCTCTGTGTACGTCTATTAATGGTGAAGTAGTTCATGGAATGCCGTCAGATAGAGCACTTAAAGCTGGAGACATAATAAGCCTCGATTTTGGGATATATCATAAGGGATACTATGGAGATTCAGCCATAACTGTTCCTGTAGGTGAGGTTTCCAGTGTAGCGCAGGCACTGATTGGAACTACTGAAGAAGCCCTGTACCGTGGGATAAAAGAAATGAGGGCAGGAAATCGATTGGGTGATATATCAGCTGCGGTGCAGGAGTGTGTTGAGGCTGCCGGATTTTCTGTGGTGAGAGATTTTGTAGGTCACGGGATAGGAAGAAGTCTTCATGAAGAGCCACAGATCCCCAATTTCGGAGTGCGTGGCAGGGGTGTTAAGTTAGAAGTAGGTATGGTTTTTGCGATTGAACCAATGGTGAATGAGGGAACATACAAGGTAAAGGTATTGGACGATGGATGGACGGTTGTGACAGCCGATGGTAAGCTGTCAGCTCACTTTGAGCATTCTGTGGCAATTGCAGAGGATGGACCAGTAATATTGAGTAAGGTGGCGTAAGAAGGTGTTGTGCAATGCGCTCGAATAAGTGAATATATCTATTATTTCGGCTTTGATGTCTTTATAAGGATAAATATCTTATGGCAAAAGAAGAAGCGATACAGGTTGAAGGTAAAGTAATTGAACCGTTGCCGAATGCAATGTTTCGTGTTGAACTGGAAAATGGGCATCGTGTTCTTGCCCATATTTCCGGGAAAATGCGCATGCATTATATCAAGATATTACCTGGTGATAAAGTAACCGTTGAACTTTCCCCATACGATTTGACGCGTGGGAGAATTGTGTACAGGGCAAAATGAATGTAGTTATGGGGTGAAGTATCATGAAAGTGAGGAGTTCCGTTAAAAAGATATGTGATAAATGCAAGATTGTTAAAAGGCGTGGGGCGCTCAGAGTTATTTGTGAAAATCCCAGGCATAAACAACGCCAGGGGTAAAGGAGAATACAAAAGAAGAAATCATAAGTCAGGGGCAGAATTGAAAAAATACTCTTTCCGTCCTAAGATCTGTCTTCTGGCTCCTTAATACTCTATTTTTATCATTTATTTCCTAAGGAGGATATCGGGTGTGGCAAGAATTGCAGGTGTAGATTTACCTAGGAATAAGAGAATGGAAGTCGCCTTGACCTATATATATGGTATAGGTAGATCTAAATCAAGGAAGATACTTGGAGAAGCAGGTGTAGAGTTTGATACAAAAACTGATAATCTTGCTGATTCGGAAGTAACCTCAATAAGGAACATTATAGATAGAGACCATAAGATTGAGGGAGATTTAAGAAGAGAAATTTCCATGTCGATAAAACGCCTGATGGATATCGGTTCCTACCGAGGGCTGAGGCACAGGAAGGGTCTTCCTGTCAGGGGTCAAAGAACAAGCACAAATGCCAGGACACGAAAGGGGCCAAGAAGGGCCGTTGTCGGCAAGAGAAAGAAGAAGTAATTTGAGTGGGTCACGTTTTGACCCCATCTGGAGGAACAATGGCAAAACCGAAGAGGAAAACTGGAAAAAAGAAAGAGCGAAAAAATATACCGGAAGGCATTGCCCATATTCAATCGACGTTTAACAATACGATCATTACGATTACAGATCTGAGTGGTAACGTTATTACCTGGTCCTCCTCTGGAGTCCGGGGTTTCAAGGGTTCGAGGAAGAGTACACCGTTTGCTGCTCAACTGGCTGCAGAGGATGCGGTAAGAAAGGCGAAAGAGAATGGGGTGAGGAGTGTTAAGGTATATGTGAAGGGGCCGGGTTCAGGTCGAGAAGCAGCCCTGAGGTCTTTGCAGACGGCAGGTCTTGATATAAGTCTTATCAGGGATGTGACGCCGATTCCCCATAACGGTTGCCGCCCACCGAAAAGGAGAAGAGTATAATAAAAGCTGAAGATTAGCTTTATTACATAATAAAATGGAGGAATGTTTTGGCAAGATATAGAGGATCTTTATGTAGATTATGTCGAAGAGAGAACTTGAAGCTCTTTCTCAAGGGGGACAGATGTTATGGTGACAAATGTTCCTTTGAAAGAAGAGGGTATGCCCCGGGGGATCATGGGCAGACGAGGGATAGACGAAAACATTCCGACTATGGTATCCAGTTAAGGGAAAAACAGAAACTTAAAAGAACGTTTGGACTTTTGGAGAAGCAGCTAAGAGGATATTACAATAAGGCAGATAGGCAAAGCGGAGTAACGGGAACAATCCTGTTGATTCTGTTGGAAAGAAGACTTGACAATATTGTATACAGGATGGGTTTTGCGAGCTCCAGAGGTGAAGCAAGACAGCTTATAAAACATAATCATTTTTTGGTAAATGACAGAAAAGTTAATATCCCATCATACCTTATAAGCGCTAGTGATGAGGTTCAGGTTAGAGAGAAGAGCAGGAAGATGTTGCGAATATTAGATTCGATGGAGACGGTTGCGAGACGAGGCATCCCTCAGTGGCTGGAATTGGATAAAGATAACTTTAAAGGTGTTGTAAAGATGTTTCCTGTTCGGGAAGAATTAACCATGCCGATTCAGGAACAATTGGTAGTTGAGCTTTATTCTAAATAGCGTGATAAACACGTAACGGTCAAAGCAACTCTATATAGGAAGTATAAGAAATGCAAAAAAACTGGCGTAGTTTAATGCGGTCGAAGCGAATCGAAGTAGATGAAAAAACCCACACTCAATTTTATGGGGAATTTACCTGTCAGCCTTTGGAAAGGGGTTTTGGCATTACTTTAGGTAACTCTCTTAGAAGAGTATTGCTGTCTTCCATACAGGGAGCAGCTATTGTTTCTGTGAAGATTGACGGAGTTCTTCATGAGTACTCTACGATTCCTGGGGTGAAAGATGATACGACCGATCTTATTTTAAACCTTAAGGGCATCCGTTTAAAACTTTATGAAGATGGACCCAGGGTTGTACATATTGATGCTTCAAGAGAGGGAGTTATAACCGCAGGGGATATCATTACAGATGCAACTGTTGAGATAATGAATCCGGATCATTATATTACAACCCTCTCGGCTGATGCTGTGTTTAAGGTAGAAATGGTCGTGAAGATGGGGCGAAGTTATGTTCCCGCTAAAAAGGAGAGGGACCTTGACCAACCGGAAGGCACTATAAATATTGATACGTTATTTTCGCCAATTAAAAAGGTAAACTATACGGTAACCCATGCCAGGGTGGGGCAGGTTACTGATTATGATAGGCTCATAATAGAGGTATGGACGGATGGGAGTATTTTACCAGAGGATGCCATAGCTTATTCTGCAAAAATATTAAAGGAACAGCTCAATGTTTTTATAAATTTTGAAGAGGAAGAGGAAGAGCAGGAAGAACATAAAGAGATCGAGGAAAAGGAAAAAATCAATGATAACTTGCACAGGAGCGTTGATGAATTGGAGCTTTCTGTAAGATCTGCAAACTGTTTGAAAAATGCCGGTATTACGCTTATTGGAGAACTTGTTCAGAAGACTGAGACTGAAATGCTTAAAACCAAGAACTTTGGAAGGAAATCCCTGAGTGAAATTAAGGAAATACTTACTGAGATGGGACTTGGACTCGGTATGAAGGTAGATTTTACACTGCCGGTAAAAGATGATGAAGAAGAAGCTAAAGAGATATAGTAGATAGATTCATTAATTAGAAAGGAAGATGTTAAATGCGTCACAGAAAGGCTGGGAGGAAGCTTAGTAGAACCACGAGTCATAGAAAAGCGATGCTGAGAAATATTGTAACTTCCTTCATGAAGCATGAAAAGATCGTTACAACCGATGCCAAGGCAAAAGAATTGAGAAAAATTGCCGAAAAGATAATTACCTTAGGGAAAAAGGACAGCCTCCACGCAAGAAGGCAGGTTCTGTCTTTTATAAGGGACCGGGCAGTTGTCAAAAAGCTTTTTGAAGAGCTGTCACCCCGGTACAGTGAAAGGGATGGGGGTTATTCGAGAATAGTAAAGGTAGGTTACAGAGCAGGTGACAATGCCCCTATGTCTGTTATTGAATTAATTTCAGAAGGAGAAAAGAGACCCTCAAAGTAGTTGGTACAGTACGTTTCAACCGCGGAAAAATAAGAAAATAAAAAAGTGCAAAAATAAAAAGGCAAGGGTGATCCCTTGCCTTTTTATTTGATCTATCAGTATCTTTTATGTTTTCCCTTGAAATTTTTCTTAAAAGAAATATAATGAAAAATTGTCAATGCATAATGTGTTGATATATTGCGATATCTCGATACATTTTAGAGAATATTGTCTTATATCTTTTGAACCCTAACGTATCTGATGAGTAAGGGAGGATCAGTCATGGCAGAGGAAAAAATTGGAGAGGTTGTTAAGTTTTTTGCTAAGCCAAGCGTTGCAGCGGTCAAGATTACTGATGGAGAGTTAAAAGTAGGCGATACGGTTAAGTTCACAGGTCATACCACAGAATTTGAAAGTAAAATTGACTCAATGGAAATAGAAAACGAAAAAGTTGAAAAGGCAGTAACCGGTGATTATATCGGAATTAAGGTAACGGGGCGAGTTCGTCCTGGCGATGAGATATTTAAGGTTATATCAGAAGAATAATTTGGTTATGAGTTCATAGCAAAAGGCCAAAGGCGGTGGACTTGGGGAGCTATTTGTGTTTGTAGCTGCCTGGAACTGTGAGCCGGCGTTTTGATTTTTCTTTTGACGTTGTTATTTTTGTAAAAATGTATAGCGAGCAAACTTAATAAAATCACTCTTTAATGCTTCTAAGAGCCTCTGCAGTGAGCTTATGGGGACTTATTTTTATCCTAAAAAGCGTGAAAAGGAATAATTATATGAATATAAGGGTATTAGGTTGTTACGGATCCAAGTTCCCCGGCCACAACACTGCGTGTTTTTTGTTGAATGAAGAAATTTTACTTGATGCCGGCACAATAACTTCTGTGTTGTCATTGGAAGAACAAATTAAGATAGAATATGTTCTTGTAACTCACACTCATCTTGATCATGTCTGTGATATAATGTTTCTGGCGGATAATCTTTATTATAGCAAAAAAGAATATCCGGCAATTAGAGTCTTAAGTACACAGGGAGTTATTGATGCACTGAGAGCAAACCTTTTTAATAACATTATATGGCCTGATTTTTCATCGATTCCAACTCCGGAGAAACCTCTTCTTAAATTTGAGATAATCCAATTGGGTGTAAGATTTCAGCTTAATAATCTTACGATTACTTCTGTCAGAGTCAATCATACTGTTGAGACAATCGGGTATGTGATAGAATCTGAAAGTGGTTCATTTGTCTTTATAGGAGATACCGGTCCGACTGATGATGTTTGGAAAGTTATGCGGAAGCTCAAGAATTTGAAAGCCGTATTTATTGAAGTATCACTTCCCAATAGTATGGAGGATATTGCGGATATTACCGGTCATCTTATACCTGCCAGTCTCGGTCGTGAATTAAAGAAATTGGGCGCTATAACACCAGATATTTATCTTTACCATATGAAACCACAGTATGAAGAAACCATCAGAAAAGAGATAGATTTGATAAAGAACAAAGATATTCACATCCTGAGCGAAGGAGAAGTGATAAAAATTGGGTAAACATTCAGCTCCCAGTGGTCAGTGTCAAGTGAAGCTCCCGCCCACAGGACGGGGTTTACGGGGTACTCCTCCGGTCAAAACACCATTTGGTCTAACTTTTAAGCTTTGTGTTTCAAATTAATGCCTTCTAAAAACTTGTGCTATAACTTAACCCTGAGATTGTAAGATTATCTGAACGCTGAAAGCTGAAAATAAATGGCATCTCAAAATCCCCTTGAATACCTTTCAGGATTGAGAGATAAGGGAATACATTTGAGTCTGGTTCCTGTCTCCCAACTCCTTGACCGATTAAATAATCCCCAGGAAAAATACAAAACAGTTTTAGTTAGCGGAACAAATGGTAAGGGTTCAATCGCAGCGATGATTTCCTCTATTCTCCTGGAGGGTGGAGTAAAAGTTGGCCTTTATACTTCACCTCATCTCATTAATGTCAATGAGCGTATAAAGATAAACGACTGTATGATAACGATGGAGGAACTCTCCTACCTGATTGAAAAGGTGCGTGGAGAGATTGAAGGGGATATAACCTATTTTGAATTTATTACAGCTCTGGCTTTTCTCCATTTTTTCAGAAACTCTGTGGATGTGGCTGTTTTAGAGGTTGGAATGGGCGGAAGACTTGATGCGACAAATGTTGTGATACCGGAAGTGTCCGTGATATCCAATGTCTCTTTGGAACATGTGAAGTATCTTGGCAGTAATTTGGGAGCAGTTGCCTGGGAAAAGGGAGGAATTATCAAGAATGGAGGTATATGCATTACCGGTGCGAAAGAGAAGCGCGTCTTGAAGGTGTTGGAGAATATATGCAGCGAACGAGAGGCAAGACTGTACCGGTTAGGGAAAGACGTGAAAGCTAGAGCAGTGAAAACTCTCCGGCTTGAAGAAGCTTATACGCCAGAGTTGAACACCTTCTCTTATAAAGGGATTAAAAAAGATTATCGAAACCTTGTTTGCCCCTTGATAGGAAGGCATCAGATAGAAAATGCCGCCGTGGCTCTTGGAACGATAGAGCTTCTAGCCGATAAAGGTTTTGGTGTTGATGATAGTGCAGTAATGCGTGGTTTGAGAAATGTACGATGGGAAGGGAGATTAGAGGTACTTCGGAATTCTCCCATGCTGGTTGTGGATGGTGCCCACAATCCGGCGGGGGCATCTGCTCTTTTTCGTGCGCTGAGGGATAAGTTTTCCTATAGGAAGTTAATTCTCCTGTTCGGTGTACTTGGTGACAAGGATTACAGGAGGATGCTGAAAAAATTGGCCCCTCTTGCCGATAAACTTATCCTCACAGAGCCAAAAGATAAAAGAAGCTTGCATTTGATGGATATATTACCCGTTGCAAAGAGGTATATTAATAGTGTAGAAATTATTGAAGATTCCGGCCGGGCGCTTTCGCGGGCTTTTGCCCTTGCCGAAAAAGATGATCTTATCTGCGTGACCGGTTCACTTTTTCTTGTTGGAGAGATAAAAAAACACTGTATGGGGTCTTGACCGGGAGCGCACCAGCAAGCCCCGCCTTGTAGGCGGGGTAAGGGGCGCAATATAAAAAAACATGTTCCTTACCGGGAAGCCCCGCCCTGTGGGCGGGGAGCTTCATATTTGACATTTTTCATGCGTTGGTGTATTCATCTCCCGGAATTCCTGAACTGTCAAATATTAAAAACCTGACCCCTGATATTGGGTTGAGCGTGAAAGTTGGTGGGAATGATATTCGGTATGGTTATTCAAAGTTTTTATAAGGTGAGGAAAAATCTTTTTTATTTAACAATGATTTCTCTCCTGATTTTTTTCTTTCAGGTTGATTTTACCCTTGCTTCTGAAGGGGACATACAAAAAGGGCCGATTAATATAGAGGCTGATAGTCTCGCCTATGACAGGGATACTGATACATATAATGCGAAAGGAAACGTTGTAATTACATTTACCGGTGGTTTCCTCAAGGCTGATTATGTGGATTTGAATAAGACGACAGGTGATGCCGATGCTTACGGGAATGTTTATATCAAAAGTGATGATGATATACTTGAGGGAGACAAGGTTAAATTTAATATTACTTCAAAAACGGGTATTGTCTACGAGGGGAAGCTGTTCTTTGCAAAGAACCATTTCTATATAAACGGGAAAGAGATTGAGAAGAAGGGGGAAGCCACATATCATCTTAAAGATGCTACGGCAACCACCTGTGACGGAGATTGGCCGGCCTGGAGATTCACAGGAAGAGAGCTTGATGTGACCATTGATGGTTACGGTAAGGTGAAACATGGCACCTTTCAGGTAAAAAACTTTCCCTTCTTGTATACGCCGTATATGATATTTCCAGCGAAGACAACGCGGCAATCGGGTTTCCTTCCACCCCGTATTTCAAATTCGGATAAACATGGCTGGGACGTAGAACTTCCACTCTACTGGGCGATTTCAAAGAGTGCAGATGCTACATTTTATCAACGTTACATGGATAAAAATGGATTAAAAGAAGGGGTTGAATTCAGGTACTTTATCAGCAAGGATTCATCCGGTACCTTTTATGCCGACTATATCAAGGATCAAAAGACGGGGACCATGCCCGATAACGGCGGTTTAAGCCGGGACTGGAAGGAAAAACAGGAAAGGTGGTCGTATTACCTGAACCATGAGACCACTTTCAGCCCAGGTTTTTATTTGAGAACAGACATAAAAAAAGTTTCCGATAATTGGTATTTCAGAGATTTCTCCGATTATAACTACTATCTGGACAATTACACAGAGGGAGGGGAACGCAAGCTTGGTAAGGTTTCTTTTCTGGGTGATGAATCCCTCGCTTCGCTGGACTCGACTGCTCGTCTTGTTAAGGATTGGAGCTTGTTTAATCTTACCGCCCTTGTTCAGTACACTGATAATTTTGCGAGCTATGACAACAATTCAACACTGCAAAAATATCCTGAAATAACCTTTACCGGTGTTAATCAGCCTATCCTGGACACTCCACTCAACTTTGCGCTGGATTCTTCGTTTAATAGTTATCAGAGGACCACCGGCGACCACGGACAACTTTACGATGCTCACCCCACGTTTTCTTTACCGTTCAACTTTGGCGCCTATCTTGATTTTACCCCGTCGATAGGGTTGAGAGAAACCTTCTGGGATGCCAGTGAGCTTGAGGGGGCAAATAAAGAGGAACATGGAGGTAGGGAGATATATAATGTGGGGGCGTCGCTTTCCACGGAAGTTCACAGAATATTTGATATAGGTGGTGAAACTGTTGATAAGATACGGCACGGAATTAAACCTGAGTTGACCTACACTTACGTTCCATATATATATCAGAACGACCTGCCGAATTTCGTAGCGACGATAAGTGAAACAAACAGTCTAACCTATTCACTGACCAATAGTTTCATGGCCAGGTTGAAAAATACAGACAAGAGTGGAGACAAAAGTAAAGATAAAAGTAAAAGTAAAGGCGGGGGTATAAGTTACAGGGAATTTCTACTCGTCAAGCTGAGTCAGACATATGATATAAGAGAAGGAATAAAGCATCGAGCAGAAAATTATGGGAACGAGAAAAGGCCATTCGGCAATGCGAATATGGAACTCAAGTTTGACCCTTTTCAATATCTTGCCTTTGATGCGGATACCAGCTTCAACGTTAACTCGGGCCATTGGGAAAAAACAAACTATGATCTTACATTAAGTGACTGGCGTGGTGATTCTGCCACTATCGGATATAGATATACGCAGACGTCTATAGAAGAGATAAATCTTTCACTGAATGCAAAGATTACCGATTCCCTTGATCTTATATATATTCTCCGAAGGGACGAGCTGAATAAGATCGATCACGAAATGACATACGGCTTGGATTATAGCAAGCAATGCTGGAGCCTTATGGCCACCTATTCTGACGCTGATAATGACAGGGTATGGATGGTAGTTTTCTCCCTTTACGGGCTGGGGAAGGTCGGAAGAGTGACAGCTAGACCTGAAGGCATACGTAGTATAAGCAGGGGTGCCAGACAGGCATACTAGGATGCAATAATATTTTTTAGGTTTTTAACTTGACAAACGTGTTTAAATTGCGTATCTTTCCTTTTTAAATTTTCAGAATTTGGGTGGTTTTATGAAGACATATAGTGCTAAAAAAGAAGATATTGTAAAAGACTGGTATCTGATTGATGCCGAGGGGAAAATACTTGGAAGGCTTGCAAGTGAAATAGCGAAGCGTTTGAGGGGCAAGCATAAACCTGTTTACACGCCACATGTTGATACGGGAGATTTTATAGTAGTTATAAATGCCGGGAAAGTTTCTCTTACCGGCAAGAAATTGACTGATAAAATATATTATCATCACTCCGGTTATCCGGGAGGAATAAAATCTGTTACTGCCGGAAAGTTGTTGAAGGAAAAGCCGGAAAGACTATTGCGCACGGCGGTAAAGGGCATGCTTCCAAAAAACTCTTTGGGCAGACAAATGCTTAAAAAGCTGAAGATATATTCTACCAGCGAACATCCCCATGAAGCTCAAACCCCCAGGTTACTGGAATTGTGATAGTAAAACAGCTGTTAACAATCAGCTTTTAGTATAAAGCAAAGAAACAGGCACAAATATCACTTTGAATTAAAAGTGCTGGTTGCTTATGTATTAATTATTTGTGGGAGATAAATATGGCAGAGAAACGTTATTATGCGACAGGAAAGAGAAAAACCGCTATAGCAAGGGTGTGGATGAAAGAGGGAAGTGGCACTCTTGTTGTAAACAAGAGGGATTTTGATGAATATTTTACCGGAGACATCTTCAAGATGCTGATTAAGCAACCCCTTGAGGTTACCGGACAGATGAGCAAGTTTGATTTTTATATCAATGTTCGAGGTGGAGGTATTTCGGGACAGGCCGGTGCAATTAAACATGGCATTTCTAAAGCACTTCTGGAGTACGATGCCGCACTAAGGCCGGTTCTAAAACAGGCGGGATTCCTGACAAGAGATTCTCGTATAAAGGAGCGGAAGAAGTACGGGCAACCCGGGGCGAGGAAAAGATTTCAGTTTTCCAAAAGATAATATTGGTGAGGAGGGGGGCTATGGCCTCCCTTTTTTGTATATAAGGAAATATTGTAACAGTTTGTGGTGTTCGGCTATCAGTATCCAGAAAAAACCGGTAATGTCGGTAAGGTATTTCATTCGAAAATGGGTGGTGCCCGTAAAGATTGGCTGTAATTTTCTGGAGAGAATATCCGACTGCTGATTCCTGTGAATTATTGAGGACTTGTCATGTTAAAAGTTAGCATATACGGAGCAAGTGGCTACACAGGTCAGGAACTTCTAAGACTTCTATTTCGGCATCCTGAAGTGGAAGTTGTTGCCCTGACGTCAAGAAAACTTAAGGGTACTCAGGTTTCCGATGTGTTTCCGGCTTTTCAAGGGTTGACCGACATGGAATTCATCGATGCATCCCCTTATGATGTTGCTGAGCTTTCTGATGTTGTCTTTTTGGCGCTTCCTCACGGTCTGGCGATGGAGTCTGTTCCTCTCTTTTTGAAAGCGGGGAAAAAGGTTATTGATCTGAGTGCTGATTTTCGCCTGCGTGATATTGCAGTGTATGAGCAGTGGTACCAGAAACATACGGCACCGGATTTGATAAAAGAGGCGGTTTACGGCCTTCCGGAATTGTACAGGGATAGTATTAAGACCGGACAGCTTATTGCAAATCCAGGTTGCTATCCAACCGGGGTTATTCTTGGTCTGGCCCCGGTGTTGAAGGAAGGATGGATTGATATTACCTCGATTATTGTTGACTCGAAGTCGGGGGTTAGTGGTGCGGGTCGCGAACCGCAGATTGGCTCACTTTTCTGTGAGGTGAATGAGGGATTTAAGGCCTATAAGATCGGCCAGCATCGTCACATGCCGGAGATGGAGCAGGAGCTCGGCTTCCTTGCCGAGACGGATGTTAAGATTTCCTTTGTACCGCATCTGCTACCGGTGAACAGGGGGATACTTAATACGATATATGCGGGGCTAAAGGAGAGCGTATCCGTATCTGACCTGATAGATCTTTATAAAAAGTTTTACGATGGTGAAGCGTTTGTCAGGATTTATAAGGCTGGTACATTCCCCACTGTTTCATCGGTCAGGGGTTCTAATTACTGTGATATCGGGCTAACTGTTGACGATCAGACGGGAAGGATTATAATAGTATCCGCGATTGACAATCTTATAAAGGGTGCTGCCGGTCAGGCCTTACAAAACATGAATCTGATGTATGGCTTGAGTGAAGACTCCGGCTTAAAATTGATTTCGCTGTTTCCATAGTTTGAAGGTTAAAATGACTTTAAGATTTTACAATGCATTGACGGGACAGAAAGAAGAATTCAAACCGATTAAGAAAAAAGAGGTTGGAATTTATGTGTGTGGTATCACGGCCTATGATATTTGTCATATCGGTCATGCCCGTTCGGCAGTAGTTTTCGATTTTATTACCAGGTATCTGAAGTACAGGGATTACACTGTGACCTACGTGAAGAATTTTACCGATGTGGATGATAAGATTATAGAGAAGGCGGCTGCTGAGGGAAAAAATATTTCAGAGATATCCGAGAGATATATCAAAGAACATAATGAAGACATGGATGCGCTTGGTGTGGCAAGACCCACAGTGGCTCCCAAGGCTACGGAAAATATCAAAGGGATGATCAGACATATAACCGTCCTTCTGGAGAAAAAATTGGCCTATGTGAATGAGGGAGATGTCTATTTCTCTGTTGAAAAATTTGATGGGTACGGGAAGCTTTCCGGAAGAAATCTCAAAGACATGGTAGCAGGATCGAGGGTTGAGGTGGATGAGAAGAAAAAGAATCCCCTCGATTTTGTTCTCTGGAAGGCGAGCAAGGAGGGAGAACCCTGGTGGGATAGTCCCTGGGGCAGGGGCAGGCCCGGGTGGCATATAGAGTGCTCGGTGATGAGTCAGAGGTTTTTAGGGGAGACATTTGACATACATGGTGGCGGGAAGGATCTGATTTTCCCTCATCATGAAAATGAGATTGCCCAGTCGGAAGGTGCGACCGGCAAGACCTTTGCACAGTACTGGATACATAATGGTTTTGTCAGGGTTGACAGTGAAAAAATGTCCAAATCTCTCGGCAATTTTTTTACAATAAAAGAGATACTCAAAAATTACCATCCAGAGGTGTTGAGACTTTTTATGCTCCAGAGCCACTACAGAAGCCCCGTGGACTTTTCCGGTGACTCACTTGCTGAGGCGAGAACGGGGATGGAGAGGTTCTATGCGACCCTGAAAAATATCGGAGATGTCCTTGCGAGTGGTGTAGATTTTTCGAAGGTTTCAGGGATAAACCTTCCCGGAAAAGACAAAGAAGTATTCGACTACGTTGATGCTCTTCCCGGCAGATTTACCGAGGCGATGGATGATGATTTAAATACCGCTATGGCCATTGGCTACATATTTGACACGGTTAGGGTGATCAACAGTTATCTGGCTGAAAAAGAGATTGCCATGACGGAAAAGAAGCTCTTTGTGCTGGATGTCGCTCAAAGGCATATCAAGGAAGTGGGCAGGGTATTGGGATTGTTTCTTGAAGATCCTGACGAATACTTCCAGAAGGACAGAAACAGAGAAGCTCAAAAACGTGGGTTGGATGTGGAAGATATTGAGCGCGCGATTGAAGAAAGAATGGGAGCCAGGGCGGCAAAAGATTGGGAAAGTTCGGATAAAATCAGGAATACTCTTGCTGAGAAGGGGGTAATTCTTAAAGATACCCCTACGGCAACCGTTTGGAAAATTGAGTAAATTACTTCTGTAAATTCCAAATGGAAAGTATCCATAGGTTACGTTTTTTTTTGTTGCTATCAAGCGCTTAGGTAGTACCTTTTTCCTTTGATGCGCGCTGTCGTATGAGTTTCTTCACAAAAATTTCTTCTCTCTCCATTTCCTCGATTCTATCTGAGATGTACTTCTTAGCCTCTTCATGCTGGGGGATGAATATCTTCTCAAGGGCGTTCACTCGTCGCTGTACCTTTTTCAGCTCCCTTGAGAGCATGATGATCGCTTTGGTGATAACCGCATATTCGGCGAGTACTTGAAGCGTCTTTCTCAAGCGCTCCTTCGCCGTGTCATAGGTGGCTGTTGTCCCTGTTAAAGTGATAGTTAGCAAGGATTTCTTGAATGTAAGTCTGATCTTCGGAAGCTTCAACCCCATGAATTTAGTAAATGCCATGTGGAAGAAATAGCCCCTCCTCTCGGAGCTGCTTTTTAAGGTTATGGCCTCGGATCCCATGTCGATGGCCGCTATCCGGTAAGCCGCGTAGAGCTCATCTAAAACATCCGAAAACTCGGCTTCCAATCTCCTAATCTCGCCAATACGCCTGACGATCTCAATGGCCAGAAGCTCTCTCTTCTGGTTGAGGAGATCGTAGCCTTCGTATGCGAACGCAAGGTCTTCCTTGAGCTTTCTAAGCGATGATTTTGTGGGGGGAAGCTCTATTTTTGGCATTCTACGCCCTCATTTACCTTCTGATATATAGTACCTCTGTATGTCTTCCCTGCGTATGCGGTACAGCTCATCACTCGGAAGCAAGGAGAGCATCTGCCAGCCGATGTCCAGTGTCTGCTCGATCGACCTGTTTTCCTCATCGCCCTGGCGAAGGAACTGCTCCTCGAACGCGGTCCCGAAATTCAGATATATCTTATCGAGTTCTGAGAGCTCCTCCTCTCCCACGATGGATGCAAGGGACCGTATGCGCTTGACCTTTGCATATGAGGCGAAGAGCTGGGCCGCAACCTGGGCATGGTCGTGGCGTGTCCGGCCTTCTCCAATGCCGTCCTTCATCAGCCTTGAGAGCGAGGGCAGACCCGCAATGGGCGGGTATATCCCCTTGTTAAAGAGCTCTCTCTCCAGTACTATCTGCCCCTCGGTGATGTAGCCGGTCAGGTCCGGGACGGGGTGGGAAATATCGTCGCTCGGCATGGTAAGTATGGGTACCTGGGTAATTGAACCCTTGTGATCCTTCAGTCTGCCGGCACGTTCGTGTATGGATGCGAGGTCGCTGTAGAGGTAACCGGGATAGCCCTTCCGGGAGGGAATCTCGCCCCTCGAACTCGAAAGCTCCCTGAGGGACTCGCAGTAGTTCGTCATGTCGGTCAGTATCACAAGTACATGCATGCCCTCGTCGAATGCGAGGTGCTCGGCCAGGGTCAGCGCCACCCTCGGGGTGATGAGACGCTCGATCGAAGGGGCGTCGGCAAGGCTTAGGAATATGGCAGAGTGCGTGAGAACACCCGACTCCTCGAGGGAGGTGATGAAGAACTTGGCCACGTCGAATTTCACGCCCATGGCGGCAAATATGACAGTAAATTCTTCCTCCGCGGTCAGGATCCTGGCCTGGCGGGCTATCTGGGCGGCAATCAGGTTGTGGGGCATGCCGCTGCCCGAGAATATCGGAAGCTTCTGACCGCGGATAAGGGTATTCATCCCGTCTATGGCGGATATCCCGGTCTGTATAAAGTCCCTCGGATATTCCCTGCTCCAGGGGTTGACCGGCAGGCCATTAACGTTCATCATTTTGTCCGTGATTACCTGGGGAGCTCCATCGATGGGCCTTCCCAGACCATCGAAGACCCTTCCGAGCATATCGCGATCAACCGGGATCTCAAGCGACTTCCCCACGAAGGTAATCCTCATCCCCTTCACGGAAAGTCCGCTCGTGCCCTCAAAGACCTGAACCACGGCCCGCTGTTCGTCCACCTCAAGGGTCTGCCCTATGCGTATCTCGCCTGAGTCATCCCGAATTTCCACGATCTCGCCGTAGCCAACGCCCTTGACCCCCTCAACGAAGATCAGTGGGCCGGAGATACCGGAAAGGTTAGTGTAGTCAATCTCGGCCGGCATGTTCATTCTCCTATTATTGACTCTTTAAGCGAATCGAGTCCAAGAGCAAGCCTCTTCCCATACTCTTCGATCCTTTCGGTTTCCTTGTTGGGAACTTCGGATTTGAGCCTTACCATTTCCGAGACCACGTCCAGCGCCGCGATATCCTTGACAGAAATGCCGGCTTGCACAAGTTCCGTACCCTTTTTATAAAGATCCAGAATAGTCTTCAGGAGCTTGAGCTGCTTTTCGGGATCGCAGTACTTGTCAATTGGATCGAATGAGTTTTGCTGGAGAAATGCGTTCTTGATCATCTCGGCGATAAAAAGGATAAACTGCTGCGACGACGGCAGAGCGTCGGTTCCGACGAGCTTTACCACCTGCTGAAGCCTGTCATCCTCAAGCAGGATGTTCATGGCCTCATTTCTCACCGAGAGCCATTGACTGTCCAGATTTTTCCACCAGCCCTCTATATCATGGAGGTATTCTGTGTAACTGTCTGTCCAGCTTATGGAAGGATAATGCCTGGCGTCGGCTAAAACCTTGTCCAGTGCCCAGAAGCACCTCACGAACCGTGTTGTGTGCTGGGTAACGGGTTCTGAGAAGTCGCCGCCCGGAGGGGATACCGCACCGATGATGGTGATGTCGCCGTCGCTGCCCGACAGTGTTTCAACAAGGCCTGCCCTCTCGTAGAACTCGGCAAGCCTGGTAGCCAGGTAGGACGGAAAACCCTCCTCAGCAGGCATGTCCCCAAGCCTGCTGGACAGCTCCCTGAGGGCCTCGGCCCATCTCGATGTGGAGTCAGCCATTACCGCCACGCTGTATCCCATGTCGCGGTAGTACTCCGCGATGGTCACCCCTGTATAAATGCTCGCCTCTCTGGCGGGAACCGGCATGTTCGATGTGTTCGCGATCATGATCGTTCGTTCCATAAGAGGCCGGCCGTTCCTCTCATCTATGAGCTTCGGGAAATCTGTAAGGACATCTGTCATTTCGTTGCCACGCTCACCGCAGCCTATGTACACGATGATGTCCGCATTGCACCACTTAGCCAGGGCGTGCTGGGTCATGGTTTTGCCCGTGCCGAACCCCCCGGGGATGGCGGCCGTGCCGCCCCGTGCTATCGGAAAGAATGTGTCTATTATCCTCTGACCCGTCACAAGGGGTATAAAGGGTTTCTTCTTGATTCTGCTCGGCCTCGCCCTCCTTACCGGCCAATACTCGGCAAGCTTCCCCTGGTACGTGCCGGTGCCGGTATCGACAGTGTATATTTCGTCTTCGATTGTGTACTCTCCGGTATCAGCGATGGCGGTCAATATGCCGGAGACCCGGGGGGGTATGAGTACCCTGTGCATGACGAGCGGGCTCTCCTGGATCTCTCCAAGGATATCCCCTTCCTTCACCTCACCCCCGGCCTTTACCAGCGGGTCGAATTTCCATTTCCTGGTCACATCAAGCGGGGACAGTTTTATCCCCTTCCTTATGTAACTCCCGCATGCCTCGGAAATGCCCACTAAGGGGCGCTGTATACCGTCGTATATGTTTGCAATAAGTCCCGGCCCCAGAAGGACGGAAAGCGGCCTGCGGTAAGAGATCACCTCATCGCCTGGCTTCAGTCCCGTATTATCCTCGTATACCTGTATGACGGCCACATCCTCAATGAGCCGTATAACCTCGCCTATGAGCCTGTCAGGTCCCACCTCGGCGATGTCGAACATCCGTATCCCGTTGAGGCCGAACGCCCTGATGATTGGGCCATTTACCGCTATCACCTTTCCGGTCAACATGCCGTTCATATCCAATCCTTTATCACCTAAAAGGCAACACTCTTTTCCTTCAGTATCCGCACGATCTCCTGGCGGATAGCAGGGGATTTTCTAAAATAAATTCTCTCGATGGTATTGTTGAATATGCGGTCTCCCTGCTCGTCATGGACGATACATCCACCCCACGTTATCGTGCTGTCTTCCTTTATGCCGATATCCCGGTTCCTGCCGGCTGCCTTTAGGGAATCCATAATTTCCTTTTTAAAGACAATATCCTCTTTCTTCAGGTGAATTTCTGCTCTGGTCTGTATCTGGCCTACGGCATCGCATACCGTATCTGAGAGGAATTTTTTGTATCGCTGATCATTCCTCATTCCCTTCACTGCCTCGTCTACGATATGGTTAATGAAGTCCTCGATGGTGTGGAGCTTGAGCTTCTTGCGCTCAAGGATGTCCCTGTTCTCCAGCCTGGACAGCTCCTGCTCGATCCTTGCATCTATTTCAGCCTCGGATTTTTTCCTGAAGTTTTCCGTCTCCGCGGCACAAGCCTCATCCAGCTTCTTGATCCCTGAGACCTCCATCTCCTT
Source organism: uncultured Syntrophales bacterium (assembly GCA_964650385.1). Classification (GTDB taxonomy): domain Bacteria; phylum Desulfobacterota; class Syntrophia; order Syntrophales; family JADFWA01; genus JAUSPI01. The sequence goes on along the minus strand of CAZYTP010000003.1, from coordinate 21,758 downwards.
GATGGCGCGTATCGCGCGTTCGGATTCTTCCCTGATAGAGCTTTCCAATGGCGTTTTATCCATCACAAACCGTTCCTCTGATCACAGGGTGATGCCGAGCGCCTCGGCTATGTAGCCCACGACCGACCGGCGGAGACCCTTCGTGTCGTCGATACCGGGTATCTCAATGACCACCGGGCTTAAGCTGCCCAGGTTTATCTCCTTTATCCTCTCCTGAATATCCTCGGCAAGCTCGTTCGTTATAACCACTACACCTGCATCCCCTTTTTTTACGATCTCTTCCAGCCTTGCCGGCGCATTGTCTGTTCCAGAAATTACCCCTTCCACCCCTGAAAGGCGGAAAGCGCTTACGGTATGCATGTCCCCGATAATGTAGATTTTCTTCATGTTACAGCTTGTTCAGGATCATAATCGCAATGATCAGGCCGTATATGGCGATACCTTCGGCCAGACCGAGAAAAACAAGGACCCTTCCTGTGAGCTCCGGCTTCTCGCTGATGGCACCCAGACCCGCGGAACCTATCCGGGCCACGGCGAAGGCACTCCCAAGACAGGCCAACCCGACGGCTAATGCCGCGGACAGGTATGCTAAACCCCTCCACTCCTTTCCCGTATATGCCTGGGCCACATCTGATGCGGCCGCAAACATCACATCCGGGAAAAGCAACAGAACTGCAAAGCAGAGAGAACTACTCATAAAAAACACAAACAGGTTATTCTTGGCCATCCTACACCTCCGACGTTTTTAACTTTAGTATGAAGGGGGTGAAGGCCACACCGTCCCCCTTGAAAAACTTACTGAAAAACTCGTAGTACTCAAGCCTCATAGATTGGATACCACAGACAAACCCCTCAAAGCCAATGATAAAGATGTTTCCTACAATGATGATGGTAAGTGCACCCACAGATTTCATTGAGGGATCGAACATGCCTGCCAGTGTGTATGTCACAATACTCAATCCCGCATGCGAGAGCGCGAAAGCCCCCACCCTGATGAATGAGATGGTATTTGCAAGCATGCTTAGCCCTATCTCCAGTATTTCCATGAGCGTCTCGATCACGTATTCGGATATGCTGTGCGGTTTGTGCTCCTTGAAAAGGGCGGGCCCAAGCACGCCCCGCAAGGAAAAGAGGAAAAGGGGCAGGACGATGAATCCACCGACTTCCCATGGCGCAGGTCCCTGACCGGTTCTTGTGTACCTCACGGCAATAAGCACGATTGCAGCATAGAGAATTAGTACAGCCAGACTCCTCTTCCCAAGGAGGGCTCCGGTATAATCCGAGTTCATGAGGCTGTTTATAATGTTGACGCAAAGACCCACCATGATGAATATAGCCCCCATCAGTATGGTTATATAAAACAGATTCATGATGTGCTCCATGGGATGGATCCAGAGGGCGGGTATGATATGCTCGCTCGAGAAAATGCTGCCATAGAGCAAGCCGCAGATGGCGGCAGAAAAGCCGCATACGATCAGTATCCCTCCGGCCTGCCCGAGGCCTTCTGAGGGTTTCCCCTTCTTTTTGGCGATTCGCTTAAGAATAATGCCGCCCAGTGCGAGGACGAGCCCCTGACCGAGGTCACCGAACATAAGGCCGAACATGAGAACAAAGGTGATAGCTGTAAGCGGGGTGGGGTCTATTTCACTGTTGGATGGCATTCCCATTATCTTAACGAGGAGTTCGAATGGTTTGAAGAACCTGATGTTTCTCAAGCGGACAGGTGCATCAGCATCCCTCTGCTCGGATACGATAGCGATGAATTTATCGCCGCAAATTCCTTGAAGGATACTGAAAAGCCTCTGCTTGTCTGTTATATTCATCCATCCTGTTATGAACAAGGACCTGGATGAGAATAGTGACATTCTCAAGGCTTTGAGGATCTCCTCGTATCCCACATATGTGCTATGCAACTTCATCAGAGCGTGTCCCTCTTTATCCCTCAGATTATTGAAATGTCCATCAAGGACCTCAAGCCTGCGTCTTAATATGTCCTGACGGTGTATGAGGTCTTCAAAGGAAGCCTCGCGTATATCATCCGACTTGTCCGTGTAACCATATCCCTTGAGGAATTGGAGCATCGTAGAAATATCTTCGGGAAGAGAAGTACCGAACACATAGTTACCCGTTTTCGCCACCACGAAGTTCTCTTGAACCGGGGCTTCCCAATCGGTGTTTTTCACAATCCCGAAGACCATTTTTACCAGTCGAGCCGTTTTGATTGCCCCGGGATCAATGCCCATCCGATTCAATACTTCCAGATATGATAAACGCTCTGATATAACTCCTAATGATTCATTAATTCTCGAGCAAAGCTTCTGTGTACGTTCGATTGTGCTTTTCATACGGGAGACGAACGCCTCATCCTGACTTGTATCGCGCATTATATCATGTACGCTAACCTCCCCGGGCTGGATATTCAGGGTATTCATCACATATTCCAGCCCCGAGATAATCTCCCTACTCTTTGCCTCTTCATCTTTAAGCCCTGCATCCATCATGATATCATCGCCTGCACTGTCTTTCGAACGGGAGAGATGGATAAACCCTGCCTTTCCCAGCTCGAGGTAGACCTCATGGTAGAATACCTTCTCAAGGGCTATGCTGATTTTCCTGATATCCGATTTTACAAATAACTTAACCATCACACTTCACTTATGATCCTTTTGAGTATCTCTCCGGGGGGTAAACCAAAACTCATACCCTCGATGATGCGGAACAGGTTCCTCACCTGATAGTAGAGCAGCCAAAGGTAAGCAACCACGCAGTATACGGAATGAAAATCCTTATGAAACATGGATGAAACCCAATTATAAAAATACTGTTCGAGATGGTACTCTATATCTTCTGCGGATGGCGCCTGTGTGCCACTCTTCCTCAATTGTTCAAGACGCCTGTTCAATACCTCTTCTACTATCCTTACCTGTGGCCATGCATGTCCACCGAAGAGGTTGAGGTTATGGAACGTCTCAAGGTAGAGTCTTATCCTTTCGTCGCTCCAGTGGTAGTTCTGCTTGAGTCTCCAGTGCCAGATCATCGTAATGACGGCGATCCTTCTGAGCATAAAGTCCAGGAAGACCTTTCGCGATTCGGGAAGGAATTGGGCTGAAGATGTATACAGGTTCCTGGCGGCGCTGATGTCCACCTGGTTTTCAAGGCATTCATAGCTTGAGATATCCTCGTACACGTCTTCCAGGTATGTGCCGGCCATGATTGTCCTTATGTCATCCAGCGAAAGTTCTTGCTGGAGCAGGCTTCTGTCAAGGATGGCGTATGGTCTGATATCGTACCACTGGTCCAGGCTCTGTCTGCCGAAGGTCTTTGCCAGAAGGAGCTTCGCGTTGCTTACCTCGTACTGGCGAAGGAAGGCAATGAAAAGTGAGCTATATTTCCTGGTTGCCTCGGCAAGATGGACGACCATGGCGAGCTGCTCCCTGAAAACCATCTCCTTGGCCTCGACAGGATCGTGTGTGTCAGAGAGTCTGTCGAAAAAAGCCTCTCGATTCCTGACAATTGAGTCATAATCCTTGAGCGAGAGGAGACGGCCTCTCATGGCATATATCCTAACATGGAGATTGTCTTTATCTGTGTAGTATCTCATGGTCCCTCAAATCGCAAGAAGGATGGAGATGATCTTTTCCTTTATTTCCTCATTGAGCGCTGGATACTGATAAAGCTTTTCATTATCCTCGGTTGAAGCTAACAATTCGGCCTCTGTTTGCTTTTGCGCTTGCTCAAGCGCCTGCGCCAGTCTTTCATTGCCTTCGGTGATAATCAGGGCGAATTCTCTTGCCTTTTTTTCTTCAATGGTGTTCTTGTACACCTCGATCTTCTTCCTGTACCCCCGCTCGGCCTTTTCAACCTCCTCAGCACACTGCTTTTCGATCTCCAAGATCTGTGTGATCACATTTTCCATTCCTGACTTCCCTCTATCCGCAGACTTGCTTTTCCGAGACCCTCACTTTTAACTGTAGAAGTATAACAACTAATAATTTTTATTATCACACCGATTCCGTAAAATTACAAGTAGTTATTAAATCATATAAATATTTTTCAATTAAACAATTATCAAACCGGTCATTTTGAAATGTTATTGACAATGCATTTTTACTATTGATAATTCGATTACATTGATCTAATTTCCTTGGCGGAGAATTAATAACCTGTGCATAAAGAAAAACTTATTGCATTTATGTTTCTTTTATGTGCAATTTTAATATTAAAATAGTGATCTTTTAAGTCAAGTAGAAGGAGGACTAAGTAATGTTTGTAAAATTTAATCAGTATTGGACCATTATTCCCGAAAGTAACCAAGAATATCGAAATTTTATTGTGAAAGACTTTATTCCGGGAATAAATAAATTGGGAATTCATACTGTAGCCGGGTGGTCAGTTCTGGTTGGTGCCTATGCTGAAATTATATTTGAGGGCGTAAGCGGTGATTTGGATATAATAGAAAAGGCTTTGAAGGATCCAAAATATAAAAAACTGAATGAGAACTTGCTCAATTATGTAAAGAACTATAAAACCAAGGTCCTTGTCCCCACTGGAAGGAAAGATTCATATTCAAGAGATGTTAAAAAAGATACTGTTAAATTCACTCAAACGTGGGATATCGTGAATAACACAAAAACGGATTACGAACGTTATGTCAGCGAAGAATTCTATCCGACCATGGAAGAACTGGGTATTACCGTGGCCGGTGAGTGGGAGGTTCTTATAGGGGAAGGACCACAGATTATCTGTGAAGGCCGAACTCAAGAGATTGAGAATGTGGTAAAAAATCTTCAAAGTGAAAAGTTTCGAAAAGCGAGGTGTGGACTTCGTAAATTTGTTGAAAATTATGGAAGTCGTTTCCTCTCATTCCATATTCAAAAGATGATTGGTTATAAATCTGTAAGCTATGAATCTGAAAGTTATGAAGTGTTTTTATAGGTGACGGGCTGATGCCCTTTCAGTCAACGACCTCTTAGCATTATTACACTATGAGGTGATTGAACCACGGGGGCTTGGTCGTATAAAATTCTCATTTTATAACAAAATTTCCATCCGGTCGCTTCCAGATAAGAATCAAGTCTTCCTTGTCATCAATGACAAGGGTTGTTTTATGCTGATCTTCCGATACCACTGCGCCAGTCTCATCTTGGTAATGAATTTTTAATTTGTATGTATCCTTCTTGAGATCCATGTGTGATATGTGTACCGTATCTGGAAGGTTGTTCCAGTAGCGTGTATCGGCATGGGTACGTGTTCGAGACGCCATGGCCATTTCTGCAACGCCAAAAATTCCCAAAGCAGTGCCTATTGCTCCCATAGTATCAGAATTGGACATGACCGGATTAGCCAACAGCAAATTCGATGAAATATCGGTAAGTGTTGATCCTATCTTTTCGTGCGTTTTACGAAAAGCAACCTGACCCTTAATTATCTTATCTACAGGCCTGCCACCACGGGTCATTGCCTGCCAGGCTACATCTTCTATCGGGTAGGACATTATTTTTGAATCACCTACATATAATACAACCTGTTTTTCCACAATGTTTCGCCCTCTGAAAAATTTTAGTTCCGCATGACCCAGTCCATCGGCAAGTTTTCGTGGTGATGCTCCTGTTTCGACAAGGATCAGAACATTCGATTCAGTATCAGGATGCGCAAGATCCGGTCGCAGCTTTTTCATTTCCTCCAATGCCGCTTTAGCTAATTCCTGATCGCCGAGCTTCAGGGAACAGAAGGCTTCAAGAAATAACAGCAGGGCAAAATCACATCGATTTTGATTTTCCTCGGCAAAGGCATCCTGAATAATGCCGGCCTTAAAGCATGCCCGGGCATTTTCGTAGTCCTCCTCCAGCATATAAAGGAGTCCCCTGTAATAATAGGACATGGCTCTCTCATACGGCTCGCCCTTGAAATCCTTCATGCCTTCCTCATACCATAAACTGCGGGCCTTTCTCGCCTTTTCATTATCCGCAAATACCGCTTCAATATGTTTCAACGCCTCGTCAAAGCATTTTTCAGCAATTTCAGTATGTCCCAGTTTCAACGCTGAAACACCGACCTGTATATTGTTTAAAACGTAATTCCTTTGCCCGTCTTCCAGCATTGCACGAAAGCCCGGTTTCAGCTCTTCGGGTTTATCCGCAAGAAATGCTCTCATGCGATTTTCGGGTATTTCGGCCTTCTCAAATTTCTGCCTGCCTGCGCAACCTATTAGAATTGCAAACACTGCGCATAGAATAATGCAAACATAAAAAAACCTTTTCATGATACCGCCTATAGCCTTTTGAACCGCCGGAATTATCGGTAGATTATATCTTCCTGAGCGGTTTTTTTGAAATTATATCCGTTACTCCATACGATTGCACCGGTTTTCAAGTCAATCATATCGAAAAGGAGCTGATGGTAACGGGAAAATGCACCCGTCTTTGGATTAATCGCATCACGTGTTGAAATACGACCCCCCAGACGATAATCAGCTTCATAAATCCTGATTTCGTCCATCGCTTTATCTTGCCCCATAAGTCCCAACTGCTTCAACTCCGCCTCTTTCAAAATCATGTTAAGATATTCCCGTCCGATGAAAATCATCTTTCCACGGGCAGTCTTATTCAGCTCTACCCTCAATCGATCAGTAATCATTTTCTTGTTGATTCTTGTCGAACTTTCATTTTTGAAATATTTAGAGTCTATTATAACCTTAGGGAGAGTTTCGGAATCAGACCAGAAAGGATTCGAAAGCATATCACGTATCATTTCATCGGTTATACTGATAATGTCCTGAGAATCAATACCCACACCGTAGACCTCGCTTTTCTGACCGGGGTCCACATAGTGTGCCTGAGAACCGGCCGCATCTTTTGGAACCGTAGCACAACCACTCACATATAAGAGACACAAACAAAGCAAAATACATATTTTCATCATTCTTAATATTGCAATAGTCATAGTCCCCCCGTTTAATCTATTTCTGAAAGATTATTGCAAAACAATTGTCGTCCGAATCCGAAAATTTCAGGTGTCAAAAGTGAAGCTTCCCGCTCACAGGGTGGGGTTTCCCGGCAAGGAATCGTAGATAGTGAGCTGTTGTGAGCAATATGTTCGTTTTATATTGCGCCCCCGGTCAATCAATTTACCCATTCAATCCCCGCGTGTTGGCCCTTTAAGCCTTTGGCAATTACTCTTTTCAATGCAAAGCTATTACAAATCAGTTTCTACTGACCATCTTTTTCAGGGGCCTCTTTTTTAGGAGCATGTGTAATCGCCGGATAATATTTTGTTTTCATCTCCGGATATATCTCCATGGTAGCTTCGAGTGCATCCTTGAAATGTTCGTTTGAAGAGTATACCGCGTACAGGTAAATCGATAAATCCTCAAGGGTATCGAAAGACACATCGCTCGTTTCCTGTATGTACTCCCAGCCTCCTGAACACTCAATAGCAATTTTGCGACCGATAGCCTCTCCGGCATGTTGTCCTACAAGACCTCCTATAAAAGGGACATTTTCTAATAGTTGCTGTCCCGCGTAGGCACCGGTATGTTTGCCGACCGTTGCGCCAATCTTAGCATTGATTGCTTTATCAACCCATTCTGCCATGACTCCATCCTGCGTGTAAGGACATAAATAAGCTCCCTTATTGTCCAGTCTCGGCTTAGGCGGAATTATCTCTTCGGGTTTCAGGGGTGCTGTCATCGCACAACCCGAGATAAAAGCGAAAAGGACTATCATCGATAATAAAAAAATCCTGTTTTTAAGAAAAGATATACGCATAACATCCCCCTTTTTAATTTTAGGTACGAGTTGGCACCAAATTATGGGTAACGTTCAAAAGTTGTGGCATTTAAAAAATTGATTAAATTGTTTTCCCTATTTCTTTCTAATGTTATATTTGGAAATAAAAACCAAGAACAAATAATCTATGATAAAATAAAAATTATAACATTTCAAATTAATCTGGCAACAGGAAAAAATAATTTTAAGTGAAACAGTATATAGATTAAAAGAAATTAGAGATCCTTGCAAAGAAACAGTAAAGTGTGTAGAAGAGTTTTTGGCCAGTAATCTTATCGGAACAGACAGGTGGGGTGATAATTTGCTCTATTTAACCGGGCAGGCCGAACTGAACAGCGAGCGCATACAAAAAATGTTTTCCTTACCCCGATAAACGGGATAAGTCCCGCTAAAGGGGATAAATGCGTTAACGAATTTGCTTTCTACCAGAAAGCAAATTCTAATTTACTAACCAGTCGGAGATTATTCTTCGAATTACTTCGTTCCCCGCAACTTGTTGCGGGGAGCTTTAATAATAAAGGAGTGAACAATGAAAACCAGACAAATTCCTGACAATATTTATGATATTATTATTATAGGTGGTGGCCCTGCAGGTTTCACGGCAGGACAGTATGCCGCAAGGGCCGTCATGAATGTGTTATTGATCGGAGGTAGTTCAACGTTTAGTCAGGTTACCGTTACCGATCTTGTTGAAAATTATCCGGGGATCCCCGAGCCGGTAAATGGTATTGAACTCCATAACAAATTCAAAGAACAGGCAACCAGGTTTGGCCTGGAGATTACCTCGGAAGATGTGACGTCCATTACGAAGAAACAATTGGGTGGAATAAATGTTTGGCAAGTGAAGACAAACGGTAATACCCGCCATTCGCTATCTGTCATCATAGCGACAGGTGCATCCTGGAGCAAGTTGGATATTCCAGGAGAGGAAACTTTCATAGGGCGAGGGGTATCATACTGTGCTACATGTGATGGGCCCTTTTACAAAAATAGAGATGTGGTTGTTGTCGGAGGCGGGGATGTGGCAGTTGAGGAAGCCATTTATCTTACTAAATTTGCCAGGAAGGTTACTATAATTCACCGCCGGGACCGTCTGCGTGCTGCAGGTATCCTCAGGAAAAGGGCTCTTGCGAATGATAGGATATATTTTGCCTATAATTCAGTGCCGGAGGAAGTGCTTGGAAATGATTTTGTTACAGGTGTGAGGATAAGAAACGTTAAAAAGCCCGACGATTACAGAGTAATAAAGACAGAAGGCGTGTTTGTGTTCATTGGTCTGGTACCGAGCACGAATATTGTTCGAGGCCTTGTGGATCTTGATAATAGTGGATATATTATTACGGACAGAGACATGAAAACATCCGGAAGCGGCATATTTGCCTGTGGTGACTGCATAAAAAAGCTTTTCCGGCAGATAGTCACGGCATGTGGTGATGGAGCTACAGCCGCGTTTTCCGCCCAGCTCTATGTGGAGGAATTGAAAGGAGAGACCTATGGAGATTTTGGCTACCAGCCATAGAAGAAGCGTGGAAAATAATTGAAAAATATGATATCATAATTACGTTTTCAAATGTCTGTCCTGTGTAAGGAGAACAAAAAATATGCCGATTTATGAGTACAAATGCATTAATTGTAACAACTCATTTGAGTTAATACGCTCCATCAATGACGAGGATAAGAATTTAAAATGCCCGGAATGTAACAGTAGCGAGGTTCAGAAGATTTTATCAATTTTTGCATCCAGCCCCAGCCAGAGTTGTTCATCCTGCGCCCCGTCGGGTCAGGGTTTTACCTGAGCGTGAATCGTGCCGGCAGTTTGCCGGAACTAAAATGGAACAATTGATCAATTACTGGAACCATATACCTGAACACATCAACCCTAATATCATTGAAATTGGGTCATTCCAGCTTCGTTATTACGGCTTGATGTATCTTATTGCTTTTTTTCTTACGTATATCCTTGTCCAGTATAGAATCAGGAGTGAAGATTATGAATATTCGACGGAAACAATACAGGACTGTTTTGTATGGGGCATTGTAGGACTAATAATCGGGGCAAGATTAGGGTATGTTCTGTTCTATAATTTTGGATATTACCTGAATCACCCTCTTGAAGTTATATTTCCATTCGATTTTGCTGGTGGTTTCCGGTATGTAGGAATCAGCGGCATGTCTTATCATGGTGGTGCCATCGGAGTCCTGTTGGCTTCGATTGTCTTTTGTCGCAGACACAGAATAAATTTCTGGCGTTTTGCCGATCTTTTTTGCCCTGCAATTCCCCTGGGATACACGTTCGGTAGAATAGGTAATTTTATCAACGGCGAGCTTTACGGTCGAGTAACTACCGTGCCCTGGGGAATGTATTTTCCTTTAGACCCGTACCTCAGCCTCCGGCATCCATCTCAACTTTATGAGGCTTTTTTCGAGGGGATACTTCTCTTCACATTCCTCTGGATTATAAGAAAAAGGAAACATTTCGAAGGATTTCTTTTTTCTTTATATCTTATCGGTTACGGGCTGATTCGTTTTTTCATTGAATTTCTGCGGGTTCCTGATCCGCAATTGGGATTTGTATTATGGTCTTTTACCATGGGGCAGGTACTTTGTATTATTATGATATTGTGCGGAATTAGTGTTATAATGCTCAAGAAAAAAGGGGCTCCGTAAGCGATAATTTTCTGGATTGTCTCGTTCGGATTTGTCCTGTTTATATATGACGGATTTTTTGACCGGGAGCGCGCCCGTAAGCCCCGCCTTGTGAGCGGGGAGATTCACTCAGGGAAAAGGATTGGGGACGTCCCTGAGTCACTTTTTTAATAAGTTATTTTTTATCTTTTCATGGATGAGTTGTGCCGCAAGATTGTTTCCAGCCAGGCCGACACGTACAGCCACTGTTGTCAGATTTTTTGCTGCATATTTTACTGATATGTGAATTTTTTCATCACTTAGATTTGTATCAATCGTTCCCGTAGCGATCTTCTTATCCTTTTCAGTATCGTAAGTCTTCATATCGACTACGGTTTTCTCGCAGGCCTCCCATACCTTATCGAAAGGAAAGGGATAATCTGTCGTTAATATGCCGTCTGTATAGATGAGTTTTCCTGATCGAACACTCACAACTTTGTCTCCCACTATAAATCCTGTATCACAGCCTGAAATCAGTAATATACTTATCACCAGAATTAAAATCGAATTTACCGTTTTCAATGTTTCTCTCCTTTTAAATTAGTACACTGAAGTATAATGTGATGTGATTTGTATGTCAATATGATTTAGAAAGACGAACCCAATTGGAATCACCTCCATTGACTGCACAGAATGTATGGGACCTTTAAAAAAAGTCTCATTTGTTTGGCGGTTAGCAAAAATGTTGTTGACAAATGGTTATTAATTTCTATAATGACAAGTTCTAATTTCATTCAGGAAAAGGGTCGACTATGTATGCGGTTATAAAAACAGGTGGAAAGCAGTATAAAGTTTCAGAAGGGGACACTCTTGATATTGAGAAAATTGATGGAGAAAAGGGAAACGAAGTTGTTTTCGAAGAGATATTAATGACCTCCAGGGAGGGTGAAATCAAGGTGGGCACTCCATATGTTATGGGGGCTGAGGTTACCGGCGAGATTGTAGCTCAGACCAAGGGGTCAAAGATAAAAGTATTTAAAATGAAGCGAAGAAAAGGTTATCGCAAAAAGACGGGACACCGTCAGGAATTAACTAGCCTGAAAATAAAGGAAATTTCCATGTAAGCGGAGGAAGTAATGGCACACAAAAAAGGACAGGGGAGTTCCCGTAATGGAAGAGACAGTAACGCTCAAAGGCGTGGTGTGAAAGTATACGCCGGACAATTAGTCAGTGCTGGATCCATTATAATCCGTCAACTCGGAACAAGAATACACCCTGGTAATAATGTGGGAATGGGAAAGGATTACACGGTTTTTTCAAAAATCGATGGGATTGTACAGTTTGAAAGATTTGGTAAAAGCAGAAAAAAAGTGAGCGTTTATACTGTCCAATAACATAACCCTTCACCCTTCCGCCAAATCTCCTTACATCCGATACTAAATATCCATATTGAGGTTCCCCGCAGATTGCTGCGGGGAATTTTCGAAACGTGAAAAATGATTTTATTGTATTCGCTCGCTGGCCTCACGATAAACTGCAGGGTTAGGGAGCGATGTACGTTTTACAGACTTTTTGGCAGTATCTCCACAGATTTTCTCCATGAAATTCATTGACGAAGCAAAAATTTATGTCAAATCTGGTAACGGCGGAAATGGTTGCGTCAGCTTCAGAAGGGAGAAGTACGTCCCCCGGGGAGGACCGAACGGCGGAGATGGGGGAAAAGGGGGAGATGTTGTTATAAAGGCTTCCGCTCGTTGCAGTACACTGCTCGACCTGAAATTCAGACAGCACCATGTTGCAAAAAACGGAGGACGTGGAGAGGGCAGTAATAAATCAGGCAAAAATTCCCCCGATGTGGAAATTGTTGTTCCTGTCGGAACACTTGTCAAGGATGTTGAAACGGGTGAAGTCTTAGCGGATATTACGGCCGACGGTCAGGAATTCATCGTGGCCAGAGGGGGGGATGGCGGTAAGGGAAACGCGAGATATGCAACGTCGACAAACAGGGCACCCCGCTACGCTCAGGATGGATTCGCGGGAGAAGAAAAGCGGATTGAGCTTGAACTCAAACTTCTTGCAGATGTAGGAATTATAGGTCAGCCAAACGCGGGGAAATCAACCTTTATATCAAAAATCTCCGCTGCGAGGCCCAAAATAGCAGCGTACCCGTTCACCACACTAAAACCGAATCTCGGAGTTGTAAAAATTGATGACTTTGAAACGTTTGTCATTGCAGACATTCCCGGATTGATACGGGGAGCCCACTCAGGTCAGGGGTTGGGAATGAGATTTCTCCGTCATATTGAAAGAACCGCGATCCTCCTTCACATTCTTGATATCTCTGAAAATTCTCACGGTAGTGCGTGGGAAAACTTCGAGTCGACTAACGAGGAACTTGCACTTTTCAGTCCTGCTCTGATAGAAAAACCTCAGATCGTGGCGCTCAATAAAATAGACCTCACTGTAACGAAAGAGAGGATGAAAGAAGAGATTGAGATTTTCAGGGAATATAGGATAAAACTTTTCCCGGTTTCCGCTGTTACAGGAGAGGGGATAGATGTACTGATAAACGAGATAGTCAAAACACTAAAGACGCAAAAGGCACTATAGATAACAATGGTGAACGAAAGAAAAGAGATACTGTTAAATGTTAAAAAGGTCTTAATTAAGATCGGCACCGGTGTCTTAACGGGTAAAAGCGGACTCGATCTCGACATAATAGAACAGTTGGTCGATGAGATAGCCGAACTCACCCGGAGGGGTTACCAGGTCGTTGTTGTTACCTCGGGGGCCATTGCTTCCGGTATGCACAGAATGGGATTTGTTGGTAAGCTTAAAAGCATACCCCAGAAGCAGGCATCTGCAGCCATAGGGCAGGGGAGACTGATGGGGATTTATTCCAACGCCTTTGGCAAACATGGGCTGGTTGTTGCCCAGATACTCCTGACGATGAGTGATCTGACTGACAGAAAAAGATTTCTCAACGTTCGCAATACTATTTCAGCCCTTATGGAATGGGGAGTTATCCCGATTATTAATGAGAATGATTCAGTTGCAGTCGACGAGATAAAGTTTGGAGATAATGACAATCTTGCCGCGATAGTGGCAAATATCATCGAAGCCCACCTTCTCATAAATTTAACTAATACCAAGGGTCTCTATGACAGAAATCCGGCAGGGGAAAAAAAGGCTCGGCTGATTCCACTTGTAAAAGAGATAACAGGTGAAATTGAGGCAGTAGCTACAGCGGAGGCTGATCCTGTGGGCATGGGGGGCATGAAAAGCAAAGTCATAGCTGCGAAAAAGGTTACCGCATTCGGCATACCATTCATTATTGCCCGTGGGAAAACAAAGGGTGTCCTTCATGATATATTTGATGGCAAAAAAACAGGAACCCTCTTTTTACCTTCGGATGATCACATGAAGAGCAGGAAACACTGGATAGCTTTTACCTTGAAGCCGAATGGGAAACTGATTATAGACGATGGAGCGAAAAAAGCCATTATTGATCAGGGCAAAAGTCTTCTCCCGTCAGGAGTCATTGACGTTGAGGGAAATTTTCAGGAGGGTGATCCTGTAACCTGTGAGGATATGAACGGTATACCGCTGGCAAAGGGATTGGTGAATTACAGCTCCCTCGATCTATATAAAATAAAGGGGCTCAAGACATCCCAGATAGAGCAGGTATTGGGAAGCAAGCCTTACGACGAAATTATACACCGGGATAATATGGTCGTGGAAAAACATAAGAAAAAGCAATCGTAAAAATCACTCTCTGAAATACTCCTGGTGAACCTTCCCCCGGGAATCAAATACAATGCCTTCCATTTCGAGGAAGGTTCTTTTCATATTCAGTCCTCCCCCGAAACCGCCTAATTCCCCGCTTGATCTAATGACCCGGTGACATGGTATGATAATAGGGAAAGGATTTCCGGCAAGGGCTGACCCGACCGCTCTTGCTCCTCCGGGAACGAGGATTGTGCCGGCCAGTTTCCCGTAAGAGCTCACCCTTCCCCTCGGGATTTTTTTGTTTTCAAGTAAGACCTTCTGTTGAAATGTGGAGCAGCTGCTCATGTCGAGGTGTTCCAATGAGAAATCAACCGGATTCCCCCTCATGAATTCCTCAATCTGCCGGCAAATCTTTTCTATCATACTATGTGATCGTCTGACGCCGCCGTCGGGAAAGGCTTGATTTATAAGGTGAGCCGTATTTACGTTCTTCCTCGGAAGGAAAATCCTCACGATACATGGAGAGAGGGTTTTTTGCCTCCAGGCAAGCCCGACATCTCCGAATGGAGATGCAATAAGTTCATAAGCATAGGCTATTCCCATTATTTTCGATAACCTTTCTATAAATATTGATGCTTTTGTAAAAAGTCTTTTATTGTCACCCTGAATTTATTTCAGGGTCTTTAACTTATTGAAATGTTTAGATGCTGAAACAAGTTCAGCATGACAAAGGACACATTTTGAGACTTTTTACTATACCATAAATATTTTAGTTAGCACAAATTGTGGTGAAGAACAAAAAATACTTGACTGTTATAGTATAAATGCTTATATTACCATATAGTAATATAAGGAGGGATACAGTGAAAGATTTTGTCAAAGTTATGAAGGCTCTTTCCGACCCCAACCGGGTCAAGATACTCAAGATGTTGCAGCACAAAGTGTTGTGCGTTTGTGAAATGCAGGCGGTGCTGAAAATAGCACAGCCCACAGTATCCAAGCACCTGAAAGTGCTTGAGGATGCCGGACTTGTTGGCTACAAAAAAGATGGTTTATGGGTGAATTATGAAATCGCCAAGGATTCCAGCAACATTTACGCTGGACACATGATGAAGTATTTGGCCGGCATTCTTGATGATGATCCACAAATCGTTGCCGGCAGAAAGAATGCTGAGATTG
Source organism: uncultured Syntrophales bacterium (assembly GCA_964650385.1). Taxonomy (GTDB): domain Bacteria; phylum Desulfobacterota; class Syntrophia; order Syntrophales; family JADFWA01; genus JAUSPI01. Next base: position 6,438 of record CAZYTP010000003.1, on the reverse strand, counting down.
CAGATCGCAAGGAACTTTGCAATAGAAGATAAGGTTCACTCTATCGCTATTTAGGAGTATCGCAACATGAAAGAACGTACAAAATTCATTATTATCCTTCTTGTCTTTGCGGCTGCATATTATGCTCCCTTCTCCTCCGTGCGGTTGAACACAGCCATCATGGAAGGGTTTTACATGTTACAGGAATATGCGAGGGAGCATGTTCTGGCTTGTCTGATTCCGGCCTTTTTTATCGCGGGTGCAATTGCCTGTTTTGTTTCACAGGCCGCTGTATTGAAATACTTCGGTGCCAGGGCTAACAAATTCCTCTCTTACTCGGTGGCGTCGGTCTCCGGTTCTATTTTGGCTGTCTGTTCCTGTACCGTATTGCCGCTTTTTGCCGGTATTTATAGCCGGGGGGCAGGTATAGGTCCGGCGACGGCGTTTCTTTATTCCGGTCCGGCCATCAATGTTCTGGCAATCATCTTGACGGCCCGCGTTCTTGGGTGGAAACTTGGTCTTGGCCGGGTCATTGGCGCTATCCTTTTTGCTGTTATAATCGGTTTGTTCATGGCCTTTTTATATCGCAAGGAAGATCAGGCGAGGGAAATAGGAGACATCATCCTGCCTGAAGGAGAAAAACAAAATGCACTCTGGCAGCAATCTCTCTTTATGCTTGTACTCGTTCTGATTCTAATTTTTGCCGCGTGGGGGAAACCCTCACAACTGGTGGGTTTTTGGAATGTCGTGTATCAGATTCACTGGCCCATCGCTTTTGGGCTGCTGATTGTGTTGGGAATTATTCTCAAAGCCTGGTTCAGCAAAGCGGAAATAGTCCATTGGGGAGAGTCTACATGGGAATTTGCCAAGCAGATACTGCCTCTGTTGTTTGGCGGTGTGCTGGTAGCCGGGTTGCTGTTGGGCAGGCCGGGACACGAGGCGCTTATTCCCTCTCACTATATAGAGTCGCTGGTAGGTGGCAACTCGATTTGGGCAAACTTTTTTGCCTCTGTGGTGGGTGCTTTCATGTACTTTGCTACCCTGACCGAGGTACCTATTTTAGAGGGACTGATCGGCAATGGTATGGGGCAGGGTCCCGCATTGGCCCTTCTGCTCGCAGGTCCCGCCCTTTCACTGCCAAATATGCTTGTCATACGCAGTGTTATAGGCACACAAAAGACCCTTGTCTACATAGCGATCGTTATAGTCATGTCTACCGCAGCCGGCCTTATTTTCGGGGCAATCGTGGCATAAAGCTATGGTAGAAGATTGTGAAATGGCCCCAGAGGGCCAAAGAGAAAAAAAGTAGAGAAAAAGGAGGTTTGAGAAAATGGAAATCAAAGTTTTAGGGCCTGGTTGTGCAAGATGCCAGGCAACGGAAAAAAATGTAATCGATGCCTGTGCTCAATTGAACTTAGCCGCAGACATTTCACACATATTTGACGTGAAGGAGTTTGTAAAACTCGGTATTATAATGACACCGGCAGTGATTATCGATGGTAAGATTGTTGTTTCAGGCAAGGCTCCAACAGTTGAGGAATTGAAAAAAATCCTCTCTGATATCAAGTAACTTGTTTGACGACAGCGCAGACGTCATTAGAGGTTTGTCTGGGGAAGTGGGCCTGTTGCCTCGGTCCGGGGATTCAGGAAAACCATTGTTCATAAAATAGTGATGACGATGAGCTTGAAGAAGGAGGTATAAAAATGACAGGTAATACAATTGGTTTTATCGGCGGTGGCAGGGTAACACGAATTATCCTGGAAGGATTCAGACGGAAAAGCAAACTGCCTGAGGGGATTATTGTAAGTGATACAAATATTGAAGTTTTGAACAGGTTAAAAGAAAGATTCCCGGAAATTCGTATTTTTCCAAACGATAATACACAACCCGTATCAACGAATATCGTTTTTATAGCACTTCATCCACCCGCGGTAAGTGGTGTTCTCGGAGAGATTAAAGGCTGCTTGAAGGAAAATTCAACTATCATCTCCCTGGTGCCAATGATTTCTATTACTAAAGTGTCTGAGCTTTTAGGAGGATTCCAGCGGATCGTACGAATGATACCGAACGCTCCCTCCGTTGTGAATGCCGGTTACAATCCCGTAGCCTTTTCCAAGGTCTTTACAGAAAAAGAAAAAGATCAGTTGAACAATATATTGAGCCTCCTCGGTGAGTGTCCTGAGGTAGCGGAAGAAAAATTGGAAGCGTACGCTATTCTAACGGCTATGGGACCAACATATCTCTGGTTCCAGCTATACGAATTGCAGGAAATCGGCAAATCCTTTGGACTAACCTCTGATGAGGTAGCATACGGTATATCGAAAATGGTGCAGGGTACCGCGAAGAGCCTTTTCGAATCCGGACTTTCTTCTTCCGAAGTTATGGATCTTGTACCGGTCAGGCCATTGGGAGATGAGGAAGAAAATATCAGAAATATTTACCGGACAAAACTTGAGGGTCTTTACAAGAAATTGAAAGGGTAAATCCATTGGAGAATGACGGAGGAGAAACGGGGTTGTACTGCCTGGATAATATAGGTATGTTGGAAAAACTGACCGAATGGAGTATCAAAAATGGTGGATAGATTAAAGAAAAGAACGTGTCTTATTGTCTCCTTATTAGTTATATACGCTGTCTTTGGCGCCGTTGCCGCTTTAGCCCAGATGACTGCAGGGCCGATGATGGTTATAGAAGAGAAGTCTTTTGACTTCAAAGAGGTCAAGGAAGGAGAAGTGCTCAAACATGCCTTCAGGGTACTGAATAAAGGTGACCAGACTTTGGAGATAAAAAAAGTCCAGCCCGGGTGAGGCTGCAGCGTGGCCCGATACGATAAGGTCATCCCTCCCGGTGGTGAGGGAAAAATAATATTGGAAGTAAATACAGAGGGATTTGCGGGTAACGTAACCAAAGCTGCCCAGGTATATACCAATGACTTGAAAAATAGAATTATCTGGATAGGAATTAAGGCTTTTGTCAAAGTTCCGATTGTAGTGTCGCCAGGACTGGTCTATTTCGGCGGTTTTGCAGAAGACACGGTTGAGAAAGTGGTTACTATTCGTGCGGGACATGACATGCCCTTATCCTTAAATCCTGTCAGTTTTCCGCTCTCTGATAAAGTGGAGTACAGGATAGAGACCGTAGAGGAAGGACGATTGTTCAAGGTTGTTTTAACGAATAAAAGTGGTGCAAGTGGATGGTATAATGGATTGCTGAAGTTTGAGACTAACTATCCCGAGAAACCGGTAATCACTATCAGGGTTATGGGACAAATTCAAACACGGAATCGGGTGCCGCAGGGCAAAGACCGATAAATCTAAGAAACCAGACATATCGTAAGTATCAGCCGAACCGCCACGGCCTAATAACGCGACGATAAGCCGCATTTCCCTCCAACTTTTTGGGACCTTTCTAAAACACTTTTTTATAATAAATGAGAGAGAGTTACACAATCTCTATGAGCTGGATATCGAAAATCAGGGTTTCTCCAGCCAAAGGATGATTGGCGTCTATTGTCACGCTTGATTCGGAGATTTGCGTCACGATGGCCATCGCTGTTCGGCCGGTTTCTTGATCGTCTGCTTGACTGAGCTGAAGCTGTAGCCCTATCTTCGGCTCAATATCCGACGGGAATTGAGCTACGGGTATATTAAATACCATTTCTTTACGGTGCGGTCCATAGGCTTCATCTATAGGAATAGTAATAGTTTTTGATTCATTAATCTTCATACCTGTTATGCCTTTTTCAAAGCCCGGTATTACCTGGTTTTCGCCTATAGTAAATTGCAGAGGCTCGCTATCGGCAGATGTATCGAATACGTTTCCGTCTTCCAATTTACCCGTGTAATGGATTTTGACGGTATCCCCCTGTTTTGCCTGTACCATTTCTTGCTCCTTTTGTTTTATAGTGAATAAGTGTCCAACTTAAATTTTATACTGCAAGTCATACAGGTGAACCCCTATCAAAATATAGAGTGCCTGTAAAACATTTGCTAAATATCAGCTCTCTACAATGTAAAGATTGACTATGGGGTTATGATATTGATTTCCTGTATGCGATTTATGGAACGGCTGAATTCAGCGGCGACGGTTAGTCGTCCACTGCAATGATTTATTATATCCCTGGAGATTTTACCACATCCTGCGGACGCTTGATTTCTCTCTATCGATTTTCTTGCCTACCAGACGTTCCCACAACTTTATGCCGGCTAATTTTTCAACAAGTGTTGTTGGAACTAAAAACGTGTCAAGTGATTGATCACAGTCTTCGTTTGGCAATACAAATGACCACATATGTAAAGCCCCTTTGTTATTCTCAGTCAAAACAGACTTAAAATATGCGTGTGGTATTGGTATGCTTACTTCATTTGGGTCATCAGCACCTATACTTTCGACTGACTGATCAAAATAAAAAATAGGACCACAAATAACATACGTTTCTAATATTTTAGACTTTGCATCTAAATTTCTGACTTCAGCTTCCAATTCTCCCCAGATATTTCTATTGAATTGAGGTCTCTGAGGAGACATATTGGACAAAAGGAATGTTTCACTATTTTGTAGTTCTGTTTCTCTCTGATTAGCACTCGCGACAAGATGCCCACGGTCATAGCCGGACCCAACATAATCAACAAGGTCGGCACGAAACATCTCTAGAATTCGATAGTCAGGACGAAAATTATCTGAACGATCTAAGCCAGGATTATCAGGATCTATAACTTCCAGAGCCCACTTTGCCTGACGAAAATAATATGAATAACCTAGCACATAATACCTGTTAAACATTATTTGGTCTGCTGCCGGCATTCCGTATCTGGTTTCGCGTCTTAAATTAGGTAAGTTCATACATCTTCTCCTTTTAGAATTACGGCTTTCACTTCGGGATCATCGGCCAGTTGTTTAAAGCATTCGGTCAGATCATCCGCTACTTGTTCATTAATGGGGTTAACTTGAAGTTCCCCCAAAGTGATATGTTAATAAGTTAACCTGGTCCGACCCTCAATACCCACACCTTATTCGAGAGGAAAAAGGGCAGCTTGTTTTTTACGCTCCAGTCTGTCATACATTTCAAGCATATTGTGATAGTCACTATGAAATGTTGTATTTACCAGGAACTCTTCACCGTTTACTATACGCAAGGCTTTTTCGACTCTTTCTCGTCCAAAGATGTTAAACAGAGCCTCTTCATAATCTTCCAAAACCAGCTTTTCTTTGTCCATTCGGATCAATTCTGCGACAATATGTCCCAGCTTATTAGTCCCAAATTCCAGGGATGCCAGAGCCTCATCTGTGTTACCAAGAATGAGATGCATTTGCGCTTTAAATTCAAGCATGGTGAAACTGTTCTCGAAAATAACGCCGATATAGTTTTCGATATTGATTGAATCATCCAGAGAGTCAATAGTGTCTAGAATCTCCTGAGGATCATACTCCTCAAAATGTAAAACCATATTTCGGATCAATTTACCACTGTTTCTATTATTGTAGATCAAGTCCTCAATAGGGTAGACTTCAGAAACACCAGGAATGATCATCTGGCAAGAATAAAATCCAAGATAGTTGTATTCCCGCAGAAATATCTCTTTGCCCATGTTGTCAAGAATATCAGTCAGGTAGTTGTATTCTGCTTCGCGTCCCTCGCCCTGATAGCTCCACGATGCATATTCAAAACTTTTTGCAGAACTTAAAAATCCAAATCCTAACTTTCCATTAGAGTCAACAAAATGCGATTCAAGATTAGAACTGTCCGAGACGATGCTCATGTCAAAGGTCGGGACTTCAAAGGCATCCAGATTTTTCAATTCGCGACCTTGCATCAATTCTGCCATCGTCCGTTCAAGCGAGACTTCTAAAATTGGATGCGCACCAAAGGAGACAAAAAGAGAAGAGTTCTCCGGACTGATCAAAGAGATAGCGGTGACGGGGTATTTTCCCCCTAATGAGGCGTCAAGAACCTCTACGATGTATCCTGACTCCCGCAGCGCCAAAACATCACTATGCAGTCGGTCAAAGGATTGAACAATTTCATCGGGGTATTTAGGAAGGGCATAACCGTTTTTGATGATCTCTATTTTGACATAACGCTCGAAAATCTCACTGAGCGCCTGTACCTGTGCCTCCCGTGGCGTATTTCCCGTTGCCAGACCGTTACTGACGTAGAGATTGCTCAGAATATTAACCGGAAAATATACCGTATCCCCACTCGATCGTTTCGTAAAAGGGAGCGCAACTATCTTATCCTCATAATCACTGTTGTAATCAACAAGGTCTTCATCCGTGAGCTCTCCATCAGGATCATACACCAAGCGCAGCTTATCGTTTAGATATGCTCCGCCAAACTCAAAGGCGACTTCGTCAGGATATTGTTTTCGATTTGGCAGGTAAAAGTCGATAAAATAAGTATTTGTCTGGAGCCGTTCAATATACTCACCCAACGCACTCGCCATCGATGCGTCCGATAC
>CAZYTP010000002.1:0-79002 GCA_964650385.1 uncultured Syntrophales bacterium | reverse complement strand
GGGACGGCGCTTCCCTTTCGTTACAATAAACTGGAGGAACTTCAGGAAATAGTCACAAAACATGGCAAGGACCTTGCCGCCATTGTAATGGAACCCATCCGTAATTTTGAGCCTGAACCGGGGTTTATCGAAGGTGTACGGGAGCTTGCCGATGAAACAGGGGCGATATTTATCATTGACGAAATATCTGCCGGCTTCAGATATAATACCGGCGGCGCACACCTTTTCTTTCATAAAGAAACACCTGACATGGCCGTCTTTTCCAAAGCCCTCGGAAACGGCTATCCGATTGCGGCAGTCATTGGTCATGCCGATGTAATGCAGGCCGCTCAGAAAACATTCATAAGCAGTACCTACTGGACAGAACGGATCGGCCCCGTTGCCGCAATTGCCACAATAAAAAAGCACAGGAAAACTGACGCCGGAAAACACCTTGTCCTGCTTGGTGAGCAGATTCAAGCCGGCTGGAAAGAGCTTGCAAGCAAGCACGGTCTATCAATACAAGTAGGCGGCATGAAGCCCATGAGTCACTTTGCGTTTGACCATGAGTTGAGCCGGGAAATGAAGGCTTATTTCATCCAGCTAATGCTTTATCAGGGTTTCCTGGCTTCAAACCTGTTTTATGCCATGTACGCGCACAAAGATGAACATATTGAAAAATATCTCAGGGCGGCAGACGCGGCCTTTGCTGAGATAGCGCACGCAATAGATTGTGGCGACATTATGGACAAAATGAAAGGGAAGCCTTCAAGTGAGGGTTTTAAAAGGCTAACTTAATTCCATCTGGCTTGAAATATAATTTATCAGAGCCGCTTTCATGAAAATCTGTGGTGAATAGCATTATAAAGAAACATTACGATAAAGAGATTTGGTGTACCATCGGACCTTCCTCCTTGAACGACTACACGCTGGAACGTCTTGAAGAGCTTGGCGTCAGCCTGTTAAGGATTAATCTGTCTCACACAAAACTCAAGGATCTTTTCGATATAATTAAGTTTATCCAGAGCAGAACATCTGTTCCCATCTGCCTTGATACGGAAGGAGCTCAAATAAGAACCGGTGATCTGTCGAATAGCGAGTTTTCTCTACACGACAACAGGATTGTATATGTACATAATCATCCTGTTTTCTGCGATTCCAGCAATATCAGCTTTTATCCGGAGAGTGTAATCGACCTGATAATGGTAGATGATTTTATAAGCATTGATTTTAATTCTGTTCTTGCTCAGGTAATTGCAAAGGATAACGACAGGTTGACACTGCGTATCTTAACAGGAGGTACGATAAAGGGTAATAAGGCTGTCAGTGTTCTGAATCGTGAGATTAACTTGCCTGTTCTGACTGATAAAGATCGTGAAGCTCTTTGTATCGGAGTTGACCTGGGCATCTGCCATGTAGCACTCTCCTTTGCGAGCTGTGGTTCAGATGTTGATGAAATTCGTAGACTTTCGACAGATAAAACGATGGTGACTTCAAAAATAGAATCTATCAATGGTGTTAAAAATCTCAAGGAAATCGCCGCAAAATCAGACGCACTGCTCCTTGATCGTGGTGATCTGTCACGTCAGGTAAGCATAGAGCAAATTCCTGCCTTGCAAAAGGAGATTATTAATTATTCCAGGAAATCAGGTGTGAAGATTTACGTGGCAACTAACCTTTTGGAATCCATGGTAACAGCACCATCACCTACTCGCGCGGAAGTTAATGACGTGTTTAACACCCTTAATGACGGGGCCGATGGCCTTGTCCTCGCGGCAGAAACCGCAATCGGGTCTTATCCCGTTCATTGTGTGAAAATGATTTCCAAAATAATTCAGCAATACCACAATTTTTCCGGCGATTCTTTTCTTAAAGACTCCCGGAGAAAAGATTCCTTTATATTAGTGGAACCTCATGGCGGTGTTCTCGTAGACAGGATGAATCATCATATCGACGAAGAAGAGATAACGAAATATAAGTCTATTGAAGTCGATATAACCGCCTTGTTAAGCGCTGAGCAAATTGCACTGGGGACTTTTTCGCCGTTAGATGGGTTTATGAATAAAAAAGAAGTGGATTCAGTCCTGAGAGATTACCGCCTTCCTGACGGGGTTGTATGGCCTATTCCTATTGTTTTACAAGTTCCGGAAGAAACAGTTAATAAAATAAAAACGGGTGATACGATAGGATTAAAACTTGAAAACACGGAAGACATATACGCCCTGCTGCACCTCGAAGATATTTACACATATGATTTGAATAGAATGTCAATGGATATGTTTGGCACAATTGACCTTGGACATCCAGGTGTCCAGTTATTGAAAAAACGTGGGGAATATTTCCTGGGAGGTCCAATCGATTTAATAAAACGATTGCCTTCAGAAAATAAGTCTTACGAATTGACACCGAAGCAGGTCAGGATCATTTTTGAAAACAAGGGCTGGAGTAAAATTGTCGGATTTCACACGAGAAACGTCATACACAGAGCACATGAACATATTCAAATGGCTGCACTTAAAGAATGTAATGGTGACGGTCTCTTTGTTCATCCTGTAATTGGTCCCAAAAAGAAGGGAGATTTTAGCGCAGGCATTATATTGAAAAGTTATGAGTTGATGTTAAATAATTATTACCCTGAGGGAAAAGTTTTATTAAGTGCTTTCCAGAATTATTCGAGGTACTCAGGACCGAGAGAGGCTGTGTTTACGGCTCTTTGCAGGAAAAATTTTGGATGCACTCATTTTATTGTCGGGAGAGATCATACCGGTGTGGGGAATTATTATAAGCCGGACGATGCAGAACAGTTATTTAAAACGATTGGCGATATCGGCATCACTCCTATATTTTTTAATAACCTTTATTATTGTGAACTCTGTAAAACCCATGTGGAACAATGCGAACATAATGGTCAATCCATTTTAAATATTAGCGGAACAGAAGGACGGCGGTTGTTAAAGTCTCAAAAACGGCCTCCTGACTGGTTTATGAGAGAAGATATTTCTAATCTCATTTTAGCTGAGATTAGATCAGGGAAGGATGTTTTTGTGGAATGAAGGATAGTTTGGTCTTCTGGTTTACCGGGTTGTCCGGATCAGGAAAAACCACCGTTGCAACAGGTGTAAGTAAGCTTCTGAAATCGGAAGGATACTCTGTCCTGATTATAGATGGCGATGATGTCCGCGGGAAATTGCACATCAATTTGGGATTTACAGAAGAAGATATAAAGAAAAATAACGCCTTAATCGTAGATTTATGCCTTACCTGCAGGAACGATTACGACATACTCCTTGTACCAATTATTGCACCGTATGAAGATTCTCGAAAACAGGCTCGTACCATATTGGGTAATGGATTTTTCGAGATATATTTTTCCGCCGATCTGGAAACAGTAATCAAGCGTGATGTCAAAGGGCTTTATTCAAAAGCGAAGTGCGATGAAATTAATAATTTAATTGGGTATTCGCCAAGCAATGTTTATGAACCGCCTCAATGTCCGGATTTCGTGATAAACTCAGGATGTGACAGCGTTAAAAAGTCAATTGCAGAATTCTATAAATTTATCATCCGTAAGTTGGGAACCCTTGTTAGCACATAATAAGGAAACATAGAAAATGCAAAATTCCACTATAGCTATTGCCATAACTCTATCAATAGACCAACCAGTGAGAAAAAGAGACTGCTGGAAGGGGCGGGATAAATTATCAATGCGTCAAAGTGGGGGGGGGTGAATGAACAAAAAACTGATCTTTCTACAGAACACTCGTTGTGCGGGTAATTCTCTACATAACTATCTTCTCGAAACATGTGGAGACAAAGTAATAAAGTTTGGAGTAGGAGTGGGGGGACACTTGTATGATTACTCTTATATACTTGAAAATATTAATAATCCAAAAATCAGGTTTATTTTTGGCCACAATGTATTCGGCCTCCACCGGCATGTGAAAGGTGATTTTGAATATTTTACAAGCTTGAGAGATCCCGTAAAAAGGCTTATATCGGGTTATAGTGCTTGGAATGAAGATCTTGGGAAGACGATAACCGAGTGGCTAAACCAATCATTTGAGCTGAACAATGGCTTCGTCAAAAGATTGTGCGGCTATGGTTTGTTCAATGACCGCGTTTATGATTTTACTAAGGACAGCTATATTGACGATAAGTTGGTACTCAACAAAGGACATCTTGAAACGGCTATCCAGAATATCGAGAAGTACCATGGAGCAATTCTCTTTACCGAAATGTTTATTGAGAGTCTGCTCCTGTTTGAAGAGAAATATGACCTTCCCCCACTTTTCTCACTTTCAATGAATTACTATAACCAAACAAAAATGAAGTTAAGTGAAGATGAAGTAGACCCAAGTGTGGTGGAATATATTCGGGAAAACAATCAGTTAGATTATCAGTTGTACAACTACTTTAAAGAAAAAGTCAGCAAGGAAATTGCTTCCAGGCCAAAGGAGTTTCATGATCGGGTGAGAATTAGAAAAATATTATCGTTGATGCTTAAAGTATCCGGGAAAGACCAGCTCTCCATACAGGAGTTAAATGAAAGGGTAACCACTGGCGCTCAAAAGTTAGTGTTTTTTGGTATGATTGACGAGTTTGTTGAAATCCTGAAGTTGATAATCTCAAAAAACAATGTGAGCGGATATTCATCTGAAAGTCTTATTCGGTCAGTTTCTCCATTTATTCCAAAAGGCGCGATTGCAGAGTTGACCCTCTTAGATGATAAAAAATAAACAGGGATTCCGTCCGAATAGTTTGTCATCAGGTACTATTGCGAAATATGGGTTAAGCATCATACATTCTTTTATCATTATCGTACAAATTGAATTACAAAACATATGAAAGTATCAGTCATCATACAGGCAAGAATGAGTTCCTCTCGACTCCCGGGTAAGATCATGAAGGAAGTCCTCGGTAAACCTCTGCTCAGTTATCTTGTTGAGCGTCTTCGATATTGTAACCGGGTTAAAAATATTATCCTCGCAACAACGGTAAGTTCGGAAGACAATCCTGTGGTCGTATTGGCTCAGGAGCTTGGATTAAAGGTTTTTCGGGGATCTGAAAATGATGTACTGGATCGTTTCTATGGCGCGGCAACAACATTCGGCGCAAAACATATCATGCGCATTACGGCTGATTGCCCGCTTATTGATCCTGATCTGTTGGACACACTTGTTGAATACTATTTTTCCAATAAGTTCGATTATGCAAGCAATAATAACCCCCCGACACTTCCGGATGGACTTGATGCTGAAATCTTTACCTTCAAAGCTCTTGAATATTCGCATAACCATGCCCTACTTCCTTCAGATCTTGAGCATGTGACACCATATATTCGCAATCATCCGGAACTTTTCAGGATCGGCAACTGGTCATATGATGAAGATCTCTCCCGTTTGCGATGGACTGTGGATGAATCGGAGGATTTTGAATTTGTCCGGCAGGTAATTGAAGCCATTTATCCGGGTAACAAGAACTTTCGGACTGAAGACATTTTAGACCTCCTTCACCAACGGCCCGAACTGGTTAAAATAAATGCCCATTTTGCGCGAAATGAAGGATACCTTGCATCCCTGGAAGAAGACAAGAAGTTGCTTAAAAAGAAGACAGGCTAAAATATTCTATCAATGACCATGACCCACAAAAATCTGATAATTCGCGCAGATGCTGACACAAGTATAGGCACAGGCCACATGATGCGTTGCCTTGCCTTGGCACAGGTTTGGAATGATCGCGGTGGTAAGGTTACTTTTCTAAGCCACTGCGGAAGTAATGCCTTGCGACAACGTATCATTGACGAAGGATTTGAATTTGTTCCCCTTGAAAAACCTCACCCCGATTCCTCTGATCTTGTTTATACACTGGAAATACTCGAACAACTCAAAATTCAAAATTCAAAACCTGGCTCATTTTGGACGGCTATCACTTTACCCCGGATTACCAGAAAGCGATTGTAGATAGTGGTTATAATCTATTAGTCATTGACGATGAAGGGTTGGCTGATCACTATTATGCGGATATAATCGTAAACCAGAACCTTCATGCCTATAAAAACCTTTATCAGTTTATAGAACCCCACACTCACCTTTTGGTCGGGACACAATTTGTCCTTCTGCGTCAAGAATTTTTAAAATGGACGGACTGGAAGCGAGAAATACCCGATACGGCCGGTAAAATATTGGTGACCATGGGGGGCAGCGATCCCGACAATGTTACTTTAAAAGTTATTAGAGCCTTGAGTAATCTGGATGCTTCCGAACTTGAGGTAAAAATCGTTGCCGGACCCGCAAATCCGAATATCGACAGTCTCGAAGAGGAGCTCTCCCTTTTGCCTTTCACCTTTCACCTTTTACCTTCTGTAAATGATATGCCTGGTCTTATGGCGTGGGCGGATCTTGCCGTATCAGCAGGAGGTAGTACATGCTGGGAGCTTGCGTTTATGGAACTTCCAAGCATTAATATTGTCCTCGCAGACAACCAGAAGATAATCGCAGAAAGTATTGATAAAGCCGGATTTGCTGTGAATCTCGGCTGGCATACCGATCTATCTGTCAAAAAACTGGCCCACGAATTAAAAGGGCTTATCAATTCATCCAGGAAACGCCGTCAGATGAGCAATCGCGGAAGATTACTGATAGACGGTCACGGGGCATATCGCATATCCGACATATTATCTCAATCCAAAGTGTAACAGGAAAATATCAGTGAAAATATTATTTATGGGTAATAACTGGCTCGGCTGGCAGATACTGTGCTGGCTTCAGGAAGTCGGTGAAGAAATTACAGGTCTTGTTCTGCACCCGGATCATAAGCAAAAATATGGCAAAGAAATTAAAGAAAGCGCCTCCCTTCCTCCGGAACGAATCTTTGACGGGTCAAGGCTGCGCGAACCCGTCACCTTAAATGCCATCAAGTCATTGAACCAGGAGATTGGTATTTCAGTTCTCTTCGGGTACATCATCAGGCCTGAATTGCTGGATTTAATGCCGGCAGGGAGTATCAACATCCACCCTGCTTTCTTGCCGTACAACAGAGGCGCCTATCCTGATACATGGAGTATTATTGATGGTACACCGGCCGGAGTTACGCTGCATTATATGGATAGCAGTGTGGACACCGGCGAGATTATCGCCCAACGAGAGGTAATTAAAGAACCGGTTGATACCGGTGAAAGTCTTTATAAAAAGCTGGAACTTGAAAGTCTATCACTATTCAAAGACACATGGCCCATGATTCGTTCAGGCAAGGCAAATCGAATCCCTCAACAGATCAATGACGGAACGTTCCATCGAGTGCGTGACGTAGAAGAAATAGACGAAATTGATCTTGACAAATCCTACAGGGCTAAAGAATTGATCGATTTAATCAGGGCGCGTACTTTCCCTCCATTCAGGGGAGCATATTTTAGACACGGAAAACGGAAAGTCTATCTGCGACTGCAACTCTTTTATGAAGAAGACCTACGGTGAAGTTATGATAAGACCAATTGATATCGGCAACCGCCGCGTAGGTCCAGGCTATCCAGCCTATATCGTGGCCGAAATGTCAGCGAATCACAATCAGGATTTTGAACAAGCGATACAAATCCTGCGTGCTGTGAAAGATTCAGGCGCCGATGCCGTAAAGATTCAGACTTACACTCCCGACACACTAACCATTGACTGTGATAACGACTATTTCAGGATCAAAGATACCATCTGGAACGGGCGGACGCTTTACGATCTTTACAGCGAGGCCTTTACGCCATGGGAATGGCAGCCGAAGCTCAAGGAAATGGCTGAAGAGATGGGTATGGATCTTTTCTCCTCAGCTTTTGACTCGTCGGCAGTCGATTTTCTTGAAGATATGGATGTCCCTGCACACAAGGTGGCATCTTTCGAGATTGTTGATATCCCACTTATAGAAAAGATGGCAGAAACGGGCAAACCGATAATCATTTCTACCGGTATGGCCACACTGCAGGAAATTGAAGAAGCAATTCTTACCATACGAAACTCGGGAAATTCACAAATCGCCTTATTGAAATGCACGAGTGCCTACCCTGCCCCACCCGAAGAAATGAACCTGCGTACAATTCCGGATATGATGGAATCATTTCAGTTACCGACAGGTCTTTCGGACCATTCTTTAGGCATTGAGGTCCCCGTTGCGGCAGTTACGTCAGGAGCCTGTATCATAGAAAAACACTTTACCCTGTCACGGGATATACCAGGTCCCGACAGCGCTTTTTCACTTGAACCCGGGGAATTCAAGGCAATGGTCGATGCTGTTCGCACGACGGAAAAGGCCCTTGGAACTGTCCGCTACGGACCTGGAAAACAGGAATCGAAAAGTTCCGTATTCCGGCGGTCACTCTTCGTTGTAAAAGATATGAAACGAGGTGATAAGTTCACAACTGAAAACCTTCGCTCGATACGACCCGGTTTCGGGCTTCACACTCGTCATCTTAAGGAAGTCATTGGACAAACAGCCCGCAGTGGAATCAAACGTGGCACGCCACTTGCGTGGAAACTGGTGGAAGGAATGGCAGGTGAAAATTTGACGTAGTTATGCAAAGTCCTCGAATAGAGACCGGTACTCCTTTTGGCTCTATGCATGGACCTTCTCAATAAATCCTGAAAATTTGGCATAACTAGCTTAAACAATTTATGATTTATCCTTAACGAAAAGAATGGAATATAATATGGAATGGGATTTAGGAAACCTAAACATGGCTGCTGAGGTTATGATGCCTACAGACAAACAGTATCAGGAGAAGTACCTGGTAGGCATGAAGTTGTTACTTCTCCACAAAAATACTTTAATTCAAAGTGGTGATCATAATTACTCAACTTTTTTAGAGCTGTATCAAAGGGTCGAACGATCAACGATGCTTGACTTCGACAGGGCACATTTTTTGTTCCAGGCTGTAAAGGCGACGAGACACCTGGAGGGATGTACAGCAGAGTGCGGGGTTTATAAAGGAGGGGGATCTGTCTTGATTCACAGCATTAGCCCTGAACGAAAACACTATGCTATGGATACTTTTGATGGTTTTCCAGATCTTATATCAGATTCAGATGTCCATGAGGAGGGACATTTCTCTGATGTGTCCATCGAGAACATAAAAGAAATGTTCGATGATTATAATAACATTGTAATGCTCAAGGGTAAATTTTCCGAATCCTTTGAGAAAATCCAGCATGAGGTTTTTTCATTTGTTTATATTGATGCTGACTTATATTTATCAACCCTTCAATGTTGCGATTTTTTTTACCCCCGGCTTCTTAAGGGCGGAATAATGCTCTTGGACGACTATCTAATACCTGATACCCCCGGAGTAAAAAAAGCGGTTGATGAGTTCTTCACCGCAAAAGATGAGTTTCCTATAGTCCTGCCCACGTGTCAGGCAATGGTATTCAAGACTTAGGGCTATTTCAAGGGAAAGGGAGACTGATTTTACAAGCCGGACATCGATGACAGCACCTTAATGGTCAGGCACCGGTTTATTAAATGGAAGAAACAGGGATTTCTTGAAGGATACGTGATTGTTTATTTGATTTTCGAGTTCAGGATAGAAATTAATTAGGGAGAACGAAATCGTAAACAAAATCTTGAGTTATGCAAAGTCTAATATATGACTGTACGATTACGGAGGAAGCTACTATGAAAAGATGTACGAAATGTATTACTCCTGAAACCCATGAGACCATTTTTTTTGACACTGAAGGCGTCTGTAATATTTGTCAACAGAATGAGTTCAAAAAAACAGCCATCGACTGGGATGCACAGAAAAAAGAGTTTGACAAATTAATTGAATCATATCGCGGCAAATATGACTATGACTGTATCGTACCGTTCAGCGGAGGAAAAGACAGTACATGGACACTGTATTATCTTGTCAAAGAATACGGCCTCAAGCCCCTTGTCGTCCGTTTCGACCATGGGTTTATGAGGCCGAATCTGCAGAAAAATGCCCTGCGAACAATGCGGGCTCTCGGTGTCGATTTTCATACCTTCACACCGAACTGGAAGGTCGTTCAGAAACTGATGCTTCAGAGCTTTCTTGAAAAGGGAGATTTCTGCTGGCACTGCCATACCGGCATCTTTGCGTATCCCATGTGGATTGCCGCCCGGCACAACGTACCGCTGGTTATCTGGGGCGAACCGTCAGCCGAGTATACGGCTTACTACACATACGATCAGCCGGAAGAGGTAGACGAAAAGCGATTCAACCGATACATCAACCTCGGAATCAGTGCCGATGACATGCTGATCAGACTCGAAGGCCTTGTCAAAGAACAGGACCTCCAACCGTACCGATATCCGCCACTTCGTGAGCTTCGCAAAATCAACTGTCGTTCGGTCTGTCTCGGTTCATTTATTCCCTGGGATGTAAAAAAACAATCTGCAATCATTCAGGAAGAACTCGGATGGCAGGGTGATGAAGTCGAGAACGTCCCCCCGAACTACGAATACGAAAAGATCGAGTGTCACTTCCAGGGAGTACGAGATTACATTAAATATATCAAACGCGGATATTCACGGCCGTGTCACCTTGCTTCAATCGATATTCGCAACAACCGCATGACACGCGAAGAAGCACTGGAAATAATCGACAAATATGAGGGGAAGCGACCGCCGAGCCTTGATCTTTTTCTCACTTATGTCGGACTGACCGACGAGGAATTCTATGAGATTGCCATGAGTCACGCTGTATCACCTTACGTGCACGATCCGTCCCGGGAAACCATGGGAAAGAAAGTCCACGATTTCGATCTCTGGCCCCGTCACGGTGCCATGCCCCGTGATGAAGCGGAAATTCAGCTTGAACGATGGCGGCGCAGAGCAGCCCCACAACTCCAAGCAGCGGTTAGGTAAGGCATGATCGGCATTATAGACTGTGATACGGGAAACCTGCTCTCGGTAAGAAACGCCCTGTACTACCTCGGATGTGATTCGGTGTTTTGCAGAAGTCCCCAAGATCTTGATGGAATTGACAAGATCGTCCTTCCCGGTGTGGGGGCATTCGCCGACTTCATGGAAAAACTGAAATCCAGGGGGTTCGTTGATGCACTTGAAACGGTTGTATTCGACCGGGGGATTCCCATACTCGGCATCTGCCTGGGAATGCAGGCCATGGCTCGAAAGAGCTTTGAGGGGGGGGAACACCAGGGTCTCGGCTGGATAGAAGGGGATGTCATTCGCATCAAACCGGACGATTCCGGCCTGCGTGTACCGCACATAGGCTGGAACGAGATTCTCCCTCGCCGTGAAAGCGTCCTTTTTGATGGCCTCCCCGAGAACGGTGACTTCTACTTCGTACATTCCTATTATGTCAACTGCGATAATTCAGGTGACGTGGAGGCAACCTGCGACTACGGTGGCGCGATAACGGCAGCCATCAGGAAAAATAATGTCTTTGCCACCCAGTTTCACCCCGAGAAGAGTCAGGACCACGGCCTGCGGGTCCTCGATAATTTTCTCAGGTGGAAACAGTGAGACATATATGCTGAAACGACGACTTATCCCAAAGCTCCAGATGAAGCCAAGTTGCCTGGGTGCAAAAACCCGGATGGTTCTGGTGACGACTATTCAGTTCGGCAAAGTTATCGAGATCGGCGACCCCATATCACAGGCCAAAATCTACCAGGCCCAGGCTGCAGATGAATTGATCTTTCTCGATCTCAACGCATCGCCGGAGAACCGCGATACATTAATAGAAATTCTGAAAAAATCCGCCGAGGAGATATTCATGCCCATTACAGTAGGCGGGGGCGTCCGATCAACCGATGATTTCAGAAGGCTGCTCTCGAGCGGTGCGGATAAGATCAGCATCAACACCGCCGCCGTTGATACACCGGATCTCATTAACGAAGCAGCGGAAATTTTCGGGGCACAGTGTGTGGTCCTGAGCATTGATTATCGAATAAATTATGACGGTACGTACAGGGTATGGACAGAAAATGGAAAGAGGGAAACCCCTCTTGACCCGATCGAGTGGGCCATTGAAGCTGAAAAACGGGGAGCCGGAGAGATCCTTTTAACCTCCATTGACAGAGATGGTACCCGCAGTGGCCTGGATCTGGAACTGACGAGACAGGTTGTCGAAGCAGTATCCATTCCGGTTATTACATCGGGTGGTTGCGGCCTGGCCTCCCATTTCGTGGATGGATTTACCGTTGGTAAGACAGCCGCCGTTTCTGCAGGGACATATTTCTGTTTCAAGGATGAAAACCCGATGCAGACCCGTTCTCAGATCAAAAACGCCGGCATCCCGATTCGTCTGCACACATAAAAGAGACCCCCACCTTGAAGGACGGGGTTCCCCATGAGGTAATTTTATGAATTTTGGCAAAATTGATCACATCATACTATTCGGTGGCGCTTCACTCCTTGCCGCTTTTGCCCGGAGTATTGCAAAAAATGGCAAATATCGCATAGACGTCTTCAGCAGTTCCAGGCACCTGGAGGAAACTATTTTTCACGAAAGTAAAAAACTTGAAGAAATATTAAATGAGAACAACATTCCATATTATGACACCCCTGACATCAACAACGATCCTCATATTAAAAGCGTCATTACAGAAAACACTCTGGGTATCGGAATTGGCGAAACCTGGAGTTTTAATAAGGAACTTATTGATCTTTTTGACGGCAGACTTATCGATTTTATGGGAATTCGCCTACCTCAGTACCGGGGGGGTGCCCACTACTCATGGCAAATACTAAGAAAGAACCGGATAGGTTGCTGCAACTTACAAATCATAAATGAAGAAATGATTCAGGGAGAGTTCGATTCCGGAGAAATTATTAAAACGAGGGAATACCTCTTTCCACCATCAGTTCGAATACCACAGGACTACTTTGACTCCGCAGTTGAGCAGGAACTGGATTTTCTTGAGGCATTCTTAGAGGAAGTATCCATGGAAAAAGATTTCCCCCTTATGAAGGTTCAGGAAAACTTCAGTATCTATTTCCCGAGGCTCTATACTCTACAGCACGGCTATATTGATTGGAACTGGGACAGTGAAGACATAGAATCGTTTATATGTGCTTTCGATGACCCATATCCGGGGGCCTCAACCTTTTTAAAAGAAAAAAGGGGGTTTCTGAAAGATTGTTACCTTGAGTTCAACGACGGTCCATTCCATCCCTTCCAGGCCGGTTTAATATATAAAATATCAAATAACGCTGTCTTTGTTGCCACAAAGCAGGGGACACTTGTCATAAAAAACATAGTGGATGAAAATGGCAAATCTCTCATCGGGGAACTCAAGACAGGAATGCGATTTTACACCCCGGCGAAGTGCCTGGAAGATGCGATGGGGTATCAGGCCATTTATGACTCAGAGGGAATAAAAAAGGAACAGTAATAATACAAAAGGGTAAGGGTAGAGATGGTGAAAGACAAAAAGAGCACTTTTAGACCATTTATCGAAGGCAAACAGATTTATCTGCGAGAGGTTCGCATCTCGGATGTTAACGAAAATTACTGCAGTTGGTTAAATGACCCGGAGGTAAACAGGTACCTTGAAACCAGATATATCCCGCGATCACTACAAAACATCAAAGAATTTGTGGAAAAAATGGACGAAAATCCGGATGAGATTTTCCTGGCAATCTGTCTAAAAGAAAATGATATGCATATCGGCAACATAAAACTGGGACCGATAAACTGGATTCACCGTTTTGCGGACATCAGTCTCCTGATCGGTGAAAAACAATGCTGGGGGAGGGGCCTCGCAACGGAGGCCATAAAAATCCTTTCCGGGTTCGCCTTTGATGTCCT
This sequence comes from uncultured Syntrophales bacterium, assembly GCA_964650385.1. GTDB lineage: Bacteria > Desulfobacterota > Syntrophia > Syntrophales > JADFWA01 > JAUSPI01. The sequence goes on along the minus strand of CAZYTP010000002.1, from coordinate 65,249 downwards.
CAATCTCAACAAATTGAGATCGGGATGTTATGCGGGCAATGCCGGTTCCGCAAAGGCATTTTTAAAGGCCGGCTTTATCTTGGAGGGCACACTGAAAAAACAATGGATGGTTAACGGAACATATCAGGATGAGTTAATTTTCGGTCTTTCAGTTCCTGACTGGAGAAACAATGCTTAAGCTTTTGAAGTCCCTCTACACTTTGAGACTTGCACCAAATTCGCCGGATACGGACAGGTGCGTTGAAATATTGAAAGAAGAACTTCCATTTACGGTGCATGAGTTTCAACCGGGGGAAGAACTCAACGGTTGGTCCGTTCCCTACAGCTGGCATGTAGAAAAGGCAGAAATCAGGAAGGATGGAAGGATTATTTATGATGGCAAGCGACATCCACTTGGAGTCATGGGGTATGCCAAATCTTTTCAAGGCCATGTTTCACTTGATGTTTTAAAACGTCATTTGACATACAGGAAAGATTGGCCAGATGCCATCGGATATCACTGCGATTATTACTACAAGCCTTGGCTATCAGATTGGGGGTTTAGTGTCCCCTACTCACTGTATAGAAGATTGGGAGTGGGTGAATATGAAATTGATCTTCAGACTGAATTTTCTCAAGGGACCATGAAGATTTGCGATTATTTTCTTCAAGGGGAAAAAGACGATACGATTATCCTCAATGCACATAACTGTCATGCAGGACAGGCCAATGACGATATATCCGGCGTTGTTGTTGGTGTTGAACTCATGAAGCGTTTGCGCAAGCAAAAACGAAAATATAGTTACCGGTTGATTGTCTGCCCCGAACATCTGGGAACAGTGTTCTACTTGTCCAGGGTGAGGAGCGATCAGTTAAAGACTTTTAAGTATTGTATATTCCTGGAAGCTTTAGGGAATAATAACAGGTTTGCATTGCAGGAATCGTTTACGGGTGAGTCTGTTCTCGACAAGGCATTCCACCATTTTTTTACACATAAACACCCTGATTATTTTTCAGATAAATTCAGGAAAATTATTGGCAATGACGAAACAGTCTGGGAATCACCCGGATATGAAATTCCAACTGTATCTATTTCACGCTTTCCTTTTCGCGAATACCATACAAGTATGGACAATGAAGATATTATTTTACAAGACAAATCAGAGGAAAGTGTTGAAGCGTTTCTAGACACCTTAAAAATAGTGGAGTCAAATTGTAGGATTAGGAGAAAATTCCAGGGATTAATCGCCCTAAGTAATCCAAAATATGACCTGTATGTGTCACCAGGCACTGATCCATCTATTCAGTCCTCTGTTTGTAGAGATCAAAAAAAATGGAATTATTTGATGGACTGTTTGCCAAGATATTTTGATGAGAAGACTACAGTCCTTGACATCGCACAAAAGCATCGGCTGCCATACATAGAAGTTTTCGAATATATTCTCAAATATCAGGAAAAGGGACTTGTTGAATTCGTTTAATCGTTTCGGTTTGGCAGGTATTCCAACACGAGAAAAATCTATATCTTTTGGAAGGTCTGGAAATAACCCAAATGAATGACAACAATGATCTCACACAAAAATTAATCGACGGGTATTCCTTATATACCTACATGATCCCCGACGATTCTCTCCCCAGCAACAGGCCATTACATAGCGAAGGTTTTTATTTGCCGCACATAGTAATTACCGGTGATGTGTTTTGGGGGATGAGTCGTACAGAACATCTTGGTCACCTGCACGGAAGTAATGTGAATAATGTCGCTCATTTTTGCTATACAAATCATCCAGATGGTTTATTCTTTTCGTATAGTCCGGGTTTAAACATGAACGGCACCATTACCTTCATGTCAATCAAACGTTACAAGAGTCATAAATTTATTGTGAGGGACAATTGGGAATTAATCTGGGACTCGGAATGGGATGAGAAACATCAAAATAACAGTCTTGATCATTGGATAGAGCGGGGGCTGCGTTTCAAAATAGCCATGTTGGATAACGAAGACACATGGAATATCCACCCCGTTGATTTGCCCATGTTCCATATTAATGAAGGGACTTTTAATATTAAAACAGAGCTTTTCGATTACGCCAGCATAATAAGGGATTCTAAGGCTATCAACAACTTAACTGAGGAGCATAAAATGTTCTTTAATAGAAAACCACAATCCAACAGAGAAGGCGCCATGAGTGGCACTTGTTCGCCATTCAGGGCCTTTTACAATTTGTTCGATAACGGGGAATATTACAACTTTTATGATGTCCCGCGAGGAACAACGCAAAAGTACAAGAGACTTAGGGTGTTCTGTGAAAAGGAATGAGAAAGGCACGATTTGATATTTTAACTCTGAAAGGCATGTAATATTTACAGTATCGTATAGCAATCAATTTTACGACAGGAAATATAAGATACAGAAGGTTGAGAATTATGCTTTATTTGGTTTTCCCCCTCGGAAATAATTTTGGATGGGGTGTGTGCGGAAAATATCTTGCAAAGGAACTCGCAAAGATAACCGCAACGAAGCTCCTTGCCAATCCGGACGAAATGAATAAAATAAACGATGAGCTTGATCACCTTTTTTTGAAGAGTGTATTTGCCGATCGAGAAGCCTTTGCGACTGGCCTGAAAGGTGCTCTGCCGGAACCCGTGATCCAGGCAATTATGGGACACAACCTGTTACCTATAGAAAATAAGATCAAGGGTAAACCAAATATCGGCTATACATTTTTCGAACACTCCTTCCTCCCATCGCAGAGCATTGAAGACGCACGCCAGATCTTCGACATTGTTGTGGCAGGATCTTCCTGGTGCGAAAATGTCCTCAAACAGCATGGACTTCAAAATACCGGTTGTATATTGCAGGGAGTGGATCGCACGATATTCAATGCATGTGAAAACCAGAAGACCCTTTTCGATGATAAATTTGTCATTTTTTCCGGTGGAAAATTAGAATTTCGCAAAGGCCAGGATCTCGTAATCAGAGCCTTTAAGGTGTTGCAGGATAAATACGATGATGTCTTGCTGGTAAACTCATGGTTTAATCCATGGTCCTCCAGCATGCAAACCATGTCGGCGTCACCATATATTCACTTTAAATTTGAATCGGATAATTATTTTCAGACCATTGAAAATCTACTTTTAATGAATGGCATAGATCCGAAGAACGTAGTCACTTTGCCGCCAAAACCGAATGTCGCCATGGCCAGTATCTATAAAAATACTGATTGTGGGCTTTTCCCAAACCGCTGCGAAGGAGGCACAAACCTTGTTTTAATGGAATACCTGGCCTGTGGAAAGCCTGCAATCGTATCCAATTCTTCAGGACATCGTGATGTGGCTAACGAGCATAATGCCTTAATGCTAAAGAGAATGAAATCTTTTATTATATCCAACAATGGAACGAGAGTCGCCGAATGGGATGATCCGAATATAGACGAGATTATTGACAGGCTTGACTGGGCCTACAATAACAGAACTTCTCTCGCTACCATTGGAGATGCTGCCGGGAAATCTATGGAGAAGTTTAGCTGGAAGTCTGCAGCCGAACAATTTAATGGCCTGACGTACGCAGTATAATTCCTTCTAATACACTGGATGAAGAGAAATGCGTTTAGTCGAAATTACTGAAAATAAAGTTGAAGTAAACGATCCACATTTTGGAGGGAAGACCTTGCACCGTGGGTTTGTTTATCTGGTTCATGACCTTCTTCTTGAGGGTATACTCAACCAGAACTGGGGTAAGGTTGTTGGAAATGAAAATGATTTACGCCATCTGCCCCAAGAAATATTAACGCCTGGGAATAATTCGACAAGGGTTCTCTTTATATTTCATGGAGGCTTTGGGGATGCTATTTCAGTAACCATTTTACTCCATCTTATTGAAAAAAAATACAACCTGCATATTGATATCTCTTGCAACCATGATGTCTGGCATTACGTTTTAAAACCCATGGGTTTTAGTGGAAAGCGACTCACCTTTCCGATCGAAATCGAAACAATAGATGAATATGACTACATTCAAACGGATGTGACAAACTTTATACCGGATCAGACAAGAAGATGGGAAAGATGTATCATGGAGGAACTTGCCCAGGCCTATCGGATTGATATAGCTCAATGCCACGGTTATTATTCTATCCCGAACGATATCCTCCAGCGCATAAAAGTAACGAACAACAAAAAAGTTCGCATAGGTGTAAACTTTGAATCAAAAGGGGCAATAAGAAATTATCCAAATGGGTTGGCTCATCAGTTGATCTCTACCATGATTGAAACGGGTTTTGAAGTTTATCGTTTCGGAACCCAGAGATTAAATGACGGATATGTCTTTCCGATACATGGATATTATGATTATTCCGGGAGAACCACGACATTTGAACTGGCAGCGCTGACAAAACAGATGGACATGGTGATAGGGATAGACTCCTTTCCTGTACATCTTGCAAATATCCTCGGCGTAAGGACGATTGCCCTTTTGAGCACCACCAAGCCTGGAATCTTTCGGTGGCACAAAAATGTAGTTTGCATGGCCAGTGAAATCGATTGCTCGCCATGCGGAAGAGTGGCAGATGAATGCCCGCAAGGCTATGAGAATTGCAAGGCATTTTATCATGACAGTGTCAGCCTTGAACAGATAATGGCCCACGTTATTTATGAGTGTAAAAACTTGTTCCTGGCAGTAATCTAAATCCATATTTTACAAGAGTTTTCTATCACAAAATCCGGATTCTGAGTTGATAAGGAGCAAAGATGCAAAATAATTTATCAATATGCATTGTTGGCAAGGATAACTCTGACCTGTTAGGAGAATGCATTGATAGTTGTCTGAAATTGAGCCAAAATATAGTTTACATCGATCTTAAATCCATGGATGACAGTATAACTGTAGCTAAACAAAAAGGGGTGACCATTGTGCAAAATGAGTCTTCCCTGGCCGGTATTGAAAAAGACGTGAAGCGGGCTGTAGGATCGGATTGGATACTTTTTGTAAAGCCAGACGAGAAACCGGTACTCAAGCCTAATATCAAACTCGACAAAATACTTAATGAAAGTTCTCTGCAGGGATACAGCCTGATCGTTAAGGATTCCATGGGGCCGGAAATTCTTGAGAACTATCAATGGATGAAGATCACTGAACAATATAAATATATAAAGGATTCTGCATACACATCAAAAATTGAAATTCGCCTGGTCCATCATCGTCACCTCCTTGATATTCTTGAGGCAATGGTTGCCGGCTCAAAAAAGAATCTCTTTTCATTAAAACATGGTCATTTTGCTGAAATTGAAATCCATCCCTGCTGGAAGGAACAGAAAGAAGAACCTATTGCAGGAGATAAAGAACAAGGGCTTAAATATTTGAAAGGCGAACTGTCATGTGGACCGGTGGAAGAGGACAACTTGTTTGAACTCGAAGACAACTCTCTTATCTATTCCGTATTGACAATGAATGACTTGGTTACATACCACAAAGGGCTTTCGATGGGTTTGGGTGGTGAGAGAATGTATCTGAGCATGCTGTGTTATCTTGGACAGTTTGGCAGGTACAATGAGGCGAGAGAGTTCTTCGAAACATGGAAAGAGCAGTGGGAGTTTTTTGATACTCTCGAACCCTACAAGATTGGCGGCATAATTTACGCCAACTTTCTTGATCTGGAAAAGGCAGTTCTCTGTCTTGAAAAATATATTGAATCTGCCCCTGATAAAACCCTCGGTGAAGCTCTATCCGCACTGGCAAAGGTTTCCCTGCTCCAGGGACGAAAAGACAAAGCCCTTTCCCTCTTAAAGCGTGCTCAAAGCTATCCCCTTGAAGAAAACTTCCGACCAATTATTCAAATCGTCGAAAAGGAAAACTGGAAACCGGTAAAACTGAGTGTTTGTATGATAGCACGGGATGAAGAACATAACATACGCAAAGCGCTTGAATCTATAGCACCTATGGCTGAAGAAATCATCGTTGTAGATACAGGATCCACGGATGGCACAAAAAAAATTGTCAGGGAGTTTACGGATATTATCATAGATGCTCCGTGGGAAGACGATTTTTCAAAGGCAAGAAATCTTGCTCTTGAGAAAGTGACGGGCGATTATGTCCTGTATCTCGATGCGGACGAATTCATCGATGCGAGAGAAAGAATAAACTTAGGTCTATTCAAACAGATCATGCCGGCAGATCGTAACAAAGCCTACCAAATAAGAGTCGAACCTGAAGACAAGGACGAAGAAATCGCGGTAATGCTGCGCCTGCCGAAAACAAATGAAGCGGATTATCAGATACGGCTGTTTCCCGCTAATAAAGGCATTAAGTTTAGTGGCGAAGCTTACGAGTGTGTGGATAAATCAATTCGTAACACAGACATAAAAATTGAACGGAATGAGCAATTTAGAATTATTCATTCGAAAATCGATCAAGAAAAGAGAGCACGGCGAAAAATGAGTGCAGTCCGTGCGTCCTTCAGTTCTATTTCTGAATCCAAAAAGGCACTGAAGGGATTTACTTACTTTTTAAAACTTGGGGAACTCGATACCGCGCTTTCGTGGTTAGAAAAAATCGAGATAGAAGACCCCATCCTTTTGGGAAAGATTGCTGAATATTATGTTTCCACAGGCAAAATCCCCGCCATAATAACGGAGCTTGTTCGCAAAGGGTTGAAAATGTTTCCTGATTCCATAGAGTTGATTCTGTCTAATGCGGAAATAAATCTTACGAATAATAGATATGAAGATATTTATGCGCTGGAGTCTTATATTGAAATTATAAAAGCCAAAAATAACAGGGCAGATTTTGCAAGAGCATCTTATCTTTACGGAATGGCGCTGGTGGGAATGGGAAACATGGAAGAAGGCATTAAACACCTGAGTAATGCCCGTAATGAAGATCCCTGGAACATCAGGTATAAGGTGGGGGCCATTTACGTGCTTGCCAAATGTGGGGAATGGGAAAAAGCCATAGATTCTGTAATTGAATTATCAAAAGACGAAGGTGTCGAGGTAGAATTGACAATCAACGATTTTGCTGATGTTGGCGTCGTCTTCGGTAAGCTTGGCCTGCATTTCCTTGAAAAAAACCTGATGGAAGCCGTCGATCTCTGTAACGAAATACTGGAATTTATCATACAAACAAAAATATCGAACAAACATGAAATTGAAAAAGTCAATCAATGGATGAACAGAACAGGCAAGGCCCTGAAGGAGATAATTAATGGATGAAAATAAAATTTTCAAAAAAAACATGGCGGCTCTTGAACAGAAATATCCTGAGCTTGCCATAGAAATTAAAAATGAGACTATAGATACCGACAGGTACAAAACCACAAAGTCACATAACGGTGAACCCAATGTGATGATCTCGAGAGAATCGGACGTATTGATGCTGTATGACAACGATAACCCTTTCAACTATTGCAAGGCATATTTTGAAGAACTGAACATCAAGTATGCCCCAATCGTTGTGTTCCTGGGATTCGGATTAGGTTATCATCTTTACATGTTTTCAAAGATTTACGCGAATGGTTTGGGATCAAAGAAAATTCTTATTTTTGAGGAAGATATCAGTTTGTTTCGATTAGCGCTGGAAATGGTCGACATGGAAGAGTTTATCAAACATCCGGATATCTACTTTTTTATAGGTAACGAGCCGGAAAAATCTTTTTTTAAAATTCGAAGAGAAATCCTGGCAATGGACAATCACATTTACATGAGATCTTTTAAGATTGTTCCGCTGCCATCGCATATTTCACTGAATCCTGAATACTACACAAAGGTGGTCAATACCGTAAAAAATGCAAGCTGTCAGATGATGATTACTGCTGGAAACGACCCAATGGATTCACTTCTTGGAATGGAGAACATCCTTGGCAATCTTGAAAACATAGTCTCAAATCCCGGTATTAATCTTTTATATGACAAATTTAAAGGTATGCCCGCCATAACAGTCGCTTCCGGCCCCTCTCTTAACAAAAACATGCACTTGCTAAAAGAAATTCGTGACCGGGCCTTGATCATATGCTGTGACGCGAGTTTACAGCCGTTAATTAATCGAGGAATTCGCCCCCATATTGTGGTTGGTATGGAAAGAACAGATGGCTCGGAATATTTTTTCGAGGACATTCCTGATTTTGAGGGCATTTACTATGCTTTCTGCCCGTTGGTCAAATCACGCACCTTTGATAGTTTCAAGGGCAAAAAAATCATTGTACACCGATCATTTCTACAGTTTGAGTGGCTCCACCATGACAAGGGACAACTTTTAGTTGGTCCCTCCGTTGCGAATATGGCTTTCACCGTAGCTCAAAAGTTGGGTTGCGATCCTATCATTCTGACAGGACAGGACCTTGCTCTGGCCGAAGACGGCGATACCCATGTACAGGAGATGCCCTTTGGGGAGTGTGACGATTATTATCATAAAGACATTCTTGAAGTGGAGGGAAACAACGGAAATCCTGTCAAGACATCAAAGACATGGTTCCACTTTAGAAAAGCCATTGAAGAAGATGTGAGCTACTATCCGGGGATCTGCATTAACGCGACAGAGGGTGGCGCAAGAATCAGAGGAACTAAAATCATGCGGCTTGAAGAAGCCATCGAAAAGTATTGTCAAAAAAAGATTTATCCAGAATCAATAATAGAAAAAACCCTTGAGGGCTTTGACAAAAACCTGGATACACGAAAAGAACTTGAAACTTTTTTTTACCGCTTAGGTGAAACCCGTGCAGGCATTGAAAAAATATTAGAAGAATATATAGAGTATCGAAAAGAGATACACGCGGCTCATAAAAACATGATCAATCCTTTCATCCATGAGGGGGCAAAAATTAATAGCGCCGCCCTCATGAAAATTATTGAAAAGGTCACTAATGTTCTGGAGTCGCGCAAAAGTATCCAAAGTGTATATGAGATTGCGGGGCAGACACTTCAGGTACCCATGCTATGGTTTTACAATAAAATGAATTCTCTTCCAGAGATATATTCTGACGAGGAGTGTCTACGCTCGGCCCAGATACTGGCAATTAAAGAAATTATTGGAACATTAGGTCAGCTTTTGGTATCAACCCTGGACTTAGTTGTAAAGTCAGAAAAAAGGCTTGCGGAACAACTTGGCAGCGGACATGCTGATGGATGATAGCTACAAGTCCAATATGCTAAAACTCCTCCGCAGCAAGAATAGAAACTTGGCGGATTTGTTTAAGGATATGGCCCCCGATAGCTCATTAGAATCTATCAGGACGGATTCCGGCAGTCTTACCGTCAGGCGGAATATGGGAGGGGGCATATATCGTTACATTCACAGCATGGTAGACCCGGAAAGAGAGGCCAGGATATGGACTGATTGTCAATTCGTGCAAAATGGTAACACAGTTATACTCGGGTATGGTCTGGGGTATCATGTTCTCGAATTTTTAAAGAGATACAAAAATATCAAACCTGTCTATCTTGTTGAAGCAGACGAGTCTCTGTTTCGTCTGGCGTTGGAAGTCTCTGATCTATCTAAAGTAATGGACATTGTAAACGTTCATTTCCTGATTGGCCAGGACGTAGATTCGGTCAAGCAGACTCTTTCCGATTCACTCGACAATCTTTTCACGTATCATGTATTCCTTCCTGCAACATCTCTTTACCCGGAATTCTACTCCTCCGTAATCCGGATCCTTGATGACAGCCTGCTTAAAATGAGATTAACCGCCGGGAGGAATAATGATTGCGGCACAGACAATTTGTTAGCAACGGGCGTTGAGAAACTCATTGATGTAATAAAAGACTTATGAATATTCTTGTAATAAGGACTCATAGATTCGGAGACATACTTCAGTTAACCCCGATGCTGGAGGGTCTTAAGAAAAAGTTTCCGGACGGGAAGATTTCTTTCCTTACCGGCAGTGATATGACCGATTTAGTGTCATGCAATCCGAATGTTGATGAAGTATTTTCGATACCGGAAAAAGAGTACCGCTGGTTCCTGAAAAACAGACCGGAACATTATTCCAAGATATATAATGAATTGTATGACCTTATCTCTGAGCTAAAGCGAAAAGATTTTCAGTTAATTGTCAACCGGCAGTATGAACTTGGCGCCATCTTAGCCTGGTTGATCGGAACCGGAGAAGTACTGGGAGGAAGTTTTTCTCCTGAACGGGGATTTATCTTTACGGACGATACATCACAAGAACTTTTCGAAACCATCAGGACAAACCGTAATCACAACAATCGAAACCTGGTTGACTGGAGTTGTCATATAGCCGGGATTTCACCGGGGTGTGGAAAAATGGTTTTCTATGTCCCGGAAATAGCCCGTTCGGATGCAAAGCATCTTCTGTCAAGAGGAGGTATAAAGGATGATGACTTATTGGTTGCTGTGCAAATGGGCGCTGCCCGCTCATTTCGTCAATGGGGACCCGAAAACTATGCCCACGTCATAAAATGGCTGATCAAAGACAGAAACAAAAAGGTCGTGCTCCTTGGAAGCGATGATGAAAAAGAACTGGCCGAAACAATTCGCCACAATCTTGGTTCAAAAAATGGTTGTATTATAGATTTGATAGGAAAAACGGATCTTAACACTTTGGGCGGCGTGCTTGAACAATGTCAATATTTGATAACGGGAGATACGGGCACCATGCACATGGCAACCTCAGTGGGAACACCGGTTCTGGCATTATTCTATGGCACGGCTTATCCATGGGAAACAGGGCCTTATGGAACGGGAAATCTTGTCCTATATGCAGATGAACCATGCAGCCCCTGCCTGGTACCTGAAGAATGTACATTTGAACACAAATGCCTGAAAGCCATTACCCCCCGGCATGTATGCAAAGCATTCGAACTTGCCGAATCAATAAGAAAAGATAACCTTCCACCTCTTACTTGGCCCGAGAATAATATCAAACTCTTTTTGACCCACCTTCGATCAGGGTTTGATCAGACATTAATTTCCGTAAATGATATTGATGAAATGGCCGAAGGAATATTTCCACTATTCGATAAGCCAGGCACAAGCCGCTTAGAAAGTGATGGTATAGAATCGGCTGTAAGTATGTTCGGGAATCAAAGAGATTTGCTCGTCAAGCAGTTCTACCTCGGGAACAAACAATATTTTATCGATGCGTTCTCCGAATTTATCTGCCAGTTAGATAAGATATTGAGATATCTAAACGGTAACGGATATGGCAACGGCTATGAAGAGATATTATCCCACGAACTGATGCCTGCAATAAAAGAAGCTCATATGGCATTTCAAGCAGAAGATTTCGTAACCGTACTTGATATTGTTCAATACAATTTTACCCCCATCATAGAACGGCTAAGGAGAAGATAAGAATTTCATGCCAGTATCCAATCCGGACAATAAAATATCACTTTGCATGATAACAAAAGATGAGGAAGATTTTCTTCCCCAATGCCTAGATAGCGTTAGGGGCCTGGCCGATGAAATTGTTGTGGTAGACACAGGATCAACCGATCGCACTGTCGATATTGCCAGAAGCTACGATGCTAAAGTATTTAATCATCCATGGGAAGACGACTACAGCAAACACAGGAATCAGTCAATCGCATATGCCACCGGAAACTGGATATTAATCATGGATGCCGATGAGGTAATAGCAGCAAGGGATCTCGATAAAATCAGACATATCATTAATTCAGTAAAAACTGATGGCTTAGAGCTCATTTTGAGAAACTATGACACCCGATTATTTGCCAATTCAACATTGACTACAAACGACTATGAAGAAGAAAAAGGTCTGCCCGGGTTTATACCGGTGGATTTGATACGTCTTTTTAAGAAAGATCCGGATATATACTTTACCGGGAAAGTCCATGAAACAGTATCACAATCCTTCGGACAGTCCGGAAAAACCTCTTACAAGACAGACATCCCTATCCATCATTACGGTAGATTGAGACTGGATCGTATAAAGGGCAAGCAGGAAAAATACCTTAGCCTCGGGAAGAAAAGGCTTAAGGACAATCCTCACGACCGGATAGCCTACAAGGGTCTGGCAGAACAATACCTGGAATTGAATATGCCGGATAAAGCCCTTGAAGTGTTAAACCGGGGATGCGCTGTTTTCCCTGATATGCTTGAACTCAGGTTTAATCGTGGGCTGGCCCTGGACAGGGTAAGCCATTATGATGAAGCAAAAAATGAATACCTGTGGGTCCTTGAACGGAAACCGGATCATGCGGGCGCTTGTCATAATCTGGCTCAGATATATTTCTTTGAAAACAAGCACAAAACTGCCATTGAAATACTTAACCGTGTAATCAATATGGGACTCCGGCTTCCAACCCTTTTTTTTCTTCTCGGACGTGCCCACTATGCGGTTGGAAGTGCGGAAATGGCCATATTGAATTATGACCTGGCCCTGGAAATTCAGCCGGATTACCCGAACGTTAATTGTCATAAGGCGGTCGTATACCTGAATATGAATATGTATGGCGAAGCCATGAATGTCCTTGAAAGGGAGATTGAAATAGGAGGCAATTTAGTCGAAGCCTATAAGCTGCTGGGTCAAATAAGTTTCGCTTTAAAAGACACGGATAGCGCCGTTAAATTTTTCCAAAAGGTCCTTACCATAGACCCTGATGACCCTACCGCAACAGCCCGCCTTGACGACATCAGGCCTCACCGGCATACTAATTTATGATGGAACAATGAAAATACTGATACCGAGTGCGGAGGGGATAATTGAACGACAATGGATTTCGGCCCTGAAAGATCTGGGACATGACGTTTTCAGCCATGAATTCAATCCCTATGGAATTGGCAACGACAAGCTTTCTATTATCAGAATGGTTGAAGAAAACGAAATAGAGGTTATTTTTTGTTTTGACGACGATTCTGAAGCAACCCTGCTAAGCATTTGCAATGACTACAATATAAAATTAGCAATCTGGCACCATGATGCCCCTTATAAGTTTTTATTGCCGGCATGGCGCAGGCATTACCGGCATGTCTACCATTTCTGTATGGATCGCTATTATGTGGATATCATGCGGGGGGCCGGTTACGATAAGGTGAGGTACTTACATCTGGGAACCACACCAACTATCTTCAAGCCCTCAGAAAAAACCAGAAAAGAGTTCACAACAGAAGTTGGCTTTGTGGCAAATCTGCACATAAAGAAGGCACATGACCAATGGGAATTGATTTTGAAAGACTGGAATATGAGTGATGAAGACTCTGAATTAGTGAGGGGGTTAATAGGCATTGCCGCTCATGATGGTATTGATATTCCTGAAACGATTAACGTATTGAAGGATAGAGGGTTACACCTGCATCTAATAATGCTGATTATCAAGTTTGTGGAAACGGTCGCCAGTCAGGAACGACGGAAAACCCCTGTTTTGGCACTTCGCGATCTGGCTGATTTAAAGGTGGTTGGGAGTGATTGGGACCTTGTCGGGGTATATCAGCATCAAATCCTTCCAAGAATTGAATACTACAATGAACTGCCTATTTTTTACAGCTCGGCAGCTATCAATCTCAACATAACGCAACCTCAGATAAGGCGCGGTCTCAATCAAAGGTTTTTTGATGTGCTTGCCTGCGAGGGGTTTCTGATTTCGGACCATAACGATGAAATAGCAATATTTTTTACTCCTGGAGAGGAACTGGTTATTTTTGATGATGTCCCGGATCTGGTTGAAAAAGTCGGCTATTATCTTAATCACCCAGATAAAAGAAAGGCAATAGCTCATGCAGCCAGGGAAAAAGTATTGGCTTATCACACCATGAACCACCGCATGGAGGAGGTGGTTCGGATTTTACAAGAGAAATCTGAGTAGATACAATCTTTATAACCCTGCCGCAACAGCCCACCTTGAAAAGATCAGGATCGGCAATTCCTGTCCCTGATCACTATCACTTGTCTGTTTAGAACCCTTAATTTTTCTTTAAATCGCATCCGAACCCTTTATAACCTGCAGGATCACTTCTATTTCATTAATCACATTATTGTACGTGTTCATAGCAAACTCAATCTCTTTTTGTGTCAGCTCATTGTTCTTAAATTTGTTAAACCAGTCTGGAAATAGTTGATTTGCAACTGATTTGATTTCAAAATCGATGTCCCAATAAAGTGCTAATGGTGTTGTAGCCCATCGTTTTTCAATAAATTGCCGGCATTCTCTCTTCGAATACATATTAAGCGTATTATGTGTTATAGGCCGGACATGTGTTGGATCTGTCAAATAGCTGTCACTGCGTGGATGAGGAACAACGACCCTCAGTTTTGCACCGTTTATGCAAATCCTGTACAGCTCCTGCATAATTTTACGGTGAGCATCTGTAGAAGCGCCAATATGTTCCAGAATATGCTCCATGTTCACTTCTTCCGCAATATTGCTTTCAAAAGGCCATGGAAATACTTCCAAATCAACGATTTTGTCCGGATTACACAGTGACTCTTTGTCAACATTTATAAAGCCTTCAAGTTTTTTATCTCCGCAACCCAAATTAAGTTTCATTTTTTATCCTGCTCCAATGCAATGAGAGAGCTTTACGTAATACCATATTGTCATTGCGAGCGGAGCGAAGCAATCTCAAATTATCTGTAATTACAAATAGATTGCCACGTCGTTGCACTCCTCGCAATGACTCGGGGGGCATTTTTTAAACCCTCTTCTTTTTTTAGTAGAAAGGAGTATAGAGTGATCAGGTTTGTGCGTCAAGGATGAAAAATCATAAAACATAAAACCAAATCTTAGTTCCCTCCACACATCCCTCTCCCAATAGTTGGTTACATCTTTTTTTTTTGCAAAAGAACCAACAAATCCTAAAGAATCCCATTTTTTTTCCGATAAGAATATAAAAGGCAAAGCAAGTAAACAAAGCCAATTAAGGATAAGGAGGTGTAAAAACAGCAATATGTAAGGATAACGGGCAATTTTAGTATGGTCGCCAAAATAAAAACCCTAAATGTTTTTTGGCAAGGATGCCAAGCGTGCTAATAGCAAACAGTTTTTAGCACACAGCGCAAAAACAAACATAAAATCAAGGAGGATTACAACCATGGCAATGCGAATTGCAAATAATATTGCGGCAATGACCACTCAGAGATTTCTGAGTACCAGTAATGACGGTCTTACCAAATCTCTCGAAAGACTCTCATCTGGTTATCGTATCAACAAGGCAGCGGATGACGCCGCTGGTCTCGCTATTTCTTCATCTTTCCGTGCAGATATAGCAAGCTTTAATGTCGCTTCAAGAAATACATCTGAAGCATCGGCTCTCTTGCAGGTCGCTGAAGGTGGTATGGACCAGATCGGGAACATGCTTACCCGTCTGAAAGAGCTCGCCACACAGGCTGCTTCCGCGAACGTCGGAACTGCCGAGCGATCAAAGATCAACGCCGAGGGTAACGCCCTCGTATCGGAAATTGACCGTATCGCCAGTAGTACCAAGTACGGATCAACATGCCTGCTTGACGGGACATTTGGTGCAAGCAAAACATCAACGGTATATTCAACTGCTGGTAAAGCCAGTACCCAACTGGGTATCGAAAACAGTATGGCCCAGGTGTGGTCAACAGCAGACTCTGCGACATCTGTTGCGGTCACCATGCTTGGGTTGGCAACTGATATCGATGCAAGCACCTATACCTTTTCCGTCACCACCAGTTCGGCACTGGCATTGGGCAATGGTACCGTAACGGAGTCGATCACCACGGCGGACATGGCAGGTGCCCAAACTGTAACGTTTACCAATCTCGGTCTCACCTTTTCCATTACCGCGGTCGCTGGTAATTCGGCCAACCTTGACGCAGGAACAATAGCTTTTAAACAGACCGGCCTCACAAGCTTAAACGTGACAGGAGCCGATACCGGTTCATGGACAATTAGCGATACTGCGACTACGATGACGCTTAACAACGGGTCAATTCAGCAGACGATTTCCAATATTGTATCGGGGACAGCGACATCGATGAATTTCGACAAGCTCGGAATTACATTCAATCTTGGATCAACGTGGAATCAAGACGATCTCGACAACACCGTCTTTCTTGTAAGCTCAACCGGTAGCGCTGGGTCCACTTTCCAGGTCGGAGCAGAAAACGCTGCCGATAACCAGCTCTCCTTCGCCGTCAGCAGTGTTCGAGCAACCGAAACAACCGGATTGGGCCTGACGTACAACTTCCTGGACAGCGCCACTGAAGCCCAGAGCATGCTCGACCTTGTCGATACTGCTATCAGTTCGCTGTCTGACAGACGTGGTGATATCGGTTCCGCCATGAACAGGCTGAGCTACGCCGCTGCGAACCTGGCAACAATGGTTGAAAACGTACAGGCCGCCGAGTCGGTCATCCGCGATGTTGATATGGCATCAGAGATGACAAACTTCACCAAGAACCAGATCCTGCTCCAGGCGGGTACTGCAATGCTTGCGCAGGCAAACATGGCACCTCAGCAGGTACTGTCACTATTCGGTTAATGAGGTAGATATTTATCTCAAAACTGAAAAAAGTTCAAAAAAAGACCGCTCCTTTTCGGGGGCGGTTTTTTTTTGGCAGACATATTGCTTTATCTATTAATAGCAACTTTAGAAAAGTCAGAAAATCGACTGCACAAAAACCAGACATACAATATAACTAACTTAGAATACAATGATTATTTTTGCGTAAACCGATTATAATAAGCAAATAACCCTAAAGTTTCGGGCAATATTTTCCGATAATAATTGAAAACAAGTCGTAAATTGCCTACCCGAATAATGGAGGACAACAATGGCTACCAGTACCAATCTGATAAGCGGGTTGGTCAGCGGTTTTGACTGGCGGAGTATAGTCGACCAGTTGATTGCGATCGACCACCGCCGTGTCGATCTGGTCGAGGATAAAAAAACCGAATACGAATCTCAACTGGCTGAATGGCAGAACGTAAACAGCATGCTCCTGTCTCTCAAGACGGCTTCCGCCGCCCTGAGCACGGAGAGCGCCTTTAATGTGTACACATCAGGCACCACGTCCAACACAGCGACATCTGCATCCAATGTGCTAAGCGCCACCACCAGTTCCACGGCCTCTCCCGGTCTGTATAACATTGTGGTCAATAATCTTGCACAATCTGAAAAAATATCTTCCTCAAACTATACAGCCACAAACACCGCCCTCAACCTCAGTGGCGATATCATGGTCTCGGGAACAGCGGTAAATATAACCATTACCGACACACTGTCTGATATCAAAGACAAAATAAATTCCGTAAACACGGGTACAGACCCTTCAAATGTAACAGCCGGTATCGTTTCACATTCTTCCACGAATTATCATCTCGTTTTGACGTGCGATGACACAGGCGAAGACGGTCTGAGCGTTCTCGAGGGGGCATATAGCGGAGGCGACAATATCCTTGAGGAGATGGGTTTTATAAGCGGATCAACTACCATCAAGACGGCCACCAGCGACGGGGCCAAGAGCGACCTTTTTGCCAGTTCCAGCGGGGCAATCAAGACACTATTAGGATTGTCCAGTGCGCCGGGTGAAATTACAGACATAAAGGTAGGCGGTTTAGACGTAAGCATAGACCTCTCCAGTGATACCGAATCCCTCACGACAATTGCACAAAAGATAGATGCCCTTGCAGGCATCTCGGCCGAGGTAGTCTCCGAAACCGTGAGCGGGGAGACAAAATACCGGATAGATATCAGTGGCACCACCTCCTTTGCGGAGAGTACTACCGGCAACAGCAACGTCCTCCAGACCCTTGGCATTCTTCAGGGGACATACGGTAATACGACCGAGGTACATGCTGGCACCGTGGTCATACAGAATGCTGCTGATACCGCCCTCGAAGGCGCTCCTGCCACGTTGATGACGGACCTCAAGATTGGGGGTAGCTCGGCCAGCGTGGTAAATGGTGATAAAATTACGATCTCTGGAACAAAGCATGATGGCACAGACGCCACCACCACAGAGTTTATAGTAGACACCGGTAATGCGGATCATGACTGTGTGGATGATCTTATAACTCATATTCAAGCCGCGTTTGGTGCTACGGTCACGGCCTCCTTCTCAGGCGGCAAGCTGACGATCACGGACGGTTCCAGCGGCGAAAGTCAACTGGAAGTTTCTATGATTTGCGACAACGCAGGCGGCGGGACCCTTAATTTCGGTGAGGTCACCATGACCACCGAAGGCCGCAGCAGACAGGTGGTCGCTGGTGAAGACGCGGAAATCGTAGTGGACAACGTGACCATAACAAAATCTTCCAACACCATTAACGATGTTATCGCGGGTGCGACCCTGAATCTTGTGGGAGAAGATTCCGATACCACCGTAACACTCAAGGTCGAGCGGGATCTTGCCACCATAAAGACAAAGATCGAAGACATGGTTAGCGCCTACAATACCATATTGAACTACATCAATACTCAGTTCACCTACGATGAAGACACAAAAGAGGTTGGGGGTATCCTCTTCGGTGATGGCATGCTCTCCACTATCAAGTCAGAACTCATCAATACGGTCACGAGCACGGTTACCGGGGCGTCAAGTAATTATAACAAACTGGCGCTGATCGGGATCACCTTGGACGTGGTGGACACTGACGAGGGGGAATATAATAAGCTCAACCTGGTTATCGATGACGATGGCTCTGATGATAATGATCTCACGGATTACCTCGAAACAAATTTTGATGATGTGAGAAAGCTTTTCATTGCTTCCGGATCTTCTCCATACTCCACTATGACATTAGTCGGACATTCGGATAACACAGAGGGAGGCACATATGATGTAACAATCTCTGCGGCAGCCACACAATCCTCGTTCACAGGTCTGACCGCCATAGGGGGCGGTGGACTCAGTGCCAGTGACACACTTACCATCACGGACTGGGAGACAGACAGGGAGGCCACCGTGAGCCTCACCAGCGGTGACAGCATAGATGACGTGGTTAACGCCATCAATTCAGAGTTTGCCGAGGAAGTCACGGAAGTACTCCAGGGAAGTATTGACACAGGCCATACGATATCTACCACGTTCAGCTCCATCGACGCGGACAGTGATAACGCGGTAATAACTTTTTCAGGAGCAAGACAAAACGGTCTCACAGTATCCGGCAGCTACACCATCGGTGATTCAACTACTGAGACCCTCGGTGACCTTCTGGAAACCATCGAAGATATGTTTGAAGACGATGTGACCGCTACCCTGGATAGCAACGGCAAATTAATCATAACCGGCACACAGGCCGGGGACAGCCAATTAGAGTTTACAATCGATACTTCGGCAGTTGACGGTCTGAATTTAGGCTCGGTTACCACAACAACCGAGGGTCGCTACACCATACCCATTACTGCATCCAAGACATCTGAGGACAAGATTCTTTTCACCCACAACACATATGGAACCGGTCACGGTATTGTTGTATCCCACACCAACACCGTAGATGATCCGCTGGGGATAAACGGCGTATCGCAGGTATGGGGTGTAAATGTTGATGGAACCATCAACGGTCTGGATGCAACCTGCAGTGGTCAAATACTGACACTGAACAGTGACGGAAATAACGCAGACGGGTTATCGATAAGTTACACAGGCACAAGCACCATAGCGGTGGAGGACGGGGCAACCTTTACGCTTACCCTCGGGATTGGTGAGCTTATGGATCGCAGGCTCGGGTTTGTTACCAATAGCACTGACGGATACGTTACATATAAACAGACATCCCTTGGAAATAGCATTGAGAGTCTTGAAGATCAGATTTCAGACATGGAGGCGCGACTTAACCGGAAGCTGGAAAAACTGATCAACGAGTATGTGGCCATGGAACTTGCTTTAAGCAATATACAAAACCAGAGCGACTGGCTCAGCAGTCAGATCTCCGCATCGTGGAGCGCCTGGGGCTAGTAGAACCCGGCAGTACGGTTTGCCATTCCCGTAAAGCTTGTCCTCGACCCTCATCGGGGAACGGGAATCGGATATATTTGAAGAGGAAGTAATTCAAAAACAAGGAGGTTTTTTTTCATGTATAGAAACAAAATCAACGTATACAAACAGACAAACGTGGAAACAGCAGATCCCAAAACACTCGTAATAATGTGCTATGAAGGAATGATTACCAATATGAAAATAGCAAAGGCAAAATATCATTCTCAAGAATACGAGGCAAAAGCCAAAGCTATCCAAAAAGTACAGGATATTCTGGCTCTATTAATGCAATCCCTCGATTTTGAAAGAGGCGGGGAAATAGCCATTTCCCTTGAATCATTATATAATTATATATTGCGCCGCCTGTCCGAAGGGGACTTACAAAAGGATTTGAGGAGTTTCGATGAAATTATCGGAATACTCGAAGAGCTCGAATCGGCATGGAGGGATATCTCATACATCCCTACAAATTACAACGTGGAAACATTCCAGCAAACATCGTTGATTACAGAGAATCTCCCGAGGTAGGCAAATGGAGCCGAAAATGGAACCCATCAATGAATCAACAAGCCACATCTGCAATCTGTTAGATCAAAAACTGGATGCGTTCAGAAATTTTCTTTCCGCAACGGTATCGTTGCAAGAAATGTCCGATATACATGATTTTGAAAAGATTGAAACACTTATAGAAAAACGTCAGGATTGTGTTACCACAATTGACAGGATTGACACCCGAATCAGTGAAATAAAAGAGGATGATTTATCATCCGTATCAGCCTTGCCAGATGGGTCAAAGATAAAAATTGAGGCAACAGTAAAAGCTATTGAAGACACAGCAGTAAAAGCGGCTCATCTGAACAAGGAGCTTGAAACGATGCTCCAGATTCATCATGGTAATATTAAAAATCAGCTAATTAAGTTCAGTCAATCTCGAAATGGGATTAAGGAAGGTTATGCACCCAATATTCACAAAGAAAGTAAGCCCAGATTTTTAGATATCAAAACATAAAAAATAAAAAATGTTGAATTGGAATTAAAGTCTTTATTAAAAAATGCCGATAATAATGTTGAAGGAAGTGTCTTATAAGCCAAGGAGGGTGAAACATGGATCTTCCCATCACTAAAATAGATGAAGTGGCCGTGAATGTTCGAGCGGACTCGTCTGTCAAACCTTTTGCCCCCAGTCCTTCTCCAACTGTAAGCTCCCAAACGGTTGACAACAAGGCCATTAAAGAGTTAGCAGAAGATATCCAGAAGAATCTGGACAGCATGAACATAAATTTGGCTTTCTCAACATACGGAAAAGATGATGAAAAAATCGCTGTTACGGTAACTGAAAAGGAAACTGGAAGGGTAATTAGAGAAATTCCTTCTGAAGAAGTTCAGCGATTAGCTGTAAAAATGGAGGAAATGGTTGGTATGATATTTAATGATCAGGTGTAGCCACCGTGATCCCATGTTTTATTGATATTTCACAAAGTCTCTTGATTGCAAGAGACTTTTTTTTTGCGTAAATCTCTTCTGTCTACGGAGCCAGTTCAGAGGAAATATTTTTTATTCCAGAAATATAAATATTCTCATCGCCTTTAGCAAGCATCTCGGGATCTGCTATGGAATATCGGAGAGGATAATCCGGTTCCTGGATAACAACCTGCCTTGCCAGTCTATTCTTCGAATTGATTACAATGGGGGCTTTCAGGTTTGCTGTTATTGTAAACGGATCGGTACTGATAGTCACAATAGACATCAAAACAACATCCTCCGGAGATTCGATTTTAAGTAATTCAACCTCACTGCCCGATATAACCGGTTCATAATCGGCTCTAACCATGAAAGAATTTATAACAACAAAGGCTATCGAACCATCATCAACAGACTGAAACCACCAGAAGGGAATATTTACATCATGCGTGAGGAGAGCATACCTTTTAAAATGTTCAAACCCCAGTATTCCCCCTTTCATATGAACAATGGTGGATTCGTCAATATTAATGTCACCGAATCGAGTTGTCGAGATGTTCACTTACGTTCCTCCTTTTGCTTCTTTAGCCTTTTCCAGAGATGTACAAGTTCTTTATCACCTTTATGATCAAATTGAGCTGCCAGAAGGTTCTGCTCTTGAATCATTTGATAAACTTCTTCACGATGAATGCTTACGTCTTCCGGCGCTTCAATCCCTATTCTTATCTGTTTCCCCTTTATATCCGAAACGACGATCTTTATGTCATCGCCGATCCTTATTGATTCCCCCAACTTCCTTGTCAGGATTAACATACGCTTAACCTTATCTGATGAAGTCTAGAATTGAAATATTGCCGACTTTAGATGCCATTGCATACGTGGCCTCCAAAACAATCTCCTGCATGGAAAATTTCGTTATGATTTCGGTTATATCAACATCTTCTTTTTTTGAAATCAATTCAGTCAATCCAAAATCGAGATCCGTAAGGCTGCTCTCGGTAAATTCCAGTCTATTGATTAGTATTCCGCATTTTGCTCTACATTTATTGGCCTGTTCAGACCCCGCTTTAAGATTATCGATCTCAGCGGCTATGTCAATGGGTGAATTGTTTTCAAGCGCTGTTTTCAAATCATTCAACGATTCAAAGATATCAACCTCTCCATCTCCCTTATCGGTAAAAATATCTTCACCGGGAATCGAATAGTTTAATGTAGCGTCTTTACCTATCTCCACGGATAGTTCCTCACCATTGCCGTTATAATAGCCAGCTGTCAGACCGTTCACATAAAAGATGTCATTTGCTGCCAGATCAACAGCTCCGGCAGTAAAAGTAAGATCTATCCCCTCACCGATGGTTATAGTTCCAGTATCCAGATCAGTATTCGTTGCACCCCAGGTTTTCCCCCCATCACTTGAAACCTTATATTCAGCATCGGCAAATGCTCCACCGGTAATAATTTTCACGGCATAAGTCTTGTTTACCGTGCCTGTATATGTACCACCTGATGCCACGGTACCGTCAAACGTATTGTCAGTAGCAGCAGTTGCCGTCCCTATAGCAGTAGCACCCCGACTGGACGAAGAAAACGGGGCTGCATCCATTTTTGTCCCGGCAAAGAGATAATTGTTCCCGTATTTTGAATTTGCAATTGAGCTCATTTCATCAATTATCTGCTGAACCATGACGGCGGCGGTTTCCCTGCTTTCGGCTGTCATCGTGGCATTTGACTGGGCAACGGCTATTTCACGGGCATTTATCAGAAGGTCATCGACTGCCGACAGTTTTGATTCGGACATGTTAATCCAGCCCCTTGCAGTGTCAACATTGCGTTGATAACTAATAACGGCCGACTGTGATTCTCGATATTTCATCACAATGCTCAATCCGAGAGGATCGTCAGACGGTCTATTTATAGACTTTTCAGACGCCACTTTCTCCATCAAATCATTGTACTTTTCCTGTGCACTGAAAAGATTATTAATGATCGTGTTGAACTTCATATTGTCCGAAATCCGCATTACCATTGAGCTTACCCCCCTAACTAACCAACCAACCCCAGCAAATCATCCACAAGCGCCTGCACGGTTGTACAAAGCCTGGCCGCTGCAGTATAGCCTGTCTGATACTTAATCAGGCTCATCATTTCCTCGTCAATAGATACCCCTGATACTGACTCCCTTTTACTGGTCAACTGTTCCATGAGATCCGTGTTATGTTCAAATGCTCGATCCGCATATAAAACGTCCTGTCCGACCGTTCCGATAAATGACGAATAATAGTCAATAAAAGTAGAACTGCCACTGTTCAGGACAAGTTCGTCCCTGAGTCCGGCAATATTCAAAGCATTGTTACCATCTCCATTTACGGTTTCCGATGCCGCTATTTTGTTTACATCAGCTATGATGGCGGCATCGACTTCAATCGTCAGGGCGGTTGTCTTTGTTGCGTCGAAGAAATTACCACCTAGATTACCACTCGTATCAAAGCCTTCCTGGTGTTTGTCATTAACTTCCTGTACAAGCTCGGCCGCAAGTGTATTAAGACTACTCAGATAACTTACCGTCGTCGTATCCCGAATTTCTAATAAACCCGCAATTTTCCCGGTTGTAATATTACTGTTTATCGCTACGCCCGGGGCATCTTCGAAAATTATATCGTAATAAGTATCCTCGTTTGTCTCGACAGCAAGCGAATTATATCTTCCCTCCTCGACAAGGGCCAGCCCGTTGGAAATAAAGATATTCAAAGCACCGGACGCGTCTTCGAAATAATTTATCTCAATTATTCCAGCCAACTCTTTGACAATCTTGTCCCTCTCATCGCGGAAAATGTTGGTATCTCCTTTTCCCGTTGCATTTTGCGTTATCTTTTGATTCAACGCCGCAATGCTTGACAAATCACTATTGATAGTGTCAACAAGTGCCGATATGTTTGAATTAACATCTTTCTGCAGCGTAACAAGTTCACTGCTGTATGACCGGAATACATATGTAAGGCTTTGAGTAACAGAAACGAGAGCCTCCCTTTCTGTCTGACCACTCGGGTTTGCCGACAGATCTTCCCAGGCATTCCAGAACTTATTGAACAAATCATCTATGCCCTCTCCGGTTGTTTCATTTAAAATAATCTCTATTCTCTCAAGTTGTTCTTTTTTCGCTTCAGTGTATCCGATATCCTGATTTTGTTCATGGATCTGATATGTAATAAATTGATCGTATATTCTTTGTATCTGATCGACCTCCACGCCATACTGAACCTGACCAGCCCCAATATTTGACGAACCAACGGTGCAGAATATAGGCCGCTGCCTTGTATATCCCTCAGTATTCACGTTGGCGATATTGCTACCCGTGACGTTAATGGCAGTCTGATGACTTAATAACGAATCCTTTGCTATATTTAGCGCGCTAATACCTGACATATATCACCTACCCTACCTGGCTAATAAGCTGCCCGTTTGTATCGTTGTCCGCCCTCAATCCCCCAGTTTCCATATATGTTGATGAAGGAGACGTAAGTTCCCTTAAAAAATCTAATGATTTTTGTGTATAGTAAATGGATGAATCCAACAATTCTTTGTTGCCTTCATTAAGTTCAACAAGTGTGTTCATAAGTGGATGCAAAAGGGACTGGCATTCTATCAATTCCATTTTGTGATCCTCGTCCGCGTATAAAATGAGCGAGGAAAGCGACTTAACGTCATCATTCATACCGCTCAACTTGACGATCTTGCTGACCAAATTCATCCTTGTTTTATTAAACTTTCCGGCCTTTCTAATCAGACGTTCTTTCGTTTCATTGTTTTTATTCAATTCTTCCACCGAACACCTGACCAGCTTTTCACGTTCGGACAGAAGCAGGTTCCGAAGTTCATTAAAAAGATTAATCTCCTCCCTGAGTGTAAGAATGAGAGAACTATAGGTGGAGAGAATTTTGTTTTCTATCTCTCCATGCTGAACATTATTTTCGACCTTCTCTGGCATTTGACACACCCCTCCCTTGCATTGGACATTCTTTGAAATCCTGAATTTTGATTTATATTCAACAGAGGGGGAATAAGACGAGAAACATTAGAACGTTAAACCATGATATCTAACAGTGATTCACCGACCATCTTTTGGGCGATTTCTTCTGCGTTTATATCATACGTTCCCTGTTTAATCTGATTCTTCAGGGTTTCCACCTTTTCTTCTCGAATATCGGGGAGTTCCTGAACAGCTTCTTTTATTTTTTGCACATCCTGGACTTTAGAGGAAAGGCTGACCTTTTCCTCGGGAGCCATCGTGGATGCATTTGCACTATTGACTGGCTTGTCAGATTCTGTATTGGTCTTGCCATTTATCTGATACATCCGAACAATATCTTCGGCTGGATTTCTCGAATCGAAAACCTTCATCAATAATATCTCCTTTTTCTCTACTGTTTTACTTGTTATCGGCAATTATAGGATAAAACTTTAATCTTTGCCAGTCAATTTTAGTGAGTTAGCGAGTTGTTGGAAAAGGACCTTTTGAAGACCGATGCCGCCCCCTCTGTTGGCAAGATCTTCCGCTACCTTTTGATCAAACATCAACATATAGGTGCTTCCCCATGAACTCTTGTCTGAGAAAAGACCTCCCTTGGGGATTGTCTTCTTCATGGTTTGCAATAATTGAAATACAAACATTGATTCAAAATCAGCACATGCCTTGCCGAGCCGTTCTTTCCTCCTTTCTTTGCTCTGTATATTTTTTTCGACATTATTCTTATTTATGACACATTCTTTGGTTACCACTGAATTCAGATTAATATTCTTATTCATTGTAAATAATTACCTTAATTATAGTATCCTTAGATCTGCCTGAAGTGCACCAGCAGCCTTGATTGTCTGCAAAATGGTGATGAGATCTCTCGGTGAAACGCCTATCGCATTCAGGGCATTCACTACTTCCTGAATTGATATCCCTTGAGGTACAATCATTAATTTCCTCTTTTCTTCGGTAACTCCAACAGATTGATCCGTTGTCACAACTGTCTGCCCTCCTGGAGCTATTGTCGTGCCACCCTCAATCTCGGTCGGAACACTACCGGACAGTGGCGAAGGCGCAAACGGAAGTGGCTGCGACACGTTTTGAGTCTCTTTTATCCGAATACTCAAATTACCGTGTGCGACTGCTACTGTGGAGATTCTTACCCTGCTTCCCATAACGACCGTTCCCGTCTTTTCATTCATTACAACCATGGCCACCGAATCAACAGGAATATCGATATTCTCAATATCTGAAACCAGACTCACTATACTACCCTTGTAAGACTCCTTCATTGAAACGGCAACGGTATTCGAATCGATGATCCTTGCGTTCACATCAGGAATTTTTCTGCTGAGCGTGGCAGCTAATCCCCTGCACGTTGTAAAGTCGGGACGGTCAAGATTGATGGTAAATTCCCTCTTTTGAGCAAAATCGTAATGCAATTCCTTTTCGATAAGCGCTCCGTTTATGATACGCCCCGCTGTCGTGATATTTTTTGTAATTCCGGTACCGCCTCCTCCCGCCGAAAAACCACCGATTGTTACAGGACCCTGGACAACGGCATAAATTTTATTGTCGGCACCACGAAGTGGTGTCATTAAAAGAGTACCGCCAAGTAAACTTGTCGAATCCCCGAGAGAAGCCACCGCAGCGTCGATTCGCATTCCTTTTTTGGCAAATGGAGGAAGTTTCGCGGTTACCATTACAGCTGCCACATTCTTGGCTTTAAGAGTCTTATCTTTCATTGAAAGGCCTTGCCTGGTCAAGAGATTCGCAAGGGTCTGACTGGTAAAACCGTTAGATATGGTGTCACCTGTACCGCTCAAACCGACAATTAATCCATATCCACTTAGCTGGTTATCCCTGACACCGCCTATACTCGCAATGTCCTTTATCCGTGCTGCATAGGCGTTAGACAAGGACATAAGACCGATCAGGAAAAAAATAGCGGTGTATTTTAGAATGCTGCAGCTTGAAGATTTCGATTTCATTTTGTATTTACTCCCCTTAAATCCAGGACTGACATATCTGCTTTACAAATGACATAATTCGTAACCTGTAATCTGAATCATTAAAACGGCCATGCCCAGTCAACAAATCGTGTAACCCAACCGGGTCTCATCTTGTCATTAACCACACCATCACCAGTATATATAATCTTTGCGTCGGCTATATACTGTGATGATACAGTGTTTTCCGAAGTAATGTCTTCAGGTCTGACAATGCCGGAAATAACTATATACTGATCTTCTGCATTCACGGTAACCTGCTGTTTCCCTTCAATAACAAGGTTGCCATTTTCCATTACATCCATTACCAGTGCCGTAATCTTGCCCGTTAATTTTCCGTCACGTTTCGTATTTCCATCGCCCTTCAGGGAATTGGCGGATGTGCCGCCTACGCCAAATGAGGTACCCATCCTTCTATTCTGCTCCAGCGCCCTTTGCTCAAGCCCAAAAAGACCTGTTATCCCTGCAGTTGTGGTTGTATCTCTGCTTGTCGTTGTATTTGCCTTGTTCTCACCGCTTGAGAGTTCCTCAATTATGATTGTAATTATATCATTTAAATATCTTGCCTTCCTGTCCGCGAAAAGCATGTTCGTGGCCCTTTCCCCCGGCCAGATTGATCCGGGAGCGGGGGCTTTTTCTGATGTTATGCGGGGTGGAGCAGGTTGTTCTTTCTTTACCGTTTTAATAAGTGATGAGCATCCCGTTACAATAATTAAGAGAGAAAAAATTACTGCATAACTCACCGTTCCAATTAGCTTCGGCAAAGCCGGTGAAACGCCTGGGCCGGATCGGTGCGATTTATTTTGAATTTTTCCGCAACGTAGATTTTCCATGATAATTTTTTCCAATCCCATTTCCCAACGTCAATACTCGACGCTGACAAGAGAGTCACCCGTGACCTTCGCGTAGACGGTTTGTTTAGACGACAGGTTTTTTACCTTGACAAGCTCTCCCAATTTTCCATCCTGCTGAGACATACCGATCGTCGTTATCATAAGCGGACCCCTTTCGAGGACTATACGCACAAGCTTGCCACGCTTTACCGGCAACCGTACGCGCAACATAGTTCTGGTTATTTCGGTATCTTGCCTTACTTTTACATTCAGCGTTTTTCCCAAAACTTCCGATAAATGTGCAACGCTGTTAGGATGTGTTTGATTACACCATTTTTTTATTGCCTTGACGTCATCTGAACCGATAGTGGATTTTCTCGTGAGGAACCGTGAAGCAACCACGACATCTTTAAATACCTCCACCTTCGCCCTTACAGACTTCTCTTTCAAAAAAACATCGCCTTGATAAAATCTGATCGTGACCGTGGCATAACCGATAAAATCTTCATTTCTGTCATGTCTAACCCGCCAGGTGACGTTCTTGCCTGGAATAGTCAAATCTGATATCCCGGAGAAAAATTCGATACGAACAGAACTGTCCGGCATGGATATATTTTGTCTTATATGATCAGCCACAATCTTTTTGATTTTTTTCTCACTTATATGCGTCACCTGAGACGCATGTAACGACTGGTTCACAATCAGCAGTGTGACCACCATACAGATAACGCCCAAACAATATTTTAAAATGAACTCTTTCCGTACTCTCATTTTTTACCTCTTGAGATTATTGACCGTCTGTAACATGGAATCAATCGTCTGAATCGCCTTGGAATTAATCTCGTATGCCCTTTGACCGACTATCATTTTTACCATCTCATCCACCACGTTAACATTTGACATCTCAATGAAACGCTGTGATATGCTACCCAAGCCACTTTCGCCCGGGTTTCCTGTAATTGCATCACCCGACCCATCCGTCGCTTCATAAAGTCCTCTTCCCAGACTCGTCAGTCCTGCCGGATTTACGAATTTTGCCAGTTCAATCCTGCCGGTTCCCAGTGACGTACCTGTACTATCAGCCGCAGTCCATGTACCACCCTTATCAATAGTAAAATTAACCGTTTCCTGTGGTACCGAAATATTCGGGGTAACCTTTTGTCCCTGTGAGTCACAGACATACCCTTCCTTGTCGATTCGAAAACTCCCCGCCCTTGTATACGCCGTACGGTCACCAAGGTCTATCTGGAAGAAGCCATTCCCTTCAATGGCCCAATCGAAATCATTGTCTGTCTGCTGATAATCTCCCTGGCTAAACATTTTCTGAGTTGCCACGGGTCTTACTCCCATGCCTACTTCCAAACCTACTGGCAATTTATTCCCCTCAGATGTCTCCGAACCGGTTTTTGTGTAAATTTGATACATAAGATCTTGAAAATCCGCCCTCGATTTTTTGAAACCGACCGTATTGATGTTCGCCAGGTTGTTGGCGATAACATCCTGATTAATTTGCTGCGCTTCCATTCCGGTAGCAGCCGTCCACAATGCCCTCATCATTAGAACCCTCCCTATATCTTGTAAATTAGACGAGCTTCCCTATTCGATTCGTTGACAGTTTGTCCTGTTCCTGTAATATCTGCATGGTCTTTTGATACGTTTCGAAAGAACGATGAATACTAATCATATTCACCATCTCTTTGATTGCCTGCACATTGGACATTTCCAGATGTTCCGAATAAACCTTTGGCTTTTCCACAATCATGGGACCCGCTTCTTTCTTGAGATCACACAGAAGACCCTTTCCAGCGCTTTTCAGCACTTCCGGTTTATCCAATTCAACTATCTTTAATACACCTGCTTCATTACCATCAGCCTTGACTGATCCATTTTCATCGATTCGAACATCATCTCCCGAGATTACAATTTTACCTGACTTTCCGAGGACATAATCTCCACTGTGAGTAACGAGCTCCCCTCTCTCATTCAATGTAAACCTTCCGTCTCTCGAATATGCCTCGCCGTTCGCTGTCTCTATAACAAAAAATCCTTCTCCTCCGACTGCCACGTCAAATACATTTCCTGTCTTTTGGATCGGTCCGGGCGAATAATCAATAACACTCAACGGCTTTTCATCATTTGATCTATTCAATGACGTCCCTTCAGGGAAAAGCACTTTCTCTGCTTTAAATCCAGGGGTATTAACATTTGCAATATTATGCGTCACAGCTTCAAGCTGATAAATATGTTTTATAGATTCTTTAGCCATTGTTGATATTCCGTAGATCATAAGCACAACACCCAATAACTTTTTATGAACTTATAAAGCAAATTACATGCCATAGCAGGGGATTCAATGACGCCTGAAAATTCCTGATGCGGCAGCATACAGGCATTATGCATGACAGCTAACCTCTCAAACGGACACTTCACTTCCACGTTCTGATACAACTGCCAGGGAAACACAAAATAATGCAATATTCAGGGACGTTATAACTACTGTGCAGGTAGAATACCGGTGTAACGATTAATCGGAATATTGGATAATCGAAGACCCAACACCTGGCTCCGGTATCCCCTAACTTCTTACGACTGAAAGCAGGGATAAAAAACCTGTTTACGTGTTTTGCATTGTCGCTTACCTAATAGAAGAGTGTCAAAATTCAGCAGGCAGTTTCGTTTCCCGGGAAAAATTTTCCCACCACCTGACCTATTATGAAATTTTCTGTCGGTAGCGTTCGTTGAGGGAGTAAACAAAGGCAAGAATTTCAGCGACAGCTTTATAGAGTTCGGGCGGTATGTGTTCGTCGATATCAAGCTGGCTTAAGATCTGAACAAGGGCGGGATCCTCTTTTATCGGGATGTTATGCTTTTTCGCTATTTCTATGATTTTCTCCGCAATATACCCACGTCCTTTTGCGGTAACTATTGGTGCTACATCTGTTTTGCTGTCATATTTTATTGAAGCAGCAATTTGTAATTTCTTTTCATCCGTGTTCATTTTCAAACAACCACATTCACACCTTCCTGATCATGGAGATACGGCAATTTCCTGTATCCTTTTTTCATTTTCTCCATATCCTTACCTATCACACACGTAACATAACTTGCTTCATAGCCTATTGCATCGAGCCTTTCCTTTATTTCCGCTAAAAACGGTATTATAAAATCACATATTGTTTGATCTTGGCAATATATGTCACATTTCAATTTAGGCTCTTCAATCGTTGTTTCGACAATAATGTCACCGAGGGCATCCATCGTAAACATACATACCATCTTGCAGGTTTTTTTTTGGCCGCTTCCTTTTGCATCTTTACCATCAAATTTCAGAAAAATCTCCGCGAGGCCCATTCCGTCAGGGGAAAGCATCGGAATGTTAAAAAGATATACATTGTCACGCTCCTGAAGCACAACGTTGGAGACCTGATGTGCTTCGATTGACTTCACGGATAAATCGATAAACCGCAAAAGCTTCTCTACCCCGTGATGTTTTTTATCTGTTGTCAATCCATGGAGCTTGTTTTTCAACGCCAATAAAAGTCCCTTCAGATTGTGAGAAGCCTTTTTTACCGCCGAAGCCTTGCCAAACTTCCTGGTAAGGGCTTCGCCCAATTCCTTCTCCATCAGGTAACCGAGATTATAGATATAATCTTTGAAAAAACCGGTGTTTAATGTCGATTGTGACAGAGTCAAAGACTGAACCATTTTCAGGATAGTCGTCATATTTTCTTTTCCCAGGAGAGAAAACAGATTTCCAAGATCTTTCTGGCTGAATATCCGGTTCACCTCATTAAAAAAATCAATCAATCCCGTTGGATTCAAACGATAAAAGCCGATATTCTCCCTTATTACCGAAGAAGGTGATGTCTGGTTTCCCACAATACGAAGAATAACACGAGGCTGTATCTGTTCAACACGAGCCTTCACACGCTCGCCTTTATTGTGCATCAAAGCCGAATCTGCAGTAATCCTTTTGCCCTTCAGCAAAATAAGGACATTTCTGTCACCGAATTGCTCGATAACTTCCGCTTTGACGATTTCCCCTACCGAGAGGGGAGGCAGCATATTTCCTTTGGTTTGAATCCGGAATAAATTATCGGATCTATCAGGTGAGATTATAATTGGTGGTATTGACGGCATTAACCATTCTCAATTTTTTTACGATCCAGATCAAGGATAAGATTGATTTCTCCTTCCGGCACACCCAGCGTATCGGCTATGTCCTTATCCGAAAAACCCTGCTGCGCCATTCGTACGGCAGAATCATGCGTTTTACTGAGATCGGCTCTTTCCCCCGTTCGAATCTTTTCCCCCTCGGCCTTCTCCTGTATTATTTCTGAATCTTCGACCAGCCTTCGCAACCTTCTTTCTTTTTCATCCAACGTATACGAAAGTTCCTTCAGGGAGTTTCTACCCTCGCTAATCGCCTGCGACAAATATTCGGCAGACTTTTGAGAACCCTCAATCAATTTTTTAAACTCTTCAAAAGAATCCTGATTCAGCCCATGTGATCTTTTTCTGTTCTCCCTCGTCACAACAATGCAGAGCAACACTATGACAAGAAACAACGCGACATCGGCAAGAACTTGAAATCTCAGTAATGTTTCTATATCCACATCACACCTTTATATCGACAGTTCCTCCACACTCGTCAACAAGAGACATATGATTTTCATTATCCGTATCTTTATTGTCCGCATCTTCCTTGCTTTCTTGCCCCTTTTTCCCCTCGGAACGACCTTCCTGACGGTTTCGTCTGTCTTTTTCATCAATAATGGAATTCTCAGCTTCGTGAGTATCTTTGACTTTTTCCTTTAACTCCTTTTCCTCTTTTCTTAACTGATCTTTAAAGTAACGCTGCTGAACGTCCGGATGCTGTTGCTGAACCTGCTGAACACGCTCTACAGCATTTGTTTGTAAAATAATCTGATTTACATCCAGCGATCTCATCTTATACTTCTCACATCTACTTGCCGTTAAAAAACACTGACCAGATTCATGGTAGCAAGTATATATTACGTTATATATAAAATATTATCGTCATAACCATTGGAAACCTTGAACCTATCGCTATTTTCCAATGGAAATGGATGGAAACTCAGCATGGAATTTTCACGCAGAGAGTATGAATACCATTTATATTCCCTACATGAAAGTTAGCATCGTATTTTTTCAGAAGAGAGAGGGCATTTAACAATCCCGCATTTTTGTCCGGATTACAAAAAGGTCCGCTCGCGGATGAAA
The DNA here is from genome assembly GCA_964650385.1 of uncultured Syntrophales bacterium. GTDB lineage: Bacteria > Desulfobacterota > Syntrophia > Syntrophales > JADFWA01 > JAUSPI01. The sequence continues at coordinate 31,843 of CAZYTP010000002.1, read as the reverse complement.
TGCCGTCAAGGAGATTCCCTTTCTCGCCTTCAAGTGTATGTATCCCGGTATCTTCTATCTTCACGCAAACATCAGGTTTGTCGTAATACGTGGTAATTGTCAGATTCTTTGTCGGGCTTGTTCTCATGGAATTCATCGAGTATCGAATAATCGTTGAAAAAGCGATAGCATATTCGGATAAAATTCCGGTAACAACCGGTATATTCCGCTCCAGTACCAGTTCTTTTTTAATAGAGTGTCTGAAATTCAGGTAGAAATCGAAGAAATCCGTTTCTGTTTTTATCAAATCAGGAATGTTAATTTTTTTAGTTGTCGTGTCCTGTAAATTATAAACTTTAGCTGAAAGATCGTTGAACAAATCAAACAATCTATCTGTTTCTTCTGTTATGAGATCAATGTCATTGAGTATCTTTTCATGATTCCTCGGTTCATTGTCACTGACATCTACCGTTTTAAACCACTCATGTGCCCTTCTTCGCAACAATTGAGAACGCCCCAAAATCCCGTTAAGGGGATTTGCAAAGTTATGAATAATACCAGGAATAAGTTCTTGTACAACGGTAGCCTCGAATTCTTTTCTCAGCTCGTTGAACAACTCTACATGTTTAGCATGTCCATCGATTATCATTATAGTGTTTCTCTTTGGTGCTATTTGCGTTCATCAATAATAACATTATCCAGCATATCCCATGCCTTCTTCATTTTTTCCGCTTCCTCGCGATCTTTTTCTCCCCTGCGTGCTGAGGATCCTGTGGAATAGATAATGTTCGTATTTCCTTTGTCATCTTGAACTTCTCTAACACCCTGTTCTTCTTGCTTTAGCATAATTTGAATCGTTTTATCGCTGACACCCGCATTCTTCAACTTTAAAACCTCTTCCGATGTAAGGGCATAGCAGGGCGAAATATACCCTATAAATATCATGATGCCAATTAAAAAATAATATGCTTTTCTCATTTTTATCCCCTTCCCCGGTTCATCACACTGTTTCCCTGGACAACAATGCAGTCATTCAACAACTTTTTGTTTTTTTATAGCAGGATAAACTTGACGAAATTTACTTCCTTGACGACCTTTTCGCCCATTGCCGCATTAATGGCAACTTTAATATTTTCCCGCAGTTGTTTTTTCAGGTTCCGCGAATCATTTTCCTGATCGAGTGATTTCAGCATCCTGTATAACAATTTCCTCAAATCTCCTCTGTCACCTGATAATTTCATCCCGTAATTTAACTCCAAAGCTATATCACAGAGCAACACGCCGACTTTTTCCTTTTCACTGCATACGTATATAATGAAATCATTAAAATACTCAAATTTGTATTGAGGTGGAGTGTCAACTTTCAGGCTCTCTTCTGCCTTATGGGCAAGCTCAGCCTCAGGTTTTTCGGCACAACCTGCGATATATATGCCTGAAAAGAAAACATTCACCAATATTATTATCGCTACAACACACGCGGGCAGGCACGATATTTTAATTAAAGACACATTGTCAGGCATAGCGCTTCTCTTGTTATATCTCTCTTCCGTTTTATATCTTATCGTTATTTGCTGTTTCAGCTTGAATGCATGCATGAAAGAGGTTCTATATTTTCCCTGTCTTTTAATGTTTTGAGCACAGATCTCAATTTCAATATTGCCTTGGAATGAATCTGGCAAATCCTGGATTCCGTCAATTCCATAACCTTGCCTATCTCCAGCAAAGTCAATTCCTCGTAGTAGTAGAGCGACAAGACAATTCGTTCCTTTTCGGGTAATGCCTCGATTGCACTTTTTAATACCTCCTTCGTCTCAGTGCTGGTAATGAACGATAACGGATTGTCCTGATCAATTTTTTCCAGGACATCCTGTGGAGTATTTTTTCTCAAATAATCCGGAGAAAGATCGTCAGTGTTTAAGATGTAAACTCCCCGTGCATCATTAAGGAGCTTGTAATACTGTTCCAGCGATATATTGAGATACCCGATCACTTCTTCATCCGTCGGCATTCTTCCTAATTCCACCTGTAATACCGCATATGCCTTTTCAAGTTTGGCACCTTTGTTCCGCGCTGATCGCGACACAGCATCCCTCGATCGCAATTCGTCCAGTATTGCGCCACGTATCCTGAATCTGGCATATGTTTCAAATTTTACATTTTTCGTTTCATCAAACCGCTCCAAGGCAGACATAAGTCCTATGACCCCAACATTAATAAGGTCTTCTTTGTCAACATGGCTCGGCAGCCGCAACATAATCCTCCCGACAACATTTTTAACGAGAGGGACATATTTCATGATTTGTTCTTCGCGTTTCTTCTTATCTGTCATAATTATTAATTATCGCTCTGTTAAAAAATTTAATAGTACCAGGATTACATGTGGTTGTCTTCTGCCGGGACAATAGCTCAGCAATCTTGGCAATATGTACGCTTGCCTTTGAAGAAGGAAATACTTCCATCAGTAAATGTTGTCTTTTTATTACCTGTTTAACGCTCTCATCGAAAGGAATAAACCCAAGATACTCAACTGAAAGTTTGAGAAAATGCTCAACGGCCTTGCTTAACCTACGATACACGGCACTCGCTTCACTCGCATCTCGAGACATGTTCACAAGTACCATAAATCGTTTCGCTGCGTGACTCTTATAGAGAACCTTTATCAATGCATATGCGTCGGTCAACGAGGTCGGTTCAGGAGAAACAACGACAATAATTTCACTGGCACACATATTAAAAAACATCACATTCCCTGCTATTCCGGCACCAGTATCAATTAACATAAAATCCAGATCCTCATCGAAATCTTCCAGCATATCCAATAGTGTAAGCTTTTGCCCCCCCGACATTTCCGTTATTTCCTGAATGCCTGACGACGCCGGCAGAATCATCATGCCACCGGGGCCTTTAACAATCGCCTCCGCGACAGTCTTTTCTCCCGTCAGTATGTGACACAAATTGTACTTTGGTGTAATCCCTAAGATAACATCAATATTGGCTAATCCCGTATCTGCATCAAGGAGTAAGGTTTTTTTCCCCCTCATAGACAAGGCATACGAAATATTTGCCGCAATATTTGTTTTGCCTACTCCTCCCTTGCCACTGGTTATAGCAATAACCCGTATATCCGGATTTCTCGCCTTCTCCTTCTTCCCTTTTACCAGATTACCGCTATCCGTCCCGGTTGTTCTTCTTTTTATGTCCCTGAGCGTCTCTGCTTGATCCACCTAATTACTCCTTCTCAATGTGATACGGATCCTGTTTTTCATTATGATTCTTGCCAATATTCCGGGATCAACTGCCTGTATATCCCGCGGGACATTCTGTCCGTCAGTAATGTATGATACCGGTTTGCTTATAGTATCAATCACATTATAAATGTGTCCAAAACAATCGGAATCATCCAGTTTTGTAAATATTATATTATTATAGCCGGTAATGCCGAACCGATTTGCCGTATTAATCATGCTCTTGCGGTTTGACGTAACACTCATAACAAGATTTGTCTCCACAGATGGTATCGTCGAAATACAATCCCTCAATTTCAGCAAATATCCTCCATCCATGCGACTCCTTCCGGGCGTGTCCACAAGAACAACTTCCCTGTCCGAAAAATTCGCAAGAGCCTTTTCAAGTTCGCACTTTTCAGTCGCGACTTTCATGGGGACATTCATAATGTCAGCATACTTTTTTAATTGATCTGTAGCACCGATACGATATGTATCCATGGTTATGATTCCAATCTTTGATTTCTTGTCAAACAAATGATGTGCCGCAAGTTTTGCCAGAGTTGTCGTCTTCCCGGTACCGGTTGGACCGACAAAGGCACAAACCTTTCTTTTCTCTGTCTGTTTTCCATATGAAAGGGCAATTGACTGCCTGAGAATATCCTCCAGATATTTCAATGTGTCATCATAGTTCTGCAACTTCTGTGGCTCATAATTATCCTGTAGTTTTTCTATCAACCCTAACGCCTGTTTCCTCGATATGCCTGTCGTTAAAAGGTAATAATAAGCCTTTGAAAGACAAGGAGATTTTTTCTCACTTTTCTGAATTCCTAAAAAATCAAAAAAAGTGTTAAGATTTTCTTTAATCTCGGTCAGTTCCGCACCGATGTTCACACTTCTCATAAAATCCATCATGAAACATTTCAGTTCACTGACATCCGACCTGATTGTCGAGTGTATATCGGACATGTTGCTTTCATCACTTGACTCTTGTAGTTTACTTTCATTTATCAAATCTTCATCACGAGCGGCAATCACCTCAATCATTTGCCCTTTTTTGCTTTTCATCCTTTTCGTCGATAGGACAACGGCGCTGTCGCCCAAATCCCGCTTTATTTTCCCCATTGCCTCGTGGATACTTTTTGCTTCATACCTCTTAAGCTGCATCCTTAACCCCCACTACTCCAAGTGATTTAATGTTGACATTATGGCTGATTTCGTTATGTGACAGGATAACAATATGGGGGAAAAACTTTGCCAGAATCTTTCGGACGTAGGTCCGGACACTGGGTGAACAGAGAACAATGGGCTGTAATCCCTTCTCGGAGAATGTTGTCGTAAATTCCTGAAGATTGCTGACGATTTTTTGAACAATGCCTGGATCAGGTGTAACGAATGATTCATATTCCGTGTGCTGAACAGACTGGCTTATGGCATCTTCCACCGCTGGAGACATCATAACCACCGTCATAGTACCGTCATCCTCAACATATTGTTGTGTAATGGTTCGTGACAGGGCTTGCCTAACATATCCGGTTAGTAAATCGGCGTTTTTTGTCACTGGAGCATAATCGGCCAATGTCTCCATTATAGTGAGAAGATCGCGGATTGAAACCCGCTCCCTTAAAAGCTCCTGAAGAACTTTATTGATGGTACCAAGCGAAATAATATTCGGCACAACTTCTTCGACAATTTTCGGATGTGACTGTGCCAAATTATCCAGCAGGTACTGTACATCCTGTCTTCCCAGTAATTCATCGGCGTGCGTTTTAACAACTTCGGTAATGTGAGTGGTTAATACAGTCGCCGCATCCACTACAACATGCCCCTGTGCCTGTATGCTTTCTTTTTCTCCCGCCTCTATCCAGACTGCGGGAAGACCGAATGCCGGCTCTTTTGTTTTGTGCCCTGCAATCGCTACAGCCTTATCATCGGGCGTGATCACCATATAATGGCCCATCATTAGCTCCCCACGTGCAATATTTACTCCCTTTAATTTAATGGCATACTCACCGGGCTTTAGCTGGAGATTATCGCGAATATGTATCGCAGGCATGATAAAGCCCATCTCGGCAGTCATCTGCCGCCTGAAAGTTCTAATGCGGTGCAGAAGTTCTCCCCCCTGTTTTGCATCAACAAGGGAAACCAGATTATATCCGACTTCGAGTTCCAGCATATCAAGTGGCAACAGTTCCTCCAATGGTTCCCTTGCCGGCATTCCCACAGGACCTTCTTCTTCAACTTCTCCAACCTGTTCGCTTGACTTGAAAGCAGTAAACGCGATAAATGCTACAACAGATGCGATAATCAAGAACGGCACAGTCGGCATACCCGGTATTAAACCAAAGATAAGCAACATAACGGAGGCTGAAGCCATTGCCTTCGGTTGTAAAAAGATTTGCGATTTTATTTCGCTGCTGAGATCGTATGACGCCGTTGACCTGGTTATCAGCATTCCCGCTCCGGTTGATATAATCAGGGCTGGAATCTGCGTAACCAGACCGTCTCCAACCGTCAGGAGCGTATATGTACGGGCAGCATCGGCAACCGGCATCCCCTGTTGAAGCACACCAATAATCAATCCGCCTACAATATTAATTAGCGCAATAATGATTCCTGCTATAGCGTCACCTCTGACAAATTTGCTCGCACCATCCATTGCACCATAGAAATCGGCCTCCCTTGCTATAGAATCGCGTTTGATCCTCGCCTGGGACTCAGAAATGAGCCCCGTATTCAAATCCGCATCAATGCTCATTTGCTTGCCCGGCATGGCATCCAGCGTAAACCGTGCCGCAACTTCGGCAATTCTCGTTGCACCCTTGGTAATGACAATAAAATTGATCAAGACAAGTACCATAAACACTATAAACCCAATCAAAAAATTGCCGCCCACCACAAATGTACCAAAGGATTTGATAACCTGTCCGGCAGCTGCAGTCCCCTCATTGCCATGAAGAAGAATTAAGCGGGTTGATGCAACGTTTAGCGACAGCCGCAACAGTGTAGCAATCAAAAGAACGGAAGGAAAAACCGAAAAATCAAGCGGTTTTAATACATAAATGGCAACAAGAAGGATTACTATGGCAAATGTAATATTAAAGGAAAGCAGCAAGTCAAGAATAAACGGAGGAAGGGGTATCATCATAACCAGCAAAACACCGACTATTCCTACCGCCAAAAATGTGCTGCTGCTTTTGACCCATTCCATGACAGGATGAACTGCAACATTTGCACTTGCCATTATGTATCACTCCATAAAAGCTTGCTGATTGTTAAATTTCTTTTGCCATTTCGAGCAAGGCAATCTTACAAGATATTGATAATTAAAAAGTTTTCAGTAACACTTTGTGTCTCGCAATGACCTGAAATACCATTTTGCAAAGGTATCAACTATTGACCGGATTTTATGTTGTAGACATATGCCAATACTTCGGCAACTGCTTTGTATAAATTCGCCGGTATCATTTCATCTACATCAACAATCTTATACAATACTTGTGCCAGTGGTTTGTTCTCAATGATTGGAACATTATTTTTCCCGGCAATATCTTTTATTTTTTCTGCTATATGACCTCTCCCCTTTGCACACACCTTCGGTGCTACCATTGTCGTCTGATCATATTTAAGGGCTACAGCAAAGTGTGTGGGATTCGTTATTACAACATCTGCTTCGGGGACACTGGCCATCATACGTTTTCTCGCAGATTCTATCTGAAGGCGCCTGATCCTCGATTTTATCAGCGGATCTCCCTCTGACTGCTTAAATTCATCCTTTACATCCTGCTTTGACATTTTAAGATTCTTTTCAAAATCCCACTTTTGAAAAATATAATCCAATAAGGCCAGTACAATGAGAACCCAGCATGTCCTTAAAATAACCTTGGAGGCAACTTTTCCAATATATTCCAACACGCCCCACGCATTCAAACTGCCAAGTGAAACAAGATTCGTCATCTCTCCCTTGATCGTAATATATCCAATGAATCCAACAACAGAAATTTTTACTATATTCTTTATTAATTCTACGAGGGATTTCATCGAGAAGAGTCTCTGAAACCCGCTGATGGGATTAATTTTTGACAGCTTTGGCTGTATTGACTCAGAAGACAGGATGAACCCGACCTGCATTACATTCACAGAAATGGCAACGCAAATGACCATTAACAGCAGCGGCGCCAATATGCCAAATATTTTATAAACCAGCGTCTGCACGAGAGGTTGTATCGTGTTGCTATCGATAATAAAACTCCCTGATTCGCCGAGTATCCACCGTGTCATTTCCATCATTTTTCCGACCATAATTTCAGCATTGAAATAAAAGAGTATAAGGCACGCCAGTAATATTGTAACGGATGTTACCTCCTGACTCTTTGCAACCTGGCCTTTTTCCCGCGCTTCTTGCCTTCGCTTAGGTGTAGGTTGTTCGGTTTTTTCCTGGTCTTTTTTCTCTTCTTCAGCCATAATAAAGTTCTGAACGATCCCGTGACGGTGGTGTCAAAAAAATAACCTTTTACCTTTGATGATCTCGCAAAAAGTAATTTCTCAGTGTGAAGCTCCCCGCCTACAAGGCGGGGCTTGCGGGTGCGCTTCCGGTCATTGCGAGGGCGATAGCCCGAAGCAATCTTATAATTATAATGAGTTAAACCCGAAAGGTTACTTCGCTTCGCTCGCAATGACGTGTTTTTCGACTTTTTGCGAGCCTTCCATTATGAGTTTATCCTACATCAGGCTCATTAACATACTCAACTGCCCGTCAAATTTCGTAAAGACAGATTCCAAAATCTTGACAAAATACGGTAGCGTCAAACCGATACCAATAAGTCCCATTGCAATCTTTAGCGGAAAACCGACGATAAAAACATTCATCTGGGGAACGGTTCTGGCAATGAGCCCCAGGCCAACGCTCGTAAAAAGAAGCATGGCAATGACGGGAGCCCCCGTTTTTATTGCGACGACAAAAATGTCTTTTGACAGTTCAAGGATCGACTCCATCAATGGTCCCGAATAATGGAAACTTAGAGGAGGAATCAACTGATAGCTCTCTGCAATAGCATACAGAAAAATATGGTGGGCATTCACTGCAAGAAAAATCAGAAGAGCAAGAAGATATTGGAATTGTGCTATAATTGATACCTGCGAGCTTGAAACCGGATCAACCACATTAACTATGGCAAACCCCATTTGAAAACCGACTAACTGACCCGCCAGTTGAACACCCGCAAAGAGGATCTGGCCTGCAAAACCAATAACAATCCCGATGAGAACCTCACCACACATTTTAATGACAAGCAGTGGAAGTTTGATTGGAACGGCATTATATTGAACAAAAGGCACAAGTAGAAGCGCCACAACCACCGATAACCCGCCCTTTAATCTCATAGGGACCGACCGATTACCCAGGATCGGAATTGTGATTATAATCGCGCTTACCCTGAGAAAGATCAGTATGAATGTTTCTATCTGTCCTGCTGTTATTTGCGGTATTTCCATTGGATATCAGCGATTATCCTTCCCCTATCTTATATACGTCGGGATAGAGATAAAGAGGTTTTGTGTGTATGTAACCATGAGACTGATCATCCATGGAAGCGCGACTATAAGGGCTAGCATGACCGCAATTATCTTGGGAACAAACGTAAGCGTCATTTCCTGAACCTGAGTCACCGCCTGGAAGATACTTACAACAAGACCAACAATAAGTCCTATGCCAAGCATAGGAGCGGCAAGCAGGAGCGTCACTTCTATAGCTTCATTTGCTATTCCCACAACCAGATCAACAGACATATGCCACCTTTTCATAATCGTATTTTGTGAAGCCCCCAGCCCACAGGGCGGGGCTTCCCGGTAAGGAATCGTAGATAGTGAGCTGTCGCGAACAATATGGTTATTTTATATTGCGCCCCTTAACCCGCCTATAAGGCGGGTCTTACGGGTGCGCTCCCGGTCATGAAAAACTCTGAACCAGCGAACCAACTATCAAATACCATCCGTCTACCAGTACAAACAGTAGAAGCTTGAAGGGCAAGCTCACCATAATCGGTGGAAGCATTAACATTCCCATTGACAGAAGAACACTCGCGACAACCATATCGAGTATCAAAAAGGGTATGTAGATCATAAAACCGATTTGAAAAGCCGTTTTCAACTCGCTTATGACAAATGCCGGTATCAAAACGGGAAGATGAATATCATCGGGATTACTTGGCTTCTTTCCCCGGGAAATTTTAAGAAAAAGCGCCAGATCTTTTTCCCTCGTCTGTTTTATCATAAATCCCTTCATTGCCAGGGCAGTCGTATCCAGAGCCTCTTGATGAGTTATTTTCTCATTCATATATGGTTGCAACGCCTGGCTATTTATCTGATCCCATACCGGCGTCATGATAAAAAACGTCAGGAACAAAGAAAGTCCGATGATTATTTGATTTGCCGGAACCTGTTGTGTGCCGAGAGCGTGCCTGAGAAGTGAGAGAACAACCGCTATCCTTGTGAATGAGGTCACCATAATTAATACGGCCGGAGCAAGAGAGAGTACCGTAAGCATGAAGAGCAACTGAAGTACGGTCGCAACTTGGCCTTGAGTATTTTCACCATCAGCAAAACTCAAATTAACAGAAGGAAGGGGGAAAGATTGAGCCCATACTGAAGACGAAATTATCAAACATGCCACGGCAATAAGGCCCAGGCATATAATGAACATGTGCGGCTTCAAATCCGGAAGCCTATGCATTTTTTTCACCACTTTTCTCGACCGGACGACATAACGAAAACAGGCGCGCCTTGTAATGGGCTAAATGCCCGGAAAAATGGTGCGGCCCTTGCGTCCACCCCTGAATTTGTTTTACTCTTTCGAGAGACAACTGATCTTCAATGCTCGTAAGGAGAAACATATTATTACTTGAAAGGCCGATAACCAGCGTTTTATCCAACACCTCTACCAGCATGATACTGCTCTTGGGCGCAACAGATCTTGTTGACAGGATTCTGATCAATTCCCTTCCGTCACTTGTGCCCTCCGCCTTTTTCATGATCTTTCTCATAAGATAAATACACACAATCATCACGCCGATAACAATAGCAAGAGATGAAAAAATTTTTACCATGAAAGGAAATAATTCCATTGAATTCATCGTTTCCACGTTTTGTTACCCTTATCGTAACTTGGTTACTCGTTCTGCGGGTGAAACTACATCAGTCAACCGAACTCCATATTTATCATTAACCATGACGACTTCACCCCTTGCAATAAGCCTGCTGTTCACGAAGATATCCATGGGTTCCCCGGTCAGTTTTGCCAATTCGACAACGGACCCATGCCCAAGCTGTAGAAGCTCTCCGATTAACAACTGGGTTCTCCCGAGTTCAGCCGTCAATGTAAGAGGCAAATCCAGAATAAAGCCAAGATCAAGCTCGGGACTCACCGAACCGCCCATTTCCAATTCCTGGAAATTAACACTGCTGACCTCCTGCTTTTGCGATGACATTGCAGGGGTCTCCAGTTCATCTTTCACATCATCCCAGCTGATATCTTCGTCACTTTTTACATCCTCTTTGGGCGATTCATTCTGACTTGAAGCCTCCACTTCATCTTTCTTGCCATTGGCGCTGATGTCCTCGCCGTTCTTTACACCCTCATCATTTTGTTCATTCTCACTCATTGTGTTTAACCTCTTCATTTTTATTCATTAAAATTTCTGATATTCTTATTGCCCGATTTCCCCTGTAAAAACCGGGATGTCCTGTAAATTTCAATTCATTTTCAATATAGACGTCTAAACTGCCATCGATATACTGATCGAGCGGAATTACATCCCCTCTTTTCATGGTTATAACTTCAAGTCCCGTCAATTCCGTTTTTCCCAACTCAACAATCATCTCCACTGAAGACTGCTGTAGCCCTCTCCTGAACTTGTTCGTCCACTCCTTGTCCTCTTCTTCAAGCTCATCAGCATGATATCTGCCTTTCAACTTGTCCCGTACCTGTTCCAGCGAGGCGTACGGTATACACACCGTGATCATTCCCGAAGAGTAATCCAATACGACCTCATATTTCACAACGGCAACAACTTCAGACTGGCCCACGATCTGAGAAAATTGAGGATTTATCTCGGATCTTTGATACACGGCGTTTGCATCCACAATCGTTTTCCAGGCACCTTCAAGATCCGAAAGAGCGCTCAATATAATCTTTTTAATAAGGTTGGTTTCGATGGATGTAAAATCTCTCCCTTCGACTTTAAACACCTCTCGCCCGCTGCCTCCGAAAATACAGTCAACTAATAAGAATATCAATTTTGAATCAACAACAAAGAGCATGTCTCCCTTGAGGGGAGGCATTTTGAAAATATGCTGACTTGAGGGAACAGGGAGAGTCTTTAAGAATTCACTGAACTTCACGAAATTGGAGGATACTGTGCTGATACCGACGATTCTCCGCAATGTGGATGACAGGGTTTTTCTGAACATTCGGGCAAAGTTTTCATTGATGGCATCAAGAGCCGGCATTCTACCCCTTACGATTGTCTTCGGACTGGCAAAATCGTACACCTCAACTTCATGAAGCTGCGCAGTAACACTATCTTCCTGCCCCGTCTCTACATCACCGTCGGACAACCCCTTTAAGAGGGCATCCACCTCATCCTGCGACAATATCTGCGACAACTTTATTACCTCCCTGTTTTCAGAAATTATGTACCGTTTCGCTTGACCGGGAGCGCATCCCGCAAGCCCAGCCTTGCAGGCGGGGTAAGGGGGCGCAATATGAAAATATATTGTTCGCAACAGCTCACTATCTGTGCGATTCCTTACCGGGAAGCAGCCCCGCCCTGTGAGACTGTGTCGCAATAGGAGAAAATGTCATTCCGAACGGATGTGAGGAATCTTAACGCGTCAATATTATTAGTCATAAAGATTTCTCCCTTCGGTCGAAATGACAAAAAAAGGAATTGCGACACAGTCTCTGTGGGCGGGGGGCTTCACATTACTGAATAACAAATTCCGTAAAATATACCTGTTTGACTCTACCCATGCTTAAATAATTGTTTAAACGTAACATTATTTCCTCCCTTAACTGCTGCTTTCCATCATAGCCCACGACATCCTTATATTTCTTGGAAGATAGAAGATCCAGCATATCGTTTAAAATTTTCGGCTTCAGCGTGTTCAGTTCCGATGAACATTCTTTGGTGGTCGTTTCCACCTTAACGGTAACCTTCAAATACCTTTCTCCGCTGCCATCCATCAGATTTACAATCAAAGACCCCAGATCCCAGATACCACCGATCTGTACCATTGACTCTTGCTTCGTCTTTTCTTTACTCGCCGAGGATTTCTGAAAGTACTTCCATCCTGCAAAACCTGCGACCACAACAACTAGTATGACCGTTCCTATAATGATCCATTTAAGAAATTTCTTCTTGCTTCCCCCTTTTTCCTCTTTAACTTCTTCGACATTTTCTTCTTTGTTCTCCTTATCTTCCCTGGCCATATCTTTCCTCCTCAATCTTGCATCGACAAAATTATTTCCACTCTCCTGTTCAGTTCACGGTTATGATCCGCATTATTTGGTACCTTGGATCGCGAATCGGCATACCCCGTAGCAGAAAGTTTTTCAGGAGCAATGCCGCACTCTGAAATCAGATACTTAACTACAGCCACAGCGCGAGCCATCGACAGTTCCCAATTAGACACAAATTGTTCGTTGTGAATTGGGATGTTATCTGTATGCCCCTCTACCCTTACGGGACAATCCAACTCAAGAATAATAGAACCGAGAGAATCAATTGCCATATTGTTGCTTTTAAATTGTGCTTTCCCCGTTTCAAAGAGTATTTTTTCTCCGAGAGTAATCAAGACTCCTTCTTCTATTGCCTTTGCATCTATCCCGGATATTCGGTCAATATCATTTGCAAGTTTTGTTCTCTTTTTTTCCCCTGCTTTAATCAAACCGAATTTTGGTCTAACAAAGGGAATAAAAATTTGTACAGGTTCTAAATCTCCTACTTCTATCATACCTGCGGTTTCTCTCATGGATTTGACCACTTCCTGAACCTTTGAGGCATCTATTTTCGACACAGAAAGAACCAGAACAAAAAATGTAAGAAGAAGCGTCACCAGGTCATTGAACGTTGTCAGCCATTTTGCTCCTCCCTCTTCTTCTGTATTATGCCTCTTTTTCCTCAACCCGGCAGCCCCTCATTCAACACATTTTTCTCTTTGTGCAACTCAAAGTAAAATTCCACCCGACGGTTTTTAGTCCTGCCTTCCGGCGTCTTATTTGTGGCAACAGGGTGGTACTCGCTATATCCGACGGCAGTGACCTTCCCGGAAGAAATTTTGCCCATATCCAAAAAATACCGCAGCACATTAATCGCCCGTGCTGTTGATAATTCCCAATTGGAAGGAAATTTGCCGGTATTAATAGGAACGTTATCTGTATGCCCTTCAATTCTCAAATGATAAGGGCCCGTTTTCATAATTTCCACTATCCTGTCGAGGGGATGATATGCAGTCTTGGCAAATGTCGCCACTCCTGACGGGAACAGAACGCCGCTTCCAAGTGTGGCCTTAAACCCTTTCGGGGTTCTCTCTATGTCAACTTTACCTTCCAAAACTTCTCCTTTAAAAGCTGCCTTAAAACGTTTCATTGATTTTGCAATACCATCCTCGGGCATGTTCAATATCCCACCGGCACTTCCGTATATATCATCATCTAACCCGATTTCATCATCCCCGGTTTTGACATAACCTTCGCTTTTCCCCAGCTTATTTTTGCCTAACATCATCCTTTCATCGCCCTGTGGAACACCCCGAGATGCGCGATGTAACGCTCCTCCCGTTCCACTTGCACTCGGTTTAATGCCTCCGGTATAAAAGTCTTGCTCTGTTAAGTTTATTTTGCGGCCACCCTTAAAATCCTCTCCTCTTTCTTCTCCTTTTTTGTACGAACCGCCAAAGCCTTTAAGAAAATCAACCAGTTCTTTTTTTTCAACGCTCGAATAGGATACCAGCAAAGCAAATAATGCGACTAAAATCAGCGATAGAGAACAGAAAACCATCTCCCAGCCGCCTGATGATGGGACCCCACCCCCTCCACCTTTTTTACGATTCTTCTCCATTTAATCGAATATTTTTCTCTCTCCCGGCGGCAAAAATGAATTAAGCTTTTCCTCTAATACTCTGGGGTTATCGCCTGATTGAACGGATAATATTCCATAAATTATCAATTCCTTGACCAACACTTCACTTGCGCTTCGTGCCTTCAATTTACCCGCAATCGGCAGAAAAATCAGATTTGCCAAAATAACCCCGTAAAACGTCGTTATAAGTGCAACAGCCATAGCCGGACCAATGGAACTGGGGTCATCCATCTGCATGAGCATCTTTACAAGCCCTATTAACGTTCCCATCATTCCCATTGCGGGTGCAAAATTCCCCATGCTTGAAAATATCTCCGCCCCGGCTCTGTGCCGTTCCGACAGATAATCAAGTTCAGTTTGAAGAATACTTGAAAGTACAGTCGGCTCCATGCCATCAATCATAAGCCTGACTCCCTTCAGCAAGAATTCGTTTTCTACTTCATCTTCTTTCTTTTCTAACGCCAGTATACCTTCACGTCTGGCTATTCGGGCCATATCCAGCAACTGTTCTATTATCTGGGACGCTGACTCTTGCTTTTGAAAGAACACGTTTTTTGCAACTTTTACGACACCAAGAACATCCGCAATCGGATAATTGATAAAAACAGCTCCTATCGTCCCCCCGAGGACAATTAACGCGGACGGTACATTGACGAACCACATCAGACCTCCGCCCAGACTCATAGCTACAATAACGAGACCAAAACCACTTACAATTCCTATAATCGTTGCAAGATCCATCTATGTTCCTGACATTTCATTGTTTTCTCAATATCGCATGTAAAACAAGATGATTGCTTCAACATAACATCTGTAATACATGGCATTTCTCATTAGGAGAGCAAATACCGTACCAAAAGGATATCAGTTCATGGTATCCCTGAATAATGAATGATTCCGGCATTGTGGAATTGATTCGGCAGAGTATTGGTATGATCTTGATAGTCGGTTTTGTGTCTTTATTTACGAATTTTACAAGTACTTTTTTGACAACATGTCAGTAAATTGACATCAATTTGGAAGAGATAATGGAATGATACGAGACATTACATGCTATATATAGTGTCATTATGAGTAAAGCGAAGCAATCTCTGTCTCGTTATATTTATAAGAGATTGCTTCGCCGCTCAGTTTCTCGCAATGCCCCTGGGAATTTACTTTTCACAAGGCCATCACTTTAGATTTCTGTCTTACCTCTTGATGTTCATCAACTCGGCCATCATCTGATCGGTTACGGTAACAATCTTTGCGCTGGCCTGATAGGCCCTTTGCGCTGTAATCATATTGATGAATTCCGTCGCGATATCCGTATTTGACATCTCAAGCGAGTTCGGGCTGATCTCGCCCATACCTGCGGACCCGGGCCTATTCGGGATGGCATCCCCCGATGTTACGGTTGTACCGAAAAGATTCTTCCCCATTCGTTTCAGACCCGCCGTATTGGGAAAGTCATTCAGAATAAGCTGGGCGATATCGGACGTCTGACCGTTGGTAAAAAAACCGCTGATTGTGCCATCCGCTACCACCGAAATGCTTTTCAACACACCCGAGGAATATCCGTCATGAACCAGAGTCTTCACCACGGATGTACTTGCATATCCCGTTAACGTCTCCGCTGTCGTACCGGCAAGATCCCATGACACCACACCTGCGGTTCCGATGGTCGCATCGGCAATGGCGGGCATCGTCAGGTTGACGTCAGCAGGTGCCCCTTCCGTCTGATCAATGGTGCATATAACGGTTTCACCTGTCAGCCAGGGACCAGCATCAAGTGTAACGGTGATATCTGCACCGCCGGCACCGTCAAGATCTACTGTCAGTGAGGTGGCGCTTACCCTTGTAACTGTCGCATTCGTATACTGTGGACTTGCTATCGTCCAGCTGGCCCCATCAGCGACGCTTGTCATGGTAACCACTCCATCCTGATATAACTGCCCCTCGTCGTTGACAACTTCCGTAGCAGTACCGGCCGCGGAAGTGTCAGTAGTAACATTAGTAGCACTGTACACATACGCAAGAGCGCCGTCCGTGTCAAATTTAAGACCCGAATAGGCCTGCGTCGTAGCGGCAGTGTTATCCAGATAACTCTTGAAGCCCCAGTATCCTACTCCTTCCGTCTTTTGAAAAGTCAATTTGACTGAATGGACGGCACCAAGAGAATCGTAGGCCGTCTGGGATGCGTTAAAGGTTCCACCGGTTGCCGTTGCAGAATCAAGGTTTGCACCGATAGAAATTGCCGTTGTGGTGGTGGGAGAGGACTGAATGTTTTGAAGACAAATGTCTGTTATCGTATCTGGATCGCTTGCGGTAAGGTTATACCCCTGCACTTTATAAGCATTGACATCAACCATATTACCCTGATTATCCAGATGAAATGCACCGGCCCTGGTGTAATACGATCCGCCATCGGCATCTTTAACTGTAAAAAAACCGTCGCCGTCAATCGCAAGATCAGTGGCATTTGACGTTGTCTCGAATGACCCCGGAGCAAATTGCGTACTTATACTTGTTACCTCCACACCACGGCCGACCTGCATACCGGATGCCGCTCCACCCGTTATGCTTTGACTTAAAATATCGCCAAAATGTATTTTCCCGGACCTGAACCCGGTCGTATTGACATTGGCTATATTGTTACCAATGACGTCCAGCTGCTTGCCACTGGATGCCAGACCCGAAATGCCGGCAAATAATGAACTTCCCATTTCCCTTACCTCCTTGCCTTAATATTATAAAACTGAATCACTGTCTTTAACGCTTTTCACGCTTAAATAGGAAATTTCCTCATCATCCACGATAACGTATGGCCCATCCCGGAAAATCACCCCCGTTACCTGTCCCTTGATCAATGTGTCCACCTCGACAGAATCTCCCTCCGCATTGGTGGCCGATACCTCAAAAGTATAAATTCCCTCTTCCACAGAACCGCAATCCCAGCTAACCGAGTTTATCCCCTCCTCCTGCTGTCCAAATTCAACTGTCTCTACGAGAGTCCCGTCTGATTGAAATATACTTACAGTTCCTTTGGAAACATCCTCCGGTAGATTGTAAACAATATCGACCGAGCTCCCGCTGGCCTTAACGGTATTTCCTTCGGCGGTTATCTCTTTTCCGATCAGGTCAATTGATTGAACACCGCTCATAAGCTTCTGATACGCCGTAACCGCTTCAAGGTTTGAGTTCACATTGGCCAGCTGTTCCAGACTGGAAAACTGGGCAAGTTGTGCCGTAAAATCGGTACCATCCATCGGGTTGAGCGGATCCTGATTTTGTAGCTGGGCGATAAGCATCTTGAAAAACTCATCCTTACCCATAGTATTGTTCTGAACTAAATCAATTGAATTGCTGCTGCTTCCAACTTCAGTAACACTGCTCATTTTTTACCCTCCTCTGATTGTTATACATCATACGAATAAACTGATCTCTCCATTCGATTGAACATGTACGTCCTGTTCATTTATCTCGGTGGACACCTGGTCGGAAGGATCATTTCCTTTTTCTTCATTTGCATTTTTTCCGTTCTTTGCCTGGTTTCCGTCGAAAAGAGTAGAATCCTGCCCTAATTCAAAAGGACTATCCTCCGTCCTTTCCTGAACGGAAACACTGATGTTATCCGCCGCCAACCCCTGATTATTGAGAGCTGTTTTCAGCTGTTCGGTATTTGACTGCAACAGTTGTTTGACGTCCAAGTGTTCCGCTCTCAGGATCACATGCACTTTATTGTCCCGGACGAGAACGTCCATGTCGACCGATCCGAGATGCGGCGGGTTCAGTGTAATTTTTATCCGTCCGAAACCTTTCCCCAGTTTCTTCCCCGAAGCATCCACCACCTGATTTATTATATTGCTTGGCCTGACGACGAACCGATCATTATTTTTATCTATGCCAGTTGAAGGCGACCCAGCCTGTGTTATTGCCTGTTGCCTCATTTCCGAAAATCGGGGGTTCCGGTTTAATGCCTTCGTCTTCTGAGCGCCTGAATCACGCTCCTCAAGACCGTTTCTGTCACCGTCACCACTGGCCCCCTGTTCGCTTCCGCCAAAAACCGAAACCTTTTTGACGTGTTGTTCCTGGTTAGCAGACATCATATTATCCCGAGGTCCCGATATGTTTTGCGGATTTGTTCGCTTAGGTGAATCTTTTTCGACCGCAAATTCACCCTTATCCCCTGTATGGACTTTCGAAACAGAACTTTCAGCCCGGGTTTTTATCTCTTTTACAGCTTTGTTATCTGCCGTGTTACGGTTCTCTTTTAAAAGATCGCCCTTTAAGTCATCGGATGGGATGGCCTGACCTTTTTTGTTTTCGCTATGAACCTGTTTGTTTCCATCCTTTAACGGTGTATCTTTCTGCTTGTCTTCCACATATCCAAGCATACCTGCCACTGTCTTTTGGATACCGCCCGACTCTTTAAATCGATATCCCATCGAATCCTTGTCCGAAGGCTTCATCGACAAAAGGGCAGTAATCTGTTTTTTGTCAAGCCCCAGTTTTTCTAAAGTCTGGATGATCTCCTCGTCGCTCAGTTGACCCGCGCCGCTATGCTGAAACGGCATCACAACATTACCTTTATCACCTTTCATATTCTTCACGAACTCACCAACATCCGAAGCATTGATATGATTAATTGACTTGCCATTGTTACTTTTCAGATCATGAGGTGAGACACGTAGTGTCGTTTTATTTTCTTCCCCACCTGTGAGGATTGAATTGATCCAGGGTTCTTTGCCCAATGCGGCTTTCCCGGCTTTATCTTTGCCAATCAGAAAAGTATTGTCCTTTTCTGCCCCTCCCGCCTGAGACAACGTCTCTTTTTGACTGCCTGAATCGCTATTTTCTAACAGAGCAGCCAAGCCGTGACGGGTTTTTTCTGCATGGCCCTTACCATCAGTTGCCATGATATGCCCGAGCATATGAGAAAAGAGCGACTGATGATCCGGCACATTATCAAGCTTCTTCTGTTTGCCGTTTACGCCGGTTTTACACCCGCTCTTCTTTTCTGAACCGAGAAGGTTATTGAGTTTACCACCCTCTCCGTTCAGCATATTGCATAATGTGTTCATCTATTATTTATCCGTGGAGTTTTTGTTTTTGAAACAAGAAATGAGCAAAAGACATGCCACAAGCACAAGCTCTATAATATCAAGATGTTAAGCTGGGTGACGATTCAGAGGTGTTAAATATGAGGCAAATAATGCCCGATGGTGGGAAAAGAAAGAAGTTTTTTCCGATCTGAAAACCGTTCGTGCATAGAGCCTGTCATGACAGACTCTTAGGGCTCATTGGGTTTTTGAGATGATAGCTGGATGTTGGTAATTTCTCTGGTTATTTCCACCGCCTTCTTGGAATTCATATGCTCCCATACGGCCCCGGCTTTTTTACTCTTCATGTTCATGATAATGGCAGCGGCCGTTTCCTTATCCAGTTTTTCCAGCATGGATCCCGCATGCGCAGGGGGGAAAGATTCGTAAATCTTTGCCAGCCCTTTGTACTTCTCTTCTTCAACTTCCTTGATCGATGCGACAAGAACAGACAATCTTCCCTCTAACTCGCGTAATTCATCAATGCGCGATATAATTTCCTGTTTCAGGGTGGCAAGATTTGTTTCTGCATTTTTCAGATTTTGCTCTCTAACATCGAGACTTTTCTTTTGCTCCATGAGTGATTTTAATAACTTTCTTTCCCTTAGCAGACTGTCCTCAGATACATCTGCCATCCGGGCTTTCTTAATGGCATCATCAGAAGTATCCGCAAATGCGCTGTTGGTTGACAGACATCTATCTACGGCATCAGAACGAAACATAACATCCCCAAATGTGACAATTTTTGCCAAGACTATGACAATTATGGCAATTTCACATATTATGACAAGTTTTTTCAATGTCTTACACCCTTGTTATATTGTATTCCTCCAAGTTCGTCCAGAGTCTTTTCTTCTTTTCCGCTGATTTCAGAATTATATTCCTTGAGCTTTTTTCCCCGAATTATATCCATAATTTTCCTTTTTTTTAGGGCTTCTACAAGTTCCTTTCTCTTTGTTTCATGTTCCTGTTCGATGGCACCGATAACCGCTTTTTGTCTGTCACCGCAACAGGCTAAATACACGATGCGGCCGCTGCACAGCGAAGCATCCACGGGATTAAGAAGTCTACCATTGCCCATTTCTTCCAGGTCATTTATCTCCTGCCGGCGTTCTTCCTGTATTTTTTTTAATTTATTCACTTCACAATCCAGGCATCTCTTTATCTCAGCTAATTCGGACAGGATTTTTTCCTCCACCTGCTTTCTGTAATCCAAAACCGGCTGCAATTTGAAATTAAACATAACCCATCATTTCTGTTTACGAAGCACCCTATCTACCACTCAAATACTCCCAAGAAATCTCCCTTCTTGAAATGCGGATATTCTTCAATAATCTCTTGGCCTTCCCAACCCAGCTATCCCGTACGGGGAGAAAGAATTACTCTTAACCGAACGGGTTGTGTCTAAGAAACCGACTCCTCCAGCAGGGACAACAGCTGTTCCTTTGTCTTTTCAAAACTCACTCTTTCATTAACATCCTGTTGCAGAAACGCATTGATTTTGTCTATCATTTGTATCGCAAAGTCGATTTTTGAACTACTGCCCTTGGCATAAGCGCCGATGTTTATGAGGTCCTCCGCCTTCCTGTAAGTAGACACAGCACTTAATACTTCACCTGCTCTTCTACTGTGGTCATCATCCACGACATCAGTCATTACCCTGCTTATACTCTGGAGAATATCGATGGCCGGATAGTGATTATTTGAAGCCAGATCCCGAGTGAGCGTTATATGACCGTCAAGAATTGACCGTGCGGAATCGGAAATCGGTTCATTAAAGTCGTCACCTTCCACGAGCACTGTATATAGACCGGTTATGCTTCCGCCGGCTTCGATATTTCCCGTTCTCTCAATCAACTTTGGAATAAGACTGAACACAGACGGGGTATAGCCCTTTGTTGTCGGTGGCTCTCCGAGGAAAAGTCCCACCTCCCGCTGCGCCATAGCAAATCGTGTCAGGGAATCAACCATAAGCAAAACATCCATTCCCTGATCCCTGAAATATTCGGATACTGCTGTCGCGACATATGCCGCCCTCATCCGTATCAACGGGTGAGCATCCGGTGTGGCAACTATCACAACGGAACGCTTCAGCCCTTCTTCTCCGAGATTATTTTCTATGAACTCACGAACCTCTCTACCCCTCTCTCCGACAAGGCCAATGACATTCACATCCGCTTTGGTATGCCGGGCCATCATACCGAGAAGAACACTTTTGCCTACACCGGAACCGGAAAAAATGCCCACTCTCTGGCCTTTTCCGCAAGTTAGCAATCCATTAATAGCTTTTACACCCAGATCTATCGGTTCCCTTATTCTGCCTCTCTTCATAGGATTTATCACTTCGGCATAAATCGGATACTCATCATCACACTCGACAGCTCCCTTATCGTCAATCGGCATACCGAGACCATCGATAACCCTTCCCAAAAGACCGCTTCCTACTTTCACATCCGCTTTTTTCCCCATGGGAAAGATTTTTGATCCAGGCCCGATTCCTTGAATGTTTTCAATCGGCATCATAAGGCCCTTGCCGTTTCGAAATCCCACAACCTCAGCCGAGATTGAGTCGTTGCCACCGTTGGAATAAATTCGACACATCTCCCCTATCGAACTACCGCAATTATGCCCCTCTACCAAGAGTCCGGCAATATCACTTACTTTACCGTAAATGCTGATCGGATTTATCGATTCGATTATCCTGTGATATTTTGCAAGTTTTGTATTCATGACAAACAACTATTACGAAGCACCCAAAGCTTCTCGCATTTTTTTAAATCGATGCTCAATCCTTGCATCAACCTCTGCATGGAGCGTTTCAATGGCAGCTCCACCCGGTTGAATATGTTCATCTTTCTCGAAGATAAAATTCACTGTTGCGCCGGAATTACTTAAAAGATCCGGTTTAACATCGATAATATAATCATAATCCTTTGGGTTTAGCCTGATCTTCATCTCTTCTTTATCTTTAATATATCCGACGGCATCCTTTAACACACCTATAATAATATCCTGGTCGAGAGATATCTCCCTGTAAATGATTTTTTCTGCTATAAGTAATGCCAGTTTGAGTACTTCACTTTCCGATTCTTCCCACATATTTTGCTTCAATACTCTCAGTTCCTCAATCAACTTCTCAACAGCATTATATGCAGAATAAAGTTCCTGTTTAGCTCGACTGGTCCCCTCCTCCAATCCCTTTGAAAATTCTCTTTCGCACGCTTCTTGCGTATCTGATATCCGTTTTTTTTCCTCGGATTCCACAGCATCGTAAACCAATTTTTCTGATGCCGCTTCCGCAGATTCAATCAACCTGACATTCTCTGCTTTTATGACTTTCTTAAACAAAGGTATCTCCCTCGTCTCCCCTCGAAATCTGAATCTTGCCCTCTCCTTCCAATCTCTTCACCACTTCTATGATTTTTCTCTGACTTTCCTCAACTTCGGATAACCGTGTCGGCGGCATTATATCGATATCGTCCTTAAGCATTTCCGCTCCGCGCTTTGACATATTTGAGAAAAACAACTCTCTCCTGTCCTCATCAACCACTTTCAATGCGCGGGTCAAATCGTCTCCATCTATTTGCTGCAGAATCTCCCGCATGCTCCTGTCATCAAGATCGAACATATCATCGAAGGTAAACATAAGGTTTCTAATGTCAGTTGCCAAATCCGGGTGTGACTCATCAAGCAACTCTAAAATTGCGCTTTCACTCGCCCTGTTCATTTTATTGAGAATGTCCGCCACCATATCAGCGCCACCGAAATGCTGTTCACTTGTTGAACCAGTGATGAGTTCGGATTCAAGGGTTTTCGCCATATCATCTATAAAATCATGTGGAACACTTTGAAGTGTCGCCATTCTTCTCACAACGTCTATCCGCACCTTATCGGAAAGGTTTTCAAGGATATTAGCCGTCTGTTCCGGCCGGAGATGCGCAAGTATCAAAGCAATGGTCTGTGGATGTTCAGCCTTAGTAAAATCCAAAATTATCTGCGGCTCAATATCCCTTAGTTTTTCAATAATCGGATTGACAGAGGGTTTAAAGGTTTCGTTCTGGATGCCTTGCATGACCTTTGCCGCCCTTTCTTCTCCCACTGCTTTTACCAGTATGCTTCTGATATTACCGCCGCCGAATGAAATACCGGTTTTACCGTATTCTTTGGCAAGCATACAAAAATCACCGGCAGCACGCTGTATCTCCTCACTGGTTACATTCCCAAGCCGATTCATATGCAATCCCAATGTTTTAATCTCATCGGGGCCCAAATTCCGTACTATACGGGCCGCAACTTCTTCATCCAAAGTCATCAATACTATGGCCGCCTTCTCCTGGTTTGTCATGTTGGAACAAATCCCCCCACACACTGTTTTAAGTGAAGCTCCCCGCCTACAAGGCGGGGCTTACGGGTGCGCTCCCGGCCAGACTACTTCAGCCAGTCTTTTATTACATCCGTAAATCCCTCATCATCAACATTCGCAAATCTTTTTATAGCTTGCACCTCTTCCGGCACTTCGGCCTCAACGCCGGGTTGTTGCCCCCCACCAAGAAGCGACAATTCCGCAGTTCCCGTGCCTATTTGGCCGCTTGCAGGTGACAGAGTACCACCGGTCATTACCATGCGCTCTTCACCCCTTTGAAGTATTGACTTGAGCATAGGACGAAGAACAAATATTATAATAAATATAATTACAGCCGATGAAACAACGTATTTCAATATGGGAACGAACATGCCTAATTTGCTTTTCCAGGACTTTTCGGGAAGCACTATTTGTTCCGCTTCTATTTTTTTGAAAGGAACAGAAGAAATAACAACTTGATCACCTCTTCCCGCATCAAAACCAATAGATTTTCTGACTATGTCCTCCATCGTCACCATTTCTTTTTTTGATCGAGGCTGGTATTCCTCAACTCCCTTATCATTTTTTGAATATACCCCGTCCACGAGAACGGCAACAGACAGTTTTTTAATGCTTCCTACCGGCATCACCGTTTTGCTAATGGTCCTGTTTATTTCATAATTGACCACTTCATCTGTTCTTTCGTTCTTCGCGCCAAGTGATACGCCTGTCGTTCTTGAGGCCGGGGCAACCGTACTTTGTCCCCCCCCTGATACAGGTTGACCCGACAGTTCCGTTCTTCGGTGCCTGCTTCTCACCGCAGGCTCCTCGGAATCGTAAATTTCTTCCGTCTTTTCCATAACACGAAAATCAATCGCCGCAGAAACCTTCGCTATAACCTTACCTTCTCCCACTACAGTTTTCAACATTGACTGAATCCGGATAGAAAGTTCTTGCTCCACATTACTTTGATACTCTGTTTGTGACGTTGTCCTCCTGGCAATCTTTGATCCGGACTGTGTTTTAGAGAACACTCTTCCTTTGCTATCAACAACCATCACGTTTTCGGGCTGCAGTTCCTCGACACTACCGGACACCAGATGTACTATTCCGTCGACCTGGGATTGTGCTAATCCGCCACCGCCTTTTAATTTAAGAAAAACCGACGCCGTTGGTTTCGCTTCTTTCCCAACAAAAAGAGATTTCTTTGGCATGACGATATGGACTCTGCTTGATTGAACCCTGTCTAAACTATTAATCGTTCGAGCGAGTTCTCCCTGGAGTGCTCTTTGATAATTCAACTGCTGCACAAAGTCGGTTACGCCATAACTTTTTTTGTCAAAAATTTCAAACCCGATTACCCCGCCTTGCGGCAACCCCGATGATGCCATATCAAGCCTCAATTCAGAAACCTTTCCGGCAGGAACAAGTATAGAGTTCCCCGCTGGTGACAGCTTGTAGACAATATGTTTCTCCTGTAGACGGGCAATTATCTTCCCGGCATCGTCTTCTGGAAGGTTTGAAAACAGCACCCTGTACTCTTTCTGATTCATCAAAACGACCATAAGACCAATTAACACCAGGCTGAGGATAACAGACAAAATAACGGCTATCCTTTTCGAGGGTGCAAGTGCATTAAATCCATGTAAGAGCTGGTTAAAAAATTGCATTTTAGATTACATATCCCCTTCCGTAATATCCTGTTACCACTTATACCTGCATCCTCATAATTTCTTGATACGCGTCAACAATCTTGTTTCTTACCTGCATCATCGTTCTAAATGAAATGTTGGCCTTTTCCAGCGCGATAATCGCCTCATGAATGCTTGCCGAATTATCAAGTTCAACCTTCGCAATTGCTTTATCAGCGTCTATTTGAGTTTTGTTAACTTCACTGACCATCTCCTTCAAGACATCACCGAAAGAATTTTTAGTGCCATCTGCAATATTTGAATTCCGTGTAGCTAATGTTTGGATAATACTATCTGGTCGGACTGCGAGATCGCTCATTTTTGAAATCCTCTTTCCGTATATTTTTTAATTTACTTGCCGATATCCAATGTCCTGAGCGCCATGTTTTTTGCCGCATCAAATACGGTCACACATGCCTCGTACGCCCTGTTAGCCATGATCATGTCAGACATCTCAATAATTGAATTGATGTCGGGCATGGTTACAAAACCGTCTTTATCGGCATCGGGATGCCCCGGTTCATACACTTTTTTGACACACTCCCTGTCCTCGGCAATTTCTTTCACCTTAACGAGCTGTAAATGCTCTCCCAGGACGTCATTAAAGCTGCCCTCTATGGGCTCCGACGTAAAAACCATTATCTTTCTTTTGTATGGGCCCCCTCCCGGCGTCCTTGTAGTATTGATATTTGCAAGGTTTGAAATAATAACGTCCATTTTTGCCCTCTGTGCAGCAAAACCTGACGCACAAATCTTGAAAGAATTGGAAAAATCCATTTATTTGGCCTCCCTTAGCATAGTATTTAGACCTCGAAATTTTCTTGCCAGTAGATCGACCGTCAGATTATACATGAGGTGATTTTCGGCCAGCTTGCCCATTTCCTGATCTATATCAACTTTTTTACCCGTATCGACTACTTCAACGTTACCGGCATCAAACGAGCCAATTGTTACAGGTAAATGTCTTTCATTACCACTGGCTATCTCCATCGTGTTGTTCCCTCCCATCAAATCATCCAATTCTTTTTTAAAAACGACGTCCTTGGATGTATAGTTCGGGGTATCTATGTTTGCAATATTCGAAGCAATGATTTCATGTTTCGTCGAATGGTAATCCAGCATGGATGACAACATCGTTATCGTTTTATCAAATAATTTTTCCATGACACCTCCCCTTGATTGTCATTATGCAATGCACATACCAAAAGATATTACAGAAACATTAAAAAGGCTGTTTTGCCTTCCTGTTCGGAGATCGTTCAAACGTCTCCCTCTTTATATTCATTTAACTTGTTTCTCATGGTTCGCACACTTATCCCTAAAACTTTCGAAGCCCTTGTCCTGTTTCCGTTAAGCTTTCCAAGCGTCTCAAATATCAGCTTTTTTTCGACCTCTCTCAGGGACATCCCGGCAAAATGGTTCATGTTAATGTCTTGCCTGTCGGACTGAATCTCTCCGACCGTTTCCATTGCTTCTGTATTTTCCATGCAGAGATCCCCCGGAAATATTGTGGAGCCTCCGCACATCAACACTGCCCTTTCAATAACGTTCTCCAATTCTCTCACGTTACCTGGCCAATCATAATCCTCAAATATTCGAATGACCTCTGATGATAAAGCCGGCTTCTCTATTTCATTACGCTCGCTATATTTTTGTAAAAAATGTTCCGCAAGTACCGCAATGTCCGAATTTCGTTCCCTAAGCGGAGGAACCTTAACCGGTATGACATTTATACGGTAGTACAGATCTTCCCTGAACGTTTTTTCTTCAATACGCTTTTTTAAATCCGTATTTGTTGTCGCTATTATCCGTGTATCAACAGATACAGGGCCATTAGCTCCCAATCGGTCGACTTCCGATTCCTGGATTACACGCAAAAGCTTGGCCTGAAGCTGAATGTCCATCTCACTGATTTCATCAAGCAAAAGAGTGCCTCCGGTGGCCAGTTCAAACTTTCCCAGCTTTCTCATTGAGGCTCCGGTAAATGCACCCTTTTCATAGCCGAACATCTCACTCTCGAGAAGTTGATGAGGTATTGCCGCACAGTTAACAGCCACAAATGGCTTTTTCGACCTTTTGCTGTAGCGGTGAACATAACGCGCCAGTAACTCTTTCCCGGTCCCACTTTCACCCTGAATGAGAATTCCCGAGGAACTCCCGGATACATTTTTTAACAACTTTAAAAGGGATAACATCCTCTCATCGCCAGTCACGATTGCTTTATCGACTGATGAAGAGCCGGACGGTGCCCTTCCCTCTTTTTCCGCGCCTGATCCGTTCTTCGATATAACATCTTTTATGACGAGTTCAAGATGTTCTGCCGAAAAGGGCTTCATGATAAAATCGGAAGCACCTTCTTTCATTGCCTCAACAGCCGTATTGACAGTCCCGTACCCCGTCATGACGATAACCGGCGTGTGTGTGGAAATGCTCTTGATGCCGCGCAAAACTTCCATACCGCTCACCTTAGGCAATTTCACATCAGTAATAACCACCTCAAATGCCTTCTTCTCAAACTTATTTATTGCCTCCACCCCATCAGCTGCAGTATCAACATCATACCCCATCTCGAGAAGCGCTTCCGAAACGGTTGTTCTGATAGACGGTTCGTCATCAACAATTAAGACCGTTGTTTTTTTCATATTATCTCAACGCGTAACCAAAACATCATTTAATAAACACAATAAATTTATCATCAACTTATGAATCTACGTATTTAGTTCTTCACATAACGACGGCACGTATCAGACCATCGTTTCTCATCCACACAATAATTAATAATAGTCGACCAGAACTCTTCCTTCCCCTTTTCTCTAACCGAAGAGAAAATTTGATCTGCCCCAGCTTTATCATTGTGATTCAAGTAACTTCGTCCCATCCAATAAAGACCCCACAGATCCTGCTCACCGTTAGAAGAAACGGTCTGGAATTTTTTATACATTTCGACACTTTTGTCATAGTATCCTTCATGATAGAAACACTCGCCCAGACCTTCATAAGATTTCATGCGCAGTAGCCTGGTGTCATCACTCATTCGACAGTTTTCAACAGCTTTTCGGTAATTTATAAGCGCTGTCGGGAAAAACTCCCCCTTCTTCAAGGCATCGGCATATTTTTTATAAATCTCTGTAATCCCGTCACTATAGATTCCTGAATTGATGACCTCTGAATAATAACTTGCCGCTTCTTCATACTTTCCCTGTCGATAAAAAATATCTCCCGTCAAATCTGTTGCCTTGATAGAAGCTATCCCATCCTCGGTCGATTGATCCTTCATCAGTTCCTTTGCCGTTTTTTTAGCATCTTCATAACGATTCTCATCAAGTTCTACCTTTGCAATTGCGAGTAGAATTTTTCCCCTTTCGCCTTTTGTTATTTTCATGCCGACCATCTCTTCGTATACTTTTCTGGCCTGATTCAATAACCCCGTCTCGTACAGACTGTCTCCTATTTTGAATAGCATAGGTAATTCACCATGTTCGAAAAGACCGTTCCAGCGGGTTTTAAAATAAATATCCGCGACGTTAATATAATCTTTCTGCTGGTAAAGGCGGTCAACCAGATAACGTCCGCATAATACGAGCAGTCTTTGGCTTTCCTCCTTTCGTTTTCCAATATTGGTCTTGCCTAACAGCGCGTAAAACGTATCGAATGCATCCCTGTACTTCTTCATTTCCAACAAGCCACACCCTTTTCGATACGAATTTTCCCTTTTTTTAATCGGATTATCAAACTTGCCGTCAAAACGGTTGTACGTTCCTATAGGATCTTGGTAATTGTCCATTCCACAAAAAATATAATTCGGCACATCAATGCCCGGATTGCGCACCCCGATATTTGCCATAATAACGGCGCTCTCCTTCGCTTCCTCGCTTTCGGGGTACTTTTCCATGACAAGACTCAGCATCTTCAATCCGAAACTATCTTTTCCGATACCAACAAATGATCTGGCAAGGGAGTACAGCACCCATTTCGAGTTCTCACCTTCAGGATATAAATTTATATAAACAATCAATGCTTCGAGGGCTTTATCATATTGTCCGGTTCTAAAATAGTGGGACCCCTGTTTCAAGAGGTTATCTTGAGATATATCTTCTAAATCAGGCCACCTTTTCATAGCTTTACGGTACCAATAATCTGCGTTTTTGAACTTTTTCATCTGAGAATAGCAATCTCCTATTTGAAAGTATGCGTTTTTCACATATTTCCCGTTTTCGTACAGTTTTACATAGGTCCTGAATTCCTCTACTGCCTCCTTGTATCTCTTCATTCGATAATAAACAGTCCCCATCATATGTAATGCGTCAGGAATGTATGCCGCTTCCGGATACTTTTTGCAGAGAACCTTCAACTCACTGATTGCTTCATTATTCATTTTTGAATTCGCATAGCTCTGTGCCAGCCTGAAGTGTACAAGTGCATTTTCTTCGGAAGTGGGATACTTGCTGATGATACTCTTATAACTGTCGATCGCCTTTTGAAAGTTCTGCTTCTTTTCACTTTTCCCGATATTAAAATAACAATCGGCCACCCTCCTAAGTGCAATCTCTTTCTTATCAGAAGCTAAGGAGTCACGGTTCAGAATGTCGTTAAATTCCCCCAAGGCATCTTCATATTTCCCTTTTTCAAAATCTTTAACGGCGGCCTGGAACTGTGTGATCCCTTCTTCCTTCGTGCTTTCCGTTTTCACATTGGTATATGAAGACCACTGATTCCCGGGCGATGTGCCGCTATTACCGGTATCGTGTTTGCTGTCGACTGTCTTCGCCGCGGGCGAAGGTTTTTTCTGCAGATCAATGGGCCTTTTGATCATTGACTGCACGCTTTTATCGGATCGTTCCGCCATTGCCTCCTTTACCTGGGCACGTGAAGAATTCAAGTCTCCGGATGATATGCCGCCTTTACCGGTATCGTGTTTGCTGTCGACTGTCTTCGTTACGGGCGGAGGTTCTTTCTGCAGATCAATTGGCTCTTTGATCATTGACTGCACGCTTTTATCAGATTGTTCCGCCATTACCTCCTTTACCTGGGCACGTGAAGAATTCAAGTTTCCGGGCGATGTGCCGCCTTTACCGGTATCGTGTTTGCTGTCGACTGTCTTCGTTACGGGCGGAGGCTTTTTCTGCAGATCAATAGGCTTTTTGATTTCTAAAACATTAAACTCTTTGATAATTCCAAGTTGCTTCAATTTTTTGCCGCTATTTATTGCGGCGCTCCTGCTTTCACAGGAATCGGCAAATATCCGATAAAATACTCCTTTCCCTGGAATGTTCGCCCTCCTATAAAATGGTTTGAGCCCCTTTCTCTTCAATAATTCAGTGGATGTATGAACGCCGGCAATGTTTTTGTATGACGCGATATGCACGGCATACGTGGTCTCTCGCGGCTGAAAACAGTACCCTTCAGAAAAAAACCCGCAAATGAAAAGCGTAATAATGACTAATATAATGGCAGAAATGCAATTCCGCCTTGCGATGTATAATACTGACACCATCTTGCGACATACCACCTCGGAGTATTTCCAGATTAGTGTTTAGCAATTTACGTACCAGCTGATACGCTATCCCGCTATCCCGAAACTGCTGTACATTCCAGACAACTTATCCTCGAATTTAGTTCAAAACATGTCAGAGATTGCATTGATATAGCCAATTATTTGACGGATACGGATTGTAAAAAGAGTAATTACGGCAGGTAATTCATTCTATGCAGTATTCTTTGTGGGCATGACACCCCTGGTTCTTATTTACAAGACTTCAAAGATATCATTCACTTCACGGAAGGTTCAATGACGGGTTAATGTTACATAATATTATATCTTTTTAACTTTTCAACATAGGTAGTTCTATTGATCTGCAGCAGTTTAGCTGCTTTATTTTTCACGCCCCCTGATTTATTAAGAGCCTTCAAAAGTATATCTTTTTCGAAGTTGGTAATAGTCTGATTCAGGCTGAAACCCTCATCGGGAATCTCTATACCTGCTTCCACGTCAAAAACTTGATCAATTTGATTGGATAACCTATCAGGCAGATCATCCACGTCTATGTAATCTTCTTCTTCTTTCATGACAACGAGCATTTCCATGATATTTTGTAATTCTCTTACATTGCCAGGCCAGGAGTATTCTACCATACACTTCATAGCCTCCACGGTTAACCCCTTTATCATTTTCTTTTTAAGGGAATTGAATGTCCGCAAAAAATGGTTGATTAATATCGGGATATCTGTTTTCCGCTCCCTAAGGGAGGGCAGATAAATAGGAATTACATTGATACGATAATAAAGATCTTCTCTAAATTTACCTTCTTTAACAGCCTCTTCTAAATTTCGATGAGTTGCGGCAATAATCCTGGTATCGGCATCTATTGTGCTCATACCGCCGATTCTT
>CAZYTP010000001.1:0-86404 GCA_964650385.1 uncultured Syntrophales bacterium | reverse complement strand
CCCTGCAAGATCAACGAGAATGTCTATCTGGTCGTTACGTATCAAATCCTCCACCTGTTTGTCGGACATTCCAACAATGTTTCGCCAACAGTCTGACAGGCCTTTAAGACGATTTGTTACTGAATCGGGTTGGGTAACATTAGAGTAGCAATAAATCTCAAAGTCAGCACGATCATGAGCACGCAACACAGGTTCCGTGAAGAAGGCCACGGAATGTGCGCGAAAATCCGGTGAGACATATCCGATGCGTAACTTGCGACCGGTTGTTTTTTCGTTGGAATGTAACCTGATTGAAGCCACCCATGGGGGAGCATGCTTTACCGCCCAACAGAGATGTTCGGAGAAAATGTGCAAAGGATTTATACCTGATTGATAGTTTAGAGTCATTACCAGGTTTGAATGAGCTTCTGTATAGTCGTGTTTAATCCGGATTGCTTGTCGAAAAAGCTTTATAGCCTCGTCGAGTTTGCCTTGAATTTGTAATATGGTGCCTATGTTACTATGAGCTTTGGCATTGTTCGGTTCAAGGTGTATGGCTTCACGGTAGTGTCCGATTGCTTCCTTAAATTTCCCCTTGTTTTCCAAGGAATTACCCATATTATAATGTGCATCGGCAAAGTCGGGTTTCAGGCGAAGTGCTTCGCGGCAATGCTTGATTGACTCGTCTAATTTACCCTGGTTTTGCAGCACGACACTTATATTGCTATGTGCTTCAGCATAGTCTGGTTTTAGTCGAATGGCTTCTTGGTAATGTTTGATTGCCTTGTCGAGTTTCCCCTGTTTCTGTAGTGCAACGCCTAAATTAAGATGCGGTGCGGCAAAGTCAGGATTTAGTCGCAGGGCTTCTTGATAACTTTGGATAGCGGCATCAGTATCTCCTTTATTTCTTAGGACTATACCAAGATTGTTGTAATATGAAGGTACGAAAGGATTTAGAGCGATGGATTTTTTTATGAACTTAACGCCAAAATCATATTTTCCAACCTGGTAGTATAAGAGACCAAGTTGGTGCAAGACCTCCGGCTGATTTGGATTTCTTTGTAAGATCTGTTGGTATATTTCTTCTGCTTGCAGGAAATCTCCGGTTTGGTGATATTGCAATCCGGTTGCAAATACGTCTGCCATGTATTGCTGATCTTGAATTGAGGAGATATTTTCCTTAAACTTATTGTTGCTCAATTTTTACTCTCTTCCGTTTCGTTATATAAGTGGCTTAAACCAAAATACTGTTCAACATATAACGTCTTTGGGCCATCTTTTTGTTTTGCTCTTTTCCTCATCGGCAGTACGGTTTACTGTAGTCGTAACATTTTTCCTGATTCCATCTTCGATTCGGGGGGAGGGAGCAGATCGCCTATCGTACAAATTCTCCCCCTACTAATACTTCCGAAGTGCTACAGGGAGTATCTGAATATCACTTTGGTTTATGGGGATACCTTTCCACACAAGATGAGTACACCCACTGATAACTAATGTCCCATCGTACAATTGGAACAGTCTGCTTTCTAAATTACCCAGAGAATGCATCGAATCGATATCGTTATCTTTTATATTAAAAAGATGAAAAAGCTCTTTTTGTACAAAGAATGCGTTCCATTCGGTTGTTGCAATTAACTCGTAACCCTTCTTTTTTGCGAGATCAATCATGGCAAGTAAAGAAGAGCCATGATTCATGGACATATCCATGTCTTGAACGAAATATATATCATTGGGGATCGTTGGGTTAAATTCAATGACGACAACACGTGGGCTATAATCTGAGACAGAGTCCCAGATATGCCAGTCCATACCGTCAACATCTATACTTAAGAAATCGAAGTTTTCCGGCAAGTCGGTTTGCTTTAGTATTGCATCAAGGGAGTTTTCGTTACTTACTTGTATGTATTTATTCAATAGAACGGCATTTTCGTTACCTTTATAATTGTTTTCCAATTCGATAAATTTGTTTTTATCTCCCTCAATAAGCACACCTTTCCATCCTTTTATGTTAAGAAGAGACCACGTAGTGCTGAAGTGCTTTCCATCCCAGGCTCCAAACTCAACGCACCATTTATTTTGAGTACCTGTTATTTCAAAGATTTTTTCGATCACACCATCTTCACCGAGTTGGGATGTTACGTTCTTTCTATATTTATGAAGATAAATGCTCTCGGGTTTTACTAATGACTTTCGTCTGATTTCAAGAAGTGCCATATCGTTCCTCCAGATATTCAAGTGATGATTCCCCAGGTGTACACGTGATGCTTTTCCTGATGAATCTGGTTATTGCGATTTCGACAGATGTTTTAATGATACATTTGGATTATTTGGTTTTTTCGGGTTCAACGGCAACCTTCTGTGCCTCAATATTGACACTGATTGGAATACCAAGAACCTTCAGAGTGCTGGTATCATTAAAGATGCCAAAATTTTCGACTATTTTAAGATTAGAGAAACCTGCATGGAGTAAAAATGATGCCAGAAACTCTTGGTTTAATCCAACTTGATGGTAGTCATACTTATCGGTATGGCCACCGAACATCATACGCATCACATGGAAGCGTTCCTGCGGGCTTAGCTTGTCCTTCATAAGGAATAGATTGGCAAGTTTATCCATGTCAGGCACGCTGATATAAAGTTTACCGCCCGACCGAAGCACGCGACACCACTCTTTAAGTACCGTATCAAGTTCCCCCACATAATCGAAATGTTCCAATACGTGGGAGGCGTAGATCTCGGCAAAGGTTTCATCGCTGAAGCATGATAAATCTTTGGCATTCCCAACATGATCCACATCTGTGTCGGGTATAGCGTTAAATATCTCCCAGTCCGAATGGGGAATCTTGCCACCGATGTGCAGTTTTCTGTATTTACTCGTCACTCTGTTCTT
This sequence comes from uncultured Syntrophales bacterium, assembly GCA_964650385.1. Classification (GTDB taxonomy): domain Bacteria; phylum Desulfobacterota; class Syntrophia; order Syntrophales; family JADFWA01; genus JAUSPI01. The sequence continues at coordinate 83,535 of CAZYTP010000001.1, read as the reverse complement.
TTTGTTCATGGTCAACCCCATTCTGAAGTAATCGGTTTAGGCGTGGTGTGTTCTCTTTCGGCATGAGAATGTGAGGTTTTATTTTTCTGATGCTGATTTTGGGCATGTACACACCACCGCTTCCACATTTTACGATACGCTGCTTCCAAGGATCGTGTGAAGCCTGTTGCATCCATCAAGGGAGAACGGGCCATCAAAGGACGTAAATTTGCTCGCAGATCCTGGAGTTTATCTAAATTGTCGGCGAGGGTTACGGCCTTTTTTATGTAGTCTTCGGTCGATTCGGCAATAAGTTCAGATAACCCTACGTTAGATAGCAGACTTACTCCGACACGAGAGGCATGAGACTTTCCCGCCAATGTAATCACGGGAACTCCCATCCACATGGCTTCACAGGTGGTTGTGGTTCCATTATAGGGAAATGTATCCAGGCCGATATCAATACGGTTGTAAAGTCGTAGATGCTGTTCGAAAGGGAGGTAACCAACAAGTTCGATTTGTTCTGGCGACACACCATTTTCAAAAAACATTTCCCGGAGGACTTGGCATGTTTCCTTGTCGTTAAGGGCCTTCGATTTCAATATCAATCGGGAATTCAAAACTGCTTTTAAAATGGCCGACCAGATTTTTACTGTTTCAGGCGTAACTTTGGATCGATTATTAAATGATCCAAATGTTACATTACCCTTACTCAGAGCAGGAAGACTCAATACTTCGGGAGCATTTTCCGGAGGCTTGTAACAAAGAAAACTCTTGGGAAGTCGAGTCAGTTCTTCTGTGTGTAAATGCTCCGTCTGACCAATGGGATCGGCCCATTCGTCTGTTATACGGTAATCCATGGTTGGCAGGCCCGTAGTGTTCGGATACCCCAGGTAGGTCACCTGCACCGGTGCCGGCTTTTTGGCAAAAAGGAGCATGTGGTTATTGGCTGTGTGCCCTGCAAGATCAACGAGAATGTCTATCTGGTCGTTACGTATCAAATCCTCCACCCGTTCGTCGGACATACCAACAATGTTTCGCCAACAGCTTGCCAGGCCTTTGAGACGATGTGTTACCAGATCGGGAGAAATGACATTCGAATAACAAATAATCTCAAATGTGTCGGGATTGTGAGAAGAAAGTATCGGTTCTATAAAGTAAGCCACGGAATGCATCCGAAAATCCGGAGAAAAGTAACCAATGCGGAGACGGCGGTTTGGTGATTTGTCATTGATGTGAGATTGCGTTTTTTTTGAAACTGGAGTGGCTTGTTGTTCTGCCCATTGCTGATGATGCGAAAATAACTGAATCGGATCAATTGTGTCATTGTAGTGTAAAGTAAGCAGAAGGTTGGAATGAACAAACGATAAGTTGGGTTTCAATTGCAGCTCTTTATGAAAAAATTCAATAGCCTTGTCAATTTTACCCTGGTCTCTGAATATACCGCCAAGATTGTTGTGGCCTTCAGGGTAATTCGGGGTTAGGTAAAGCGCCTTTTGATAGCACTCAATGGCCTCCCCAAGTCTTCCTTGATCCCTGAGTATTGTACCAAGATTACCATGTATCTCAGCACAGTCCGGTTTCAGGTGGATTGCCTGCCTGTAACATTCTTCGGCCTTTCCAAGTATGCCCTGATCTCTAAGCGCAGTACCAAGATTGCCATGCACCTCGGCGTAATCCGGCTTTATGTGAATTGCCTTTCTATAATGTTCAATAGCCTCCTCAAGTTTACCCTGCTTTCCAAGCGCAAGGCCAAGATTGTTGTATCCCTCAGCGATACCTGGTTCCAATTGAATTGCTTTCTTATATGACTCAATCGCCGCGTCAAATTCACCTTGATCATAAAGGGCAACCCCCATGTTGAAGTGTATCTTTGCCAAATCTGGTTGCAGGTGCAGAGCAGTTTGATAATGTTTGATAGCATCATCAAGCTTGCCTTGAGTCTGAAGCGTTATGCCCAGGTTAATATGAGCCTCTGTAAAGTCCGGTTCCAGGGTCAAGGCTTTTTGATAACATTGGATGGCATTGTCAAGTTTGCCCTGACTCTGCAATATTATGCCAAGGTTGTTGTGGTAAGACGGAACCAGGCCGTTTTTTGAAATGGCTTGCCTGATGAGATCTTCGGCATCAGCAGGCCTTTTTCTTTGGTTGGCAAGAATACCCATTAAATTTAGCACGTCAGAATTATTTGGATTCTTTTCAAGAATCTTACGGTAAATGTCTTCTGCTTTCTGTAGATGGCCGGCTTCATGATTGCGGATAGCCATTGCCAATGCATTTTCTGATAGTTGCCGGCTACATGTTGATGGGGGCTCTTTGTGTGTATGTTGTTCGTTTCGCATATTTTATTAGATTACCGGTGGCAGGCAATTTGCTGCAGGGATGTTTCGAAACTTGTGGAGATATTATTTAATACCGTATATGTCTCCAGAAATTCGTTGGCAAGCTCGGGAAAATCACACATTTTAGTTTCGGCCATATAATAACCATGAATTTCTTTAAGAAAGGACAAAGGGCCTTCCATGGCCTTTATCCTTTCTTCAACTTGCCTTAAGGAATCAACCATAATCTGTATCATTTGGAAATTCTTATTTTCTTTTTGAAATTCACTGATTATCTTTTGGCACAATCTTTTTCCATCCCCATATATTCCCTTATAAGAAGTGCAGGCCTGGGAAAAATCCGACAGAACTTCATCTAACTGGCCATTTTGTTTTCCTGAATCAGAATCAATAGTGGTTGATTGCAGGCCGAGCCAGTTGCTCCAAAGATTTCGGCCGATAACCGCCCTTGTGTAGTTGGACAATTGCAACCATGGGAGAAAGCTGTCTGTGTTTTTATTGATCAATTGATATTGCAGTGTTCCGTTTGCGTTGAAAGAAGCTTTATATAGGCTTGCCCCGTTATCATAAAATGACAGGTTTTCTTCCCGGCCTAAGGCTATTTTGACTCCTTGTGCCACTGTTTCAGGTTTGATGCTTTGCCTGCACAGCGGATTTGAACAAGCGGTTGACCCTGTACACGGTGCACAGGAATAGTTTGACTGAATGGCAATATTGCCGGAACCGTAAGGACCACCAACGCCGAAATAAGCTATTCCCGAAAAGATTCCGACAACTTTAGTTCCAACCGCGGCGGCAATATGCATAGGGCCTGTATCATTACTTACAAGTACATCTATTTGTTTTAAATATGATCCTATTTCCTCCAAATCAGTTTGTCCTATGAGACTGATAAAAGGGTAATCGGCCAAATTTTTAAACCTGTCCGCGAATTCCTTTTCACTATAAGAACCGAACAGTATTATTTGGGCATTCAAATCATTAATAAGGATTTGGCCCAGTTTGACAAATTTTTCCAAGGGCCATTTCTTGTTAAAATTATTTGTTCCGAGCTGAAAACCAATAGATAACTTGCCGGTATCGTAGCCAAGATTTGCTAAATGAGAGATACAGATGGAATCAGTTTCAGGTTTAGTAGGCAGATATTGTGCTACAGGTCTGTTGGCCACACCGGCCATCCCCATATAAATATCGACCAGATTAAATAAATTGTCTTCCTGGTTTTTAACCATAGCAAAAAGGTATTTTCCCCATTTCCCGGATACTTTAACTTCATCATTTTCCGAAAAGACCCTCCCGGTTTTTTCCCTGGCCTTCACTTTTTCTGATAAGTAAGTGCTGCCCCAGTTATGGGTCAGGTTAATCACCGTATCATATTCCTTGTTAAGCTCGGGGATCTCTTGCAACAGGCGATCAAGAGCTTCAACTCGTACTTCATCATGTTCCCCCATGACTACGCTGATTTCATGCCATGGGATGGTGACCAAATTGTCAATCCATGGAACATTTTTTAGGATTTGACAAAATTCTGCTATACCCAGGCAGGTAATTTTGCTTTGGGGCTGTTCTTCCTTTAATAATTTTATAGCCGGGAGGCTCTGGAGCATGTCACCGAGGCGGCTGAGATGTATGATTAAGAATCTTTTTTTTTCCACGTTATGTCTCCCTTCGAATCTTCAATGTGTTCGTTGATATAGATTTTTTGGAATAGCATATCTAAAGAATGGACTTTAAGATATGATGTTCAAAATCTCCTGTGCCCGGTGTAGATATGTATGTTCATTTAATACACGCTCTTGCGCCCTTTTTGCATACATCTCTCGCTCTGCATCATGCTCAAGAAAATAGTCTATTGCATTTTGCATGTCCTCCCAGTTGCTTAACGCCACAATTTCATCAGCAGGATCGAAATGAAATGGCAGCAGTTTCCGCATATCGGTCAATTGAAATACCCCAAGGCCGGCCAGTTCAAAGGTTCTGGGATTTATAAAGTCTCCTCTTCCAAAGCCGTTGGCAATGGTCGATGAATGGAGATTGATGTTAATAAGAGACCGCTGGTAAATATTTCGGGCCTCCAATTCCGTTACTCGACGGTCGCCGACAACAATTGACGGGTTAGAATACTTATCCCATCCATCCCCATAGATTTTAAAATCACCTCGGCTTAATTTACCAAAGAAATGAACTCGGTTAAGATAAGGTGCTCCAACGAAGGAAACAGGAATTGCAGGTTCTCTCTCCTTTGCGGGACATTCCAAATCAGAGTCGAACGCTGCGGGCAAATAGTGATAATTGTGGCAATCTATTTCTTTCAACTGTTCCCAGAACGGATCTTTTTGTATGGTAAAAAAATAATCAAAATATGGTGCAATTGCTTTCCAGTAATCAAAAATCTGATAATCTTCAAGAAACCAATAACACAGAGTGATACCGGCTTTTTTCAATTCTGTTAGGATTTCGGTGTCATTCAGTGGAGATTGGGCAACTCCGAAAATAACATCAGGCACAAAATCAACAACCTTTTCTAATAGTCTGGTTTTGTATTTGACGTGAAACTGGCAGGATTGCTCAAAGTCATCAACAGACCTGACCTCTTTGAATTCTTCGAGAAGGTCAGAAAAATCAACAAAACAGGTATCCTGTCCTAATTGATTAAATGCCGAACAGATGGCGTGGCCTATTGGCACTGTACCACCCTGTATTGCACCGACTACTAATATTCGCATATTTATTCTCCGTTATTTTATCGCGTTCATCATGAATGTATTCGCATGCCCATAGAGACTAAGCAATAGCATCTGAAAAATAGATTGTTTCTATGATGTTAATACCTTGTTGTGACCGATTGGCCATAGGGAAGGACAATGATTAAACCGTTTTCAATAACCTGTCTGTGTTGTCTGTCTCTTCTGTTAAACTGAGATTTTTTCTGACCGCTTCAAAGTTTTTATCTGTTTTGATATTATCTGCGAATCTACGGTACAATTCACTGCACCTTAATCGTGCCACCCACAAGAGCAGCTTCTTTATACGCAGTGAGTAATCATGTTCCTTGAGTATCCGTTCCTTTGCTCTTTCAATTACCCGCAGGCGTTCCTTCTCATGTTCAAGGTAATAAATTGACTTTCGCTTCAGTTCTTCCTTATCGATGGCAAAAAAGTCTTCCAGCTTTGGGCGGAAGTCGGTTAAAAGAAATCCACTTGCCGCGGGTACATCAAAGACTCTTTGATTAACAGTCGTGAGCAATTGAAATTTGGAGATATTCAGGTTTATTTTTGAGAATCGATAGACATCTCTGATTTGCTGTCCGTAATAATCGATTGTTTCACGCACGTATTTTGGATCAATATAAGATTTCCATTCATCGTCACCGTATACAGCTATACCCAGAGATAATAATTCAGATATGTGATTAACTTGGTTCACCAGGCTTGCCTTCCTTTCAATCAGGCTGCCGGCTAATTTCCAGGCAACCTCCGAGGGACGGGAAAGAACGCGGCCATTTACTGATAGGTTTTTTTCGAGAGCCCATTCGATTCCCTTATTTGTGTGATTGATAAAATTGTTTGTGGCTGAATCGATGATTTCCGGTTCAAGTTCCGGCCAGTAGTTCTTGAGGTTGTCAATTAAATATTTGACCTGGTTGGTTGCTAACTTGCCGACGAAAGATATATTTTCAACAGCAAAGGGTTTTTTGTCATGTCCTTCAACTTCAATTGACCAGCGTTTTGTGTTTGTTCCAAGTGGTAACACCTCGATGTTAGAGAACCCTAATGTCCGCACATCTGGCATATATGCTTCATCAAATATCAGGAATAAAGAATTTTCCGGGCAATATCTGTTGCCCCAGCCATCAACGAGCGGCGGTTCATCAGCGAACCAGGTTACATAGGGGATTCCAAGAATGGCATACATTCGGGAAAATGTGCCTTCAATGTCCTGTCCGTGTCCTTCTATGGAGAAGACAAAGTCTGGTCGAAAGTTTCTGATCTTTTGTGCTATATCTTCAAAATTATAAGCTTCTGCTAAATGACCTTCCGGTGTGTGGAAGAAGTTGATCTCTTCCATATGAACCTCGGCACCCGCCTCACAAAACGCATTGTGCAGATCTCTGTCTAAAAGCCCTGCACTGTGGCAGAAAAAAAATATACGATAACCCATTGTCAGATATCCAAATTGCTGGCTTGCTTTATGTTTGAAAATTAATGGCTGGCAGGTCTCTATTGAAGCTCCCCGCAACAAGTTGCGGCGAATCTTCTATTGTTAAGGAAAATATTTGTTTGTATTCGCTCGCTTACCCCGCCGCAAGCAGCGGGGAATGCGCTCGCAGTTCAATTCAAATCAGGCAAACGCCGCTGAATCCTGTTCATCCCTGATCAACTTCAGAATTCTTTGTACGTATTTTTTGTTGAAATATCTTGATTTAGAAACATCATATTGAATGGGTTCGTTAAGAGACAGAACTCTGAATGTTTCTTTCAATAATTCAGCATTCTGGTTAATATATTCTTCTGTCACCTGATCTATCAATAATTGATGTTCTTTACGTTCAGCATCAAACGCACTTCCTTGAGTTACAATATTTCTATCAAACACTAATTTCTCTTCAAGTTCCCTTACGCTATCATTCAAAACCTTCCTATATGTTCGTATCGATTCGTTCAGTTCCTCATAATCAAATACCGTTCGAATATTCCTGATCAGATAGTTTAACTCCTCCTTATTTCTGTATTCAATATGTTTGAAACCCTCAAATGAACTCGTCTTAACCATGGGCGGTATATTTATGAACGGAACATTTTTTTTAATTGCATCGTAGACCGGTCCGCTTGTTTCAAGGTAAGAAAACCCATAATTCAACAGCAGATAAAGATGACTGTTTTTCAGAAACAAATCATCAATTTCTTTGCCATTCAATCGTTTTTCGTAATATTCCGGAAATACTTTTTGCCATCCAACATCTCCATAAATTTCTATTTTTCTTGTTGTGTCAATGCTATCAATAATCTCATATTTTAAAAATTGCATAACAATGTAGAAGAATTGGTGTAATGAACTGTTGAAATGTATCTGTTCAAACTCATCAAATTTCATAATTTTTAAGATCATATGCCTCAATGCCATGTACCACTGTTGGACTTCAGTAAACACCGAACCCGGTGGTATTTGATCGAGAAGATAAATGATTCTATTAATCCAAGGTTTTACATTTCCAAGCCTGGAATTAGTTAGAATAAGAATTGCATAATCTTTATTAATGGTTCGTGTTTCTTTTTCATTTCCATAGTTCTGAGGAAACGCAACATAGTGAACGTTAGTTAATTGATATTTATTATCCCAATACTCGTGAAATGCAGGAAAGAATGTAAAACTATCGAAATAATTACAGTTATAGAATGATTTTGTCAAATATCCAGATGGCACCCACTCATAAGCATCTTGATCAAAAATAATAAATTCAACTCCAAGATACAGAAAGAGTGGTATTAGATAAACATGGGTATTATTTAGATACGAGAGTAAAAAGTAGAGGTTAATCGATACTGTTTTCTTGATTTCTTCTTTAGCTATAAAATTGATTAGATCGCTCAACGGCATAGGAACATCTTCATTTTCCCATGTACGTGTGTTTGGATTAAAGCCCGAACTCATATTTAAATACAAAATATTTTTTTTATTCTCACGGCAAAACCTCTCATATAAACCTTTGTATCTAGCGTTTTCATCTACATTAAAAAAAAGAATATTTTCGTAATCCTTTGCTACGTTTCTTAAGTGACTATATGTGCTTATTGTATCGTTAGTAGTCTTGATAATAGATGAACATGTCTCAAGAATACTTCCAAAATGTTCATAACTATCTTGAGAACATTCAGTTGCTATTTCATCCAGTGGCATTTCAAAAAAGAGTGGTTTTACGGTATTCATAATCCAGTAGAATATAAGCTCATCCCTGCCTGTTTCGACATAATTGAGCTTTGTTTCACGCCAGCTTATCTTGTCGTTAATCGTTAATTCCAAACATAGTGCGCCATTATGTTCGTTCACCACTATTTTGGCTAATGACCCTTTCATCTATTAGTTCCTTACTTTTTTCTTTCTGGGTGAAGGCACCCCATTGATTTCATCAACCCATTTCAATTGCACGCCTACCGGCGATTTTACCATCAGTTCGGCCAAAATGACTGTCAGTATTGTTTTAGGTTGCATTACTTCTTTCCTCAAAATATTGTTCATCACTTGGAGGTAAATGAAATATTGCATTATAGGATTTCATCCGCTTCCATATATTGTTTGCTATCTGGAAAGGAAAAACGATCAAAACATTCCAGTCACTTGGAACATCTTTGGGATCATAGACTTTGCGCCCCATAAACTCTTTTTCTCTTCGAGAGGCATCTTCATCTACAAAAAAAGTAACAGTATCACCAAGTTCACTACATAACCATGTGCTAGCAACAGCTATGCCAAATAAGCCAAAATCACCTTGTTCAGCTATTGTGAATGCCTTGTGAACAGTTTGTTCTAACCACCACAATGCCTTCATCGTGGCATTGTGATGATGTGAGTTTTCTCTTTTCAGGCTCTCAGCATTCGCACAATCCTCACTTTTACGAACCAAAAAGGTTAATTCCTTTGATATGTAGTCACTTGTAGCAATTATGATTTCAAAACCAGAAACATGAAACAATTTCTTTAAATCTTCCATGTTGAAATGCGAACAATGATCGGCGATAATCAAATCAAAAGGATTCTGTGTATAATCAGGAACTTCTATAAGCAACAGACCTCCTCGATTGATTTTGTTCCTCAATTTCCTCAGAAAATTCACCGGATCAATAATATGCTCCAGACAGTGAAGCATGGTAATCATATCAAACTGACCAGAAATTTCTTCCACATCACAGGCATACAATGCTTCAACATTTTCGATTTGTTCAACGACTTGCTTGTATTTTCCGTTGAGTTCTGAACCTGCAAGAATCCAATAAGGGTATAATGCTGAAAAAGATCGGAGCAAGTTGCCGTTTCCGCAACCTACATCCAAAAGGCGTCCCTTTGATGGTAAATCAAATCGCTTAAAAACTTCAGTCAAGAGTAACTCGGAACGGTATCGAGACATGCCCTTTGACTGTTCGAAAGTCTTTTGTTCTTGATCCCCACCTTGATAATATACAGAATATGAATCATAAATCTGGCTGCATTCATTATAGAAATCATCATCGCAGATCTTTTGAACACATCCGCACGATCGACACACACCAAGTTTTCCGCCTTGCTGCCATGGTTTACAATCCGATGTTACTCGATAAAAATTGGAATAAACAGGAAATAATTCTACCCCATGCGTATAACAAATGTGACAACGGTGGGATTCATTTTTAACAGTCTTTGTTTTCATAGTAACTTCCAATTATGGAATCTATGGCATCGAATGGGTCAGGCGGATGTATCCCTAATTCTTTTTGTAAGCGGGTGGCATCCAGGGTTGTATGTTGTGGAATTGACTCAAACACCAACCCCGAATCTTTTGTTTTTATCGGTTGAATAAATTGCTGACTGATACCCATCCTCCGGGCAAGATGCCTGGCCAAATCCGCGTATGTAGTGTCTTTATTTGCGGAAATATGCCAAATACCGCAACTCTGTTTATTTGCTATTTCAATGAGTGCATTTACTGTAAAGTCAATTGATACAGGTGCTAATACCATATCAGAAAATGGGCGTATAAGGATTTTTCTTTGAAGCTGCTCAATCCAGTTCAAAACAAGAGGAGTTTCAGGGCCAAAGATTTTTGTAAAGCGTGCTATTGTGATAATTCCCCCCTGTTTCAAGAGCCCAGTTTCTGTCTCTCTTTTTTGCCTGCCATATTCAGTAAGAGGACAGACCGGGTCATCAATTTTACAGAGGCGTTGAAGACCATCAAAAACCAGATTGGTCGATGGGAAAATGATCGCAGTTCCCTTATCCGCAAGTTTTGAAGCAATGCTTGTGGTGTTCTCGACATTGATTTTTCTACTTTTATCAGGATGAGCACGACATTGTTCTCTTGACGTGACTGCAACACAAAAAAAAGCGACACCCACGTCATTCGGAACTTCCCAAGACGAAATATCCCCGGTCATGTTGAGATAAATGCACGAATCCGATAAATTCTGTTTTTTTCGCGAGGTCGTAATCACTCTCTTTCCTGATTTTTTCAGTGTTTCGGCAATACCGCGGCCAAGGAATCCATCCCCACCGATAACCATATAATATTTTTGATGCATCATTTTATGTAACTCATGACAATATTTTGGGATAGCAACATAAGGCCATAAAATAATTAGCCATCGGGTAGAAACCGGTATGAACGACTTCATCGTTCATAGAAAAAACGAAAACATTGTTAAAAAAATTCAACAGCAACTTTTTGAGTTGCTTATGGTCCTTACAGTTGACATGACCTTCCTTGCTGGGTGGTGATGCATAAATTTGAGATTGCAGGGAAGGTGTGCCTATTATTAACGTACCGCACGGGCTTATGGATTTAACAATATTTGATATAAATAGATTCTCCTTTTCCTGAGGAATATGCTCTATTACATCCAGTGAATACGCTCCATCAAAACAACGAGGAACAGCATCCTCAAGAATATCATGAACGATGCATTCGAACACATGTGGTTCGATGATGCTGTTCTTGGCATCCTCAACGAAAACAGGATCAAAATCGATTGCTGTCAATGATCCCACTTCCTGACTCACGATCCTCGTACCGAGGGCATCGGCACACCCTATTTCTAATACCGTGTTCATGCCGCTGAACATTTTGGCCACAAACTTATATCTGGAAAGGACAAAGACAAGTCGTTTGGGGTCTGTAATCCAGGTATGGCTGCTCATGAGCCCGAGGTTTTGCAAGCCATACTTCCTTTTGAAATCAATGCAACATTGGTATTGTGGCTCTTTAGTTTTGAATTTATTCATATTGCATTTTGCTGTCGTATCAGGGGAAATAGTTCTTAGATTCTCCTGCTTATTTTCCTTTTGCTGCAAGTGAAGCAGTTTTTTTTCACAATACATATTTATCGACCCTTACTAAGATAATTTATTGCAAATCTAATAATTTACTCAAAATAAATAAACGAATGATCGCCGGTATAGCCACACCGATCAAACCACCACTGCCACTCCTCGGGTGTACAGAACATCTCGCATGTCACCTGCCAGTAAAGTAAATTGACCTTCTCTTCCTCATTACGGTAGGACTCAACGCATAGATATTTATTCTTTTTGCCGACCCTTTCTATTTCCCGCAGAGCGGTTTCCAATTCATGACAATAGAGGTTGTGCAGTGTGTTTATCGAGATGACAAGGTCGAAGCTGTTATCTTCGAAGGGCAGTTCCTTTGCGGGACAGACCTTCAGGAGAGGCTTTACCTCTTCCTTTGCATTCTCGATGGCATAATCGGAAATATCTATTCCTACCACCTCGATTCCAGGTAAAACCTGCGTAAAGTCGTACAATAAAAATCCCTTTCCGCATCCCACATCAAGTACCCGGTCTCCCGGTTTCAACCCGTAGTGCTTGACCATTGCATCGGCTACTTTGGCCCAACGCCCGTCATAATAATACCCGCCATAACATATGCGTCTGTCTCCGTCCCAATAATCATATCCCCATCTTTTTGCTTTTTTTGCCGCCTCGACCTTGGGATACTCGTTGACACGCCCCAGATAATCGCGTTTCGTCTTCGTGTGAACCGCTGAAATAAAGTCAATGTATGCCATTAATAAATTTTATCCTCCTTCGAAGAAACGCCCCTTCAACTCCTCCTAATAAAACTCAGATATTGCTGGCCACGTCCAAAAAAAGAAACGAATTTTCCGCAATCTGAAATCTTCTTAGAGAGAAGATAATTATCGAGTAATAAAATAAAGTCATCGAGCGATTCCGATGTATCATAAGCAAAATCCTTGATAATCTTGCTTAATTTTATCAAATTAGCTCTAATATCAACCAAATAATTGGCTTCTCTCGTGAGCTCAAAGCTCAACACCGATTTGCATATATTAGAACATAATTCCAGAATACTCTTGTTAATGTTTATCGGATTAGGGCGGAATACAAAGCGGTAATCTATTAAGTTATGGATATTTTGACAATATGCATCGATGGCTATTTCATTGTACTTTTCATGATGGCCATGAATATCCTTGTACCATCTCCAATCTGAAAAAAAATGCGGTGAAGAGCCATAAACATCAAAATTGCATGAAAGGGAATTGATCGCATCCTCAATTGACATGAAATCGCCAATAAAGGGCTGCAGGATGTTGTCGAGAACCCAGTCTTCGTGTGGTCGACTCATGCCTTCCAAGGTTTCAAGATGTTTCTTGAAAAAAGGAAGAAGCATTCTTAGCCTGGTATCAATGTCAACTTCTTGCTTAACAATCAATGATCCCAAGAGGCGTCTCAACATCTCACTCAAGATTGACACGCTATCCATGCATGTTATGACAAGCACACCACCGACAGCAACAAATCTTGCTACTTTTCTTAAGAATTCTTTTGGATTATTCTGCAAGGGAATTACCGCTTCACACAGAACAAAATCAAACAACCGGTCATCGGTATAGTCTTCAATAATACATTCAATGAAATCATGTTTCGTTTTCCCCAATGAATACTCTGACATCAGTTCCTTGGTTTTTTTCAGACCCGTAGGATTTCCATCCACCAATACATACCGAGAGGGATTCAGGCTGGTGGTATAAATAGCGTTATGTCCATTGCCTGGACCGAATTCAATGACAGTCCTATCTTTGACGAGGGTTGGAGGAATTCCTAAATGTCTATAAAGTGCCTTGCGTCTTTCAAGGTGTTTCTTGAGGTTCGAAATATTTTGTGACACCGGAGAAATTCCATGTCGACGGTAGAAATCAATAAAGGGTCTCTCTTCCCTCTTTTCTTTCAAAGAGTATTGGGATTCTTTTTGCATTTCTTCACCTATAACCGGTAACTCTTTTATTTCCTGTATGTTACAGATTAACGTTCGTTTGCAATGCCGGTATGGGTTTTTGCTCTAAAAAAACAACGTTCCTTATTACGGCCCATACAAATTCTGAATAAAGACTCTACAAAGTCCTTACTGCACAAAGTGGGAGACTCAATAAATACGCCACGGTCTGAGTTATAGTAGTCTAGTTTTAGGTTGTCATCCTTCAAATTTAACCAACTAATCCTCCTTAACAAATCGCCATGTATTATTTCTGTCATTTTAACTTTTTCTGATAAAATATTGTTTTGCCTTGTTTAGTTGCATTTCTCTGTTATCTTTATAATTCAATGCGTACTTCCTTCTTTCATTCTCCACAGGTAAGAATTCATTCAACATGATACAGCACCATTTTATCCTGTATACGGGGAGAAGTATGTCCGCACGCTGCCTGAAATATTCCGGGTTATTCAGGCTGGCTTGTACCTCGGATAAAAAATAATTGTAATAGTCAAAGGGTACAGGCAGTGCCGGCTGACAGAAAAAATCACAGACCATTTTTGCCGGATCATCCCACCCGGCGTATTCGAAGTCGAGAAAATATAATTTTCCGTCATCAGCCAAGATGACATTATGAAAGCCGAAATCTGACGGGGAAAGGCACCAGTCTGAGCGATCAAGTTCTTCTTCCAGTTTCAAATTTAAACGATCACCCTTTTGTTTGACCGATTCTAGTACGTCGTTCCACATTTCAAAAAGATCATTGTGGATAAACTGTGCTGCCTCTTTTCCAATAGGAGATGGATCATTCAGTTCCAGTAATTTATTGATCCGTGAGTTTACCCTTTCAAGATGGGTGTCAATGGAAAAACATGATTCGGATGCCATTGGTAGAAGGTTTGCCTCCGGTTGCTCCTTTTGTTTATTCAGGTTATTATAAAATTGGAGGGCCTGCCTCACCATATCTTGAGTGATTTCTTCTGAATTTAACCGCTCTCCCGGAATAAACTTATAAAGAGCGATCCTTTTTTCTTTCTCGCAAGCAAGTGGTTGTGGAATTGAACGAATTCCTTTTTTCCAGGCAAAACCGGCAAATGAAAACTCTGCATCCAGACGATCTCTTGGATCATCAGGATGTTGGAAATAGGCCTTCAGGCAGAACTGAGAACTGTTTGCATCGATACGGAAAACCCTGTTGTTCGCTCCTCCCCGTAGCGGATGCATCTCAAAATCTCCGTGGAGTCCAATCTTAGATAGTAAAGAAGAAACGGGTCCTTTTAGATTGTCTATATTTAAAACAACTTTCTCTCTTTCCATGATCAACCGCATGATCTGATTCCATGAGGTGGCATGTTGGAAGTGATTTTCATTCTGATAGCGTTTGTTTGGATCAAATAAAATACGTTTGACATTTGCAGGAAATCCAGGTTCTGCTAAGAAGTCGGGAAGATCATCGATAAAAAGATCGCACTCTTCTTGGACAATGCGGTTCAACTTTTCCTGTTTTGTCAGTTCGAAATGCACGTGCTCAGGAGATAAACCTGTTCGTTCAAAAAATCCGTAGTGTTTTATCCACTCTCTGGCGACGCGATGCAAATCGTATTTTGGTCCCATAAATGGTGTATGCGTCCGATGACTTATAATACGGAGAGAAACACCTTGTTTTTTGCACCAGGAAAAAAAATCCAGCACTCCGGGAAACGGAGTTGCTTCCAGCATTCGAGCCCCATATACATAACCCTGCAACTCTGCCCATTTTTCTTCCTGACCTTTTTGCCGAAGATGGTCACGCACTTGTCCTTTTGAGACGGGCAAGTTATTCGGGATTAACGTCTTTTCCATTGCCGCTTTGTGAAATACTTCATCGTAGCAGACGATGGTATTATCAAAATCAACGCCGATAATCATTGAAGCACTTTCATTCATTTGTCATATCAATAATAGGTCGGGCGACTCTTCCCGTTTCAAGATCAGTTATGGCATTGTTGATCTTGTGGAGAGGGTAGGTTTTCGACATAAGCGGCCGGACGTTTAGTTTGCCTGCACCAATAAGTCTCTCATATAGCGGGTAGTCTCTATCGGGTTGACTGTCACCGCCCCAGGTTCCAAGTAAACGTTTTCCCTGATTGAGAATGGAAGGGTCAAGAGAGATTCGTTCTCCGAAGCGAGCGTTTCCGATAATAATCGCTGTGCCGCCCTGGTTGCGGACACTGTTCAGGGCCTGAAGCATTACATCAGGCCGACCGCTCGATTCAACGGCAAAATCGGTACCACCCGGGCAGATATGATTGACTTCCTTGATGGGATCTGTCTTGGCTGCATTAATACAGTGTGTTGCTCCCATATCTTTTGCCAGCTTGAGTCTGGTGTCTAAGATATCAATAGCTATTACAGGTGTGCAGCCGGCGATGAAAGCACCGTTGACAGCGCACAGACCAACACCACCGGTTCCAAAAATCGCAATAGTCTGTCCCGGTTTCGGTCGAGCCACATTGAATACGGAACCGACACCTGTAGGTATGGCACAACCCAGCAGGGCTGCATCTTGAAGAGACAGGTCATTCTTAATAACCGTCAATCGGTTTTCACTGATTACGGAATAGCGGCTGAAGGTAGTTATCGCCCCGGCATTTACGTTTCGGCCATTCCAATTATAGATCGTTCCGGGTACGTTGGCTCCCGAGCCTTGAATCCATGAAAGAATAACCCGATCATCTGGCTTGACTTTCATGACACCGGGACTGATTTCACGAACGATGCCCCCGGCCTCGTGACCCAGGCAGTGGGGTAAAAATTTATCTTCGCCACGATAGCCGCGGCATTCAAGTACTTGGGTATGGCAGACGCCGCTATGTGTGATTTCAACCAACACCTGACCGGGCTTTAATACGGGAATATCAAGCTCGGCCAGCACCAAAGGTTTTCCGGTTTCAACTAAAACTGCGGAAGTTGTTTTCATGTTTGTAATGACTTTCTATTAATTTGTGTTGAATTTTGTTGTAGCTCTGTTATTTTTTCTACGATTTGTTCGGGTGTCAGGCCAAAATATTTTTGCGCGTAATCTTGCTTGCCAGCGTTGTACATAAAGGAATCAGATGTTCCAAAACGGTGAAACCGTGCTTTGAGATGTGGTTGTTCGACTAACCATTCGGCAATACTCCCGCCAAGGCCGCCTGATATGCTGTGTTCCTCAATGGTTGCAACGAGGGAAAACTTTGCAAAGGCTTCTGTGAGTAGTTTTTTGTCCAGCGGCTTGACGGTATGCAGGCTGACAACCTGGACAGAGATGCCCCGTTTTTCAAGTTCATCTGCCGCCTGGATGGCAGTCGGCAACATATTCCCCGTTCCGATTAAGCAAATATCTGTCCCCCGTTGTACGATAATACCTTTTCCGATAGTGAAATCGGGAAGGGCACTATGTATAAGCGGTTCGTTTTTTTTGCCCATACGTATATAGACCGGTCCGTCATGGTTTAAAGCCGCATGCAAAGCCGCTCGTACTTCCCATGCATCACCGGGGCAGATTACTGTCATATTCGGAAGCATGCGTAAAAAAGCGATGTCTTCCAATGAATGATGGGTGGCATTCAGGGAAGCATACGAAAGCCCACCGCCGACACCAACTATGATTACAGGTAAATTGTGATAACATACATCAATTCTGATCTGTTCCAGACAGCGAACAGTATTGAATGCGGCAATGGTATAGGTAACAGGACGGAGATCACAGAGGGCCATGCCTGCCGCCATGCCTGTCATATTGGCTTCAGCGACACCGCAATTGAAGAAACGGTCGGGACATTCACTTTTAAAGTTGTCAAATAGTCTGTTTCCTATGTCACCGGAAAGGAGGACGATTCGCTGATCCTTGACGGCAAGGGAGGTAAGTTCTTCAGAAAACGCGTTTCTCATATCAGTTCGAGTTCCTTCTTTGCCATTATGACCTCTTCATGAGTTGGGATTCGGTAATGCCAGTTGTTGTCATCTTCCATAAAAGAAATTCCTTTCCCTTTAATAGTGTGGGCTATAATAGCAACGGGCTTACCTGTACCGTCAGGAACGTTTTCCAGTACATCGATCAAGGATTTAATATCATGCCCATCTACATCGTAACTGCTCCATCCGAACGCTTCGAATTTGTCACGTATAGATGAAAGGGAAGTTACCTCCTCACTGCGTCCTGTAGCTTGCCACCGGTTAAAATCTACAATGGCCGAAAGGTTTTCCAGCTTGTGAGCTGGCGCCAGCATGGCGGCTTCCCAGACCGATCCCTCATTGCACTCGCCGTCGCTCATTACCACATAGACCCGATAGCAATTGTCCTGAATTCGCCCGGCTAATGTCATGCCCAAACCTAATGGCAAACCATGTCCGAGCGATCCAGAGGCTACTTCTACACCCGGCGCACATCCCGGGCTGGGATGTTCAGGAAGATTTCCACCATCTTTGGCATATGTGGCTAAATATTCAGCCGGGAAAAACCCTCGCTGTTCAAGGGATATATATAAAGCGGCCGCAGCATGTCCTTTACTTAAAATCAACCTATCACGGTTCGGATGTGTTGGATTCTGGGGGTCTATCTTCAAAAATCCCCAGTAAGCAGCCACCAGGATATCTACACACGAAAGGGATGAGCCGACATGGGGCGTAGCCGATTGATGCGACATTTCTACAATCTTCCCCCGGATTTTGCGTGCAATGGATTCCATTTCGGACACCGTATAGTTCATGGTTCCTGCTACACGTAATTTTTCTTCATGGTTTTTATATTGTAACAATTATCTTTATCCCTCAACATTCCGGATTGATAGGCTTCGATCACTTCCTGAATACCATCCACAACACCGTATTTTGGCTGAAACCCGGTATTTACCAGCTTGTCAGAATTCTGACGGTAAGAACGAGGATCATTCGATTCAGTTACAATGATCTCTGCTGGAGCAAATTCTGCTACCTTATTTGCTATGTCCATGATTGATATATTTTCAAACCCCGCATTGTATATCCCTGTGAGCTTTTTGCCATGTTCCAGAAAATGCAAATAAACTTCAACCATATCTTTCATGTGTATATTCGGGCGGGTTTGTTCCCCTCCGAATACGGTAATCCTTCCATTGATCAGCGCCTGCATTGTCAACATATTCACGGATAGGTCTAACCTCATTCTTGGCGAGTAACCGCAGATTGTAGCCGGGCGGACACACTGGATAAGAATCGAATCCTTGTAACTAAGAAGCACACGCTCGCTGATCATTTTGGTTTTATTGTAGTCGGAAATTGGCACTAGGGGCAGATCTTCCGTAACTTCTGGTTCTTCTTTGATTCCGTATACACTACCGGAGCTGGCGTAAATAAATTGTTTCACTTTATGGCGAATTGCCCGTTCAATCAGTTGCATTGTTGCCAGTACATTTACTTCCCAGGACAGTTTCGCGTTCAGCTCTCCGCAGGGATCATTTGAAACGTTAGCGAGATGAATAATCGCATCTACACCGTCCATAGGGATATTGTCCACATCTCGAACATCCTGTCGAATAACTTTCAAGTTTTTGTGTTCCTGCAGGTAGTTTCCAAACCACATAATATCTACAACGGTTACTTTAAATCCCTGATCTAAAAGTTTTGGTGTCAAAACCGACCCCACATAACCACAACCGCCTGTTAATAAAATATGCATTTTGATCCTCTCCTTTACGCTTTATGTATATAATCGAATGGCTGTTTTTTAAGCTCTTCCAGGTTATCTCTAACCCAGCCAATAGTTTCTTCAATGCCCTCTTCTAAACTGATTTTATCCTCCCAGCCCAGAGTGTTTTTAGCTTTAGCACTGTCAAGTAAATAGGCGGCATCCTTTCCAGGCCGTTCCCCGACTACTTCTACATTGTCTTCAAATGATATGTTCATCTGTTCGGCAATCATCTGGATCAGAGATCGTATGGAGACGTTTCTGATAGTGGAAAAATGATAAATTTCACCGGCTGGTGCATGACGAGCCACACGAAGTGTGCCATCTGCTACATCACGGATATGAATGAAAGAGCGAACGGAATGACCACCTCCATGCAGCTGAAGTTTTTTGCCTATAAGAAAAAAGAGGATTGTCCGTGGAATAATCCGATAGAGTTGCTGTCCCGGACCATACACATTTGCGGCACGTGTAAACACAACCGGGAAATCATATTCTTTATAAAAGGTCATCAAACTCATATCCGCCGCTGCACGTGAAACCGCATAAGGTGTACTCGGATTGTACGGAGTACTTTCCCTGACTAATCCGCGACATGAGCCATAAACTTCCGGGGTAGAAATATGAACATATTTCTCCAGAAAGTCACATCGGCGAAGCTGATCATGGAGCTTTACATTGGAAACCGCGTTAGTCACAAACCAATGTTCGGGGTTCTGCCAGCTTTCCGCTACCATGCTTTGTGCCGCAAAATTAATTATATAGCCCGGTCGAAACTCACGGATGAGATCCATAACCTGTTCTAAATGATGATTTAAGTCCATTTGGTAGAATCGGAAATTAGCATTCTGCTGACTTTTGTAAGGAAGGGAAATCGGATTTGGTTCTTGAGAACGGCTTACTCCGATCACTTCCGTACCTTCCCTGAGGACGTAATCAACAAAACTGGCACCTGAAAAGGAGTTGCTGCCAATTACCAGTATCTTTTCAGTTATTTTTTTCATCGTACAGAATGCCTATTATCCGCCAGCCAACGCATTATCATGTGTCCGACTATTTGCTGACAATCTTCTGCTATTTGCATATCATCGACAGGAAAATGAATTGCCACATCTACCAACTCCAATGATTTACCTCCTGAAAATCCAAGCAAAGCAAAGGTTTTCATTTCCAGTTCTTTTGCTTTTTGAATCGCTTTAACAATATTGGAAGAATTTCCACTTCCTGAAAATGCGAGTAGAATATCTCCCGGTTCTCCCAACACAGCCAGTTGATAAGAAAAAACATTTTCATAAGAAATGTCGTTTGCAAGGCTGGTTATAACAGATTGATTTGCAGGTAGTGCATGAACTTTCAAACCAGGGCGGTTACCTTTTGAAACACCGTAAATTAAGTCATTGGCAAAATGAATTGCGTTGGCACCGCTTCCCCCATTACCGCAAAGAAACACCTGCTTCTTTTCTTTCCAAACGATAAGCAAGGCCTCGGTCAATTTGTGAACATCTTTCCAATTATGGTTCTGTAAAATGTTGTTCAGGCGTGTGGCGTAATCTGTAAAATGTTTCATTTTCTTATTTTCCGTGTATGCCTGTGTGGGTCTGTGGCTATTTTAAGAAAATTTGTAATTTCCTCTCTTAATGGCCTGTTCAGCTTCGTGATAGCGGTCTGGTGAATCGATAGCGATTCTGAATCCGGTCAAAGGCACTCCGAATATTCTCTTGTTTTCAACAGAGTTACAGTAAACATCCCGTGGCAAGTCAAATGCACCGGTATTGACAATATAGTCCAATGCTTCATTGCTCAGTACTTGCACACCGGAATTCACCCATACATCGTCATTGTTTTTTAACAGACCCCTTTTTTTATCTTCTGATGGTCTTTCTTCGAAGCAGGCTATTCGATTCGTTTCGTCAATTTTTACAATGCTGTTTGATTTTTTTCGCTTATGGAGCAGGAGTGTCGCGAAACTTCGCTCCTTATGGTGTTTGTCGATCAGGAGAGAAATATTCTGATCGGTTAGGATGTCACCGTATAACACAAGAAACTCCTTTTCATCTGCAAGCCAGGGGGCCAATTTGACCAGAGCCCCCGCAGTTCCTAAGAGTTTTTCCTCGTGTGAGTAGTGGAGGCTGGCCCCATAGGATTGGCCATCCTTAAAGTAATCTGTAATTTGATCGGGGGAAAAATGCACATTGATGGCAATTTCGCGAATATCGAACTTTGTCAAATAATTGAGGGTGTATGCAAGAAGGGGCTTTCCATTCAGTGGAAGCATTGGTTTGGGAACGGCTTTCGTTAAATTCCCAAGGCGACTCCCTGTTCCTGCACACAAGATAACGGCTTTCATTTATATTCTCTCAATATAATTCCTGATGCTTCGTACAGGTCATTACATACATGATCCGGTTTGACGGTTAAATCCATGGCATCGGATACTATTGGTTTTGCTTTATGCATGCCCGTTTTGACAAGAATGGTTGTACAGCCTGCCCTGTACCCGGCTATGATGTCTGAAATTCGATCACCTATCATAAAACTTGCGCTAAGATCCAAATTGTATTCCCTTGCCGCCTGTAACAACATGCCCGGTCGAGGTTTTCGGCAATCGCATTTAATCCGATACTCAGGCAGTGTAGCTTCCGGATGATGTGGGCAATAGTAAAAGCGTTCTATTTTACATCCGGATTTTTCAAACACCTTTTTTCCTATGAATGAGTTAAGTTCCTCTACGTCCTGTTCCGTAGCCAATCCACGCGCAACAACAGGCTGGTTCGTGATGACAAAAATCGCATATTCCGATGCATTCAATGCATTCAGCGCTACAGGGGTTTTATTGCAGATGAGAACTTGATCGCGCCGTGTTAAAAGATTGACATCCTCAATAAGCACCCCGTCACGATCTAAAAAAACCGCTTTTCGTTGTATCATTTCAAAAGAGAAGTAATGTAGTTCTGAACACTTGTTTTATCTATAGATTTTTTATTACCCAGAGTCCCGACAGCTAATGAGCCCACCACATTTCCTATAAATCCGAGAACCTCGATGGGCGCTCCAAGAGCTGAAGCGAGACTGGTCACTGAGAAGAAAGCATCACCCGCGCCCACTCTATCGACAATGTTTTGGGCAAATGATGGTATATCAACGAATCCCCCATTTTCGTCACACACAGCACAACCTTTTCTTCCGCGCGTAACTACGAATTGAGAACAGCCTAGCTTCTGTGCAAGAAAATCCATTAATGGCCGGATCATGCCATTTTGTGTTCGGGTTTCAAGGCGTAACTCGTGTTCCGCAATGCACGCATAGTCAGCGCGTGGATATCGGGTCACACTATGCAAACCGCGATTACCCGCATTAGCCTGGGTATTTACCGCCAGGAACCTTGATTTTCTTGAAAGTGTTCGGACTATTTCTTTACTTATGGCTCCATGGCCATAATCCGCTGCAATAACGAGATCATATTCCGAGAGTTCGTCCTGGAGCCAGCGGCATACTTCATTGTTTTTTTCCGGGGGAAGGCCTGAGTCATCCATGACGTACACCTCGAAAAGTTTGTTAGTCGAATAGCTGTCAATAAAACGGCGTTTTATCAACGTCGGTGCATCGGGTTGAATGAAAAAAAATGGTGAAATATTGGGATGGAGCTGTGATCGGATAAACTCTTCGTGGCTGTTATGTTCCCCTATTACGGTTATAAGTTGCACCTTATTGGCAAAGTTAGCCACATGATTTGCAACAGCAAGGATACCGCCGGCGAATAAATCATGGGATTGATACTTCAGAGCAAGGGTAGGGTCTTTGGAAGATTTGCCTATTGCATTGCAATACTGGTATTCGTCCAGAATCGTATCGCCTATAACCAATACATTTAGTGAAGCCATATTATCAAGGATTCCCAAAACATTATCGAGTGTGCAGCGCTGGCGAAACAGATGAAGATATTTATTAATTTCATCCGGCAGATCCAATAAGTAGCGATTAATCAGGTTAGTGGAACTGAAATGAAAGTCTTCGGTAAAGGCAATATTTGCACCGATCTCACTAACAACCTTCTCTTCACTTGCAAGTGTTTCAGTCGTTTCCGGCAATTTGCTTTTGTATTCCGGACCTTTAACATATACATCAGGTTTCAAAAGGCGCAAAGTTTCCTCGACAGTAGGCCAGTTATTGATAGCTACATAATCGATAAAACTTAATGAAGCGATTGTTTCGACTCGCTGTGTTTCTGTAAAGGCAGGATGGTTTGGTCCATCACCAGCGTATTGATCTGGAGTGACAGTTACTACCAAAATGTCCCCCATCTCCCGTGCCTGTTCGAAGTAACGGATGTGGCCAATGTGAAGCAGATCAAAAACTCCGTGACAGTGAACTATTTTTTTATTTTTTGTCCGGAGTTCTGCAACAATTTTTGCCAAATCTTGTATCGTTTTGATTTTTCCGTTCCTGGGCAGATCTGGCGTTTCTATTTTATCAAGCTTTCTAGAAATGATGATCTGCTCATCTGCTTTATCTGTTTGACTATCAAACATCGGAGACCCAGCAGAAGGGGCGTTGTTGTAAGGTTTTTCTTTCTGGATTTTTGTTTTCATGTCCATCGTAAATTCCGTTCGCATTAATCAGAAATGTTTAGATGTTTTAACTATTTTTTTAAATGCCTCAATAACTTCGGTGGCTTTTATTGCTTGAAAGCAGGGACTCTCACTTGCCGGAATAAAATTAAGTTCCGCACAACCACGATGTGTTTCAAGACAGGGACATTTACAGATTTTCCCCTCGTATTGTGCCCTGATTCCAATTATTGAGGGGTAGTCAGAAACATGTGTCTCCGGAGGAAAAGGCCCGAAAAGGGCGACCCCTGGTATACCCATTGCTCCGGCAGCGTGGACAATGCCGGTATCTACCGATATAAATGCATCCATTAGTGTAAGGGCTGCAATCGTGTCATGATAGTCATTAATGAGGTGAGACAGGTTTATAATTGAAGTATCAGATGCGTCAATTTCCTTCTGCATTACTTTGGATACCGGCGCATCCTTGAATAGTACGGCCTGGTACTGGTCAGAGAGCGCCTCCACAATCTTGAATAATAGTTGTGGTGGAGCATTCTTGTGAACAAATCTCGATTTCCAATTGACATAACATAATTTTTTGCCTGTTGATTTACGAAGCCGGTCAAACACTGGTTGAATATGTGCAACCCTATTCAAATCCGGGGCAATAAATGGGGCGGGAATGTCTTGCTTTTCCCCATTCAACTTTAGGATTTCAAAGCATAAATCTTTCATAGACTTATCAAGAGATCTTTTATGATTAACAGGGATAAGATTAACCAGGAGATCAAATTCCCCCAACTCCTTAAGAGTCAAGATATTTGGCCGAACGTCTTGGATGAACGGCACATCTGGATAAGGAAAGTTATGTATCCAATTGCAACCTAAGGTAATGTGGGGTGACTTGCCGGATGATGCGGCTTTTTTGTAGAATGCCTGCAATGCAGGCTGGATAAGGATCATGTCGCCCCACCCGTTCAACATCAAAATCAGAATACTTTTTCCTCCAAGATTCTGGCTGCCATCATAAATTTCCGGTATCACGAAGTCGTCATTCAAATCTAAATGATCAAAGAGCGAAATTCCCTTAACAGACTGTAACTGAAGCGTTTGGACATGTATGTTTGTTAGAACCAATACGTTTTCTGAAGCACAAGGATCGTCTGACATGGGTTTGAATAACGTATCATGTCCATCTGTGTTAAACTTCAGTGGATTTGATGAGGTGAGAAAACATAATCCAGGTATTGTAAGGTTCATGGAATTTTACTCTAAACTCTCCAGTTTTGGTTTGTTTGCCCTCTTTTGTATTTAAAAGAATTTTTCTAGTTATCTTCTCGTAAAGCACATATATGTTTGTGGGCAATGCGTGCGCTATTGCTCCACTCCCAATTCTGTCTCATATCTTTAGCCGCGAACTCACCCTTTTTTCTCGCTTCGTCTCTATGTTCGTAAACGTGTCGCATAAGATTTTTAAAATGTTCAAAATCCGGTTCTGCCCACTGGCCGTGGTATATCCTCGGATCAAAAAAAACGGGGTCTTTAATGTCAACCAGTCCTTTTATTTCAGTTATATAAGCATTTTTTTCGTTTACAAATTCTGTTTGACCGCTGTAATTGGTAGTAATGACAGGGAGGCCACAGGCCATGGCCTCCATAATAGGGAGTCCCCATCCTTCCGCCCGGGAAGGCATCAAAAAGACGTCACAGCTTTTATATAGCCGTGCCACATCATTCAGGCTGGGCACATATTTGATAATTCTGATATTCGCCTGTGCCACGTTAAGCTTCTCTATCTCCTTTACTATGTCAAAATCCTTAATAAAATAGTTGTGGCAGAGAAGAACCAATTCAACAGGTTCTTCCCTGTTGAACTCTTCCGCAAAAGAAAGGATGATTTCTTTTGTGCACTTTCGTTCTTCATATTTCCCAACAACCAGAAATTTAAATTTCCCATTGTCGAGTTCATCAAATTTCGTAATGTCAGGGTTAAAGATGGATGTGTCGACCCCTTCTGGAACAACCTGTATACAGTCCTCAGGAATACCATTTCCAACAAAAACTTCACGACCCCATGATGAAGGAACCCAGACCTGATCCAACTGCCTGAGCTGATTAATCCAATCTTTTGGGACAA
Organism: uncultured Syntrophales bacterium; assembly: GCA_964650385.1. Lineage (GTDB taxonomy): Bacteria > Desulfobacterota > Syntrophia > Syntrophales > JADFWA01 > JAUSPI01. Next base: position 57,860 of record CAZYTP010000001.1, on the reverse strand, counting down.
GCGTAGATTCCCAGACGGTATAACCGATTCTTTTTCTGCCACAGAATTTGTGCATGGAGTTTCCGTATTCAAGACATACAGCAACATTATTAAAATCGATGTAGAAGCCTCTTTTTAACATTTTAACAGCCTGAGGCGTGAATTCATCACGGGTTTCAGGATTATTGAAACTTACCAGGCACACATCTTCCAAGGCATCGAGGGCATTGAAAAAATTTCTGCCATGAATGTTGTAGCCAAGATTTCCGAAATAATTTGCGTAGGCGTTGATCATGTTTTTTTAAGTGAATGAAACTTGGTTTTTGTCTGTTTGGTCATTTCGCATGCTACCCCACCTTGCTTTTTTTTAACTCAGCCATCAACTCTTGTGCTCCCGGGTAATCAGGTTCCTTCGATAGCAGCTCTTCCAGAGCATCTATTGCCTCTGTATGTCTATCTTGTTTAAATAAACAATCGGCGAGAAGATATAGATATTCATTTACCTTTGGATTGGCGTTTGCCATAACCCGCAGGTATTCTTCGAGCAGGCTGAATTGCCTGAGTTCATAAGATGCGTCAACAAAATTTGCCAGGATGTCCATATCTACGGGTTTTAAAATAGCAGCGTTATAGAAGCACTCCAGCGCCTTTTCTTTATGCCCCAATTCCCAGCAGGCATAACCGAGATTGTTAAGCAACTCTTCATTCGTATTACCTTCATGGATAGCCTTTTCAAAGAGAGGCATAGCTGCGCTAACATCCCCTTTTTCCAGGTACTTCTGGATTTCCTCGTTGACTTTATCAATGTCAGAGTTAACCTCGGAAGGCAATTGACTTTTCTGAAACTGTTCCTCCCTCTTTTCTAAAAAGGGTTTTGTATTGAGTGAATTCATTGTACCTCCTTTATTTTCTCGTTGCGTTAAATTACGGTCCGTTTTGCGCGTATTAAATTTCATCTTAAAGTTTCAGAATGATAAATTTCAGAAGTTGACGTGAAAATATGCGTGTGATAACTATCAAGCATTAGAAAAAATTGTTAAACCCAGATTATACAGCAGATAATTGTTGCAAAATCCGGGTTTAAAATTTGTAATGAAGATGTTTTGAATCCTTTTGATAACTTGATACCCGTAAAATATTATGTATTCTCTGTCCTGTTGTATTATTGTAAAGAATGAAGCCCATCGTTTGACATCATTGCTTAAAAGCCTTTCACCTGTTTGTGAGCAAATTGTCGTTGTAGACACTGGCTCAGAAGATAACACCATACAAGTGGCAAAGGATATGGGTGCTGAAGTCAGCTTTTTTCCGTGGAACGACTCATTTTCCTGCGCAAGAAACAAATCCTTAAAAGAAGCGCGAAATCCGTGGATTTTGTATGTCGATGCAGACGACCTCATTCCGGATAATTCGTTGTTCAGCATTGCAGAATTAAAAAAAAACCCTCCTGAAAAGGCCTTTGCATTCGTTATACAGAGCACGCAAGACGGAATCACGGGAATCTCTTCAGCGCAGATTCGAATGTTTCCCAACGCCCTGGGTCTCGAATTCAAATATCGTGTCCATGAGCAGATACGTCCGGCACTGATGGAAAAAGGAATTCCCATTATTTTTAAGGAAATTAATATTATCCACACGGGTTATACGGATCAAAGTGCAGTAACTGCAAAACAAAAGCGCAATATCAAGCTTTTGGAAGAAGACCTTATGGACTATCCGGATGACGGGTTCCTTCACTATATGGCTGCGATGGCCTGGCTGGATTTGAAGAAATATGCCAGCGCGAAAGAAGCGTTCCTGAAGGCCTGGGAATTATCCATTGCAGCTCCTGATAAACGCCACCTTGCCCTGGGCGCGGCCCTGGAATTGGTAGAGTTGGGTTTAAAGAAAGAGCAGATACTACAGCCGGAGGTTATGACATGGCTGGAAAAGGCGGAAGACATAGAAAAGAACTATCCTCGCTGCTTGTATCTCAGAGGACGACTTGCTTATGAAGAAAATGACATGAGCAACTCTCTGAAATCACTGAATAGTCTTATGGATTGTCAAATGCCTGATCTACTCCTTCCAATAAATATCAACATGTTAAAGACTGTTGGGGCGGCTTTGATGAGCCAAATATACATAAAAACAGGGCGCCCAAAAGATGCAATTTCCATTCTGAATAAGGTCGAGCAAATTCTAAATAAAACTCCTTAACAAGATTGAATCTGCAAATGTTTCTCGACTTCAGGGTAGGCTCCGCCCCCTTGGATTACAAGATGCCCTCCATGACAATTTTCGAAATGTACTAAAGTTTTCCTCATGGTACTTGTAAAACAGAGGTTTAGATTTAATGATATTTTCGTAAAAAGTTTCTTTAACTTTAACTTTCAATTTAATGTGAGCAATAAATATGCCAGTTCGTTTACGGACAATATGCTCGTAATATCAAGCTTTTATATTTTCTGGATGGTTTTTACGGGGAATAATGTCAATTTTATGGCACATAAAATAGGAAGAATTTGCCGTTAAATAATCGGATATTTATGAAAGGCAGTTTGGATTTGACAATTATCTGATGCTGAAATATAAAAAGAAGTCATATTGCTAATCTAAGGAAGATATTTATATTTTATTGCAGTAAGCAATATAGGCATTTTTAACTTTTTATACGTGAGCATAAAAATATTAGTGGTGAGCGGGAATGATATTTTTGGCCGTTAGTCAAAAGCGAAAGGCGACTATATTCGGAGAGGTGTATGATCTGGAACCGGTATCATACCCAAGAGTTGACCTGAATAATATTCTGATGTGCGATGATCCCATCGGGTCCATACTTTTGACAAGACATAGCCCAGTTTTATTACAGGCAAAATTCGATGCCCACCTCATTCCGGGATTTCCTCAGCCTTTAAAGAACTCTCCCTCAGAGTTGCCAGCTAACAGCAAACTCATAATTATCAGGAGCGGAGGTATCGGAGATCACATAATGATGGCTTCTGCTATCAGACAGCTTAAGCTAAAAATGCCAGTGGGGTCCCAGATCTGGCTGGTTACAGAAAAGGTCAGTCATTGTCTTTATGAAGGAAATCCTGACGTTACTCGCCTGTTTCCTATGCCTGTCAGGATGAGTCATTTTATGGAGGCAGATTATTATCTTGATTTTCCAGGCACGTCGTTGTCCCTCTATAAAGAATTGAACCTGACAGATTATTGTTTATACTGTTTCAACATTGATTACACGACGGTGAAAGACAAGTACCCCTCCATTCCGGATCAACTGGCGCAATCCCCAAACATTGATAATATCTTTTTAAATATGAGGCAAAAAAATCAAGGCCGGCCAATTGTGCTCCTACACTGGTTAACAAGCACTATGACAAGGGATGTTCCTCTGGATGTTCTTTCCGTATTGCCTGAAAAATTCCCCGATGTTCTCTTCATTTCTGCTCATGAACATACGGATGCTCAGCGCACCAATGAGCAGATTAGTCGTTTAGGGCTTGAAGTTCTGAACTTAAGCGATCAGATGAAAAGCCTTCAGGACTACGTCACTGCAATCAAGAACTGTGATGCGGTTGTTTCTGCCGATACCTGTACCTACCACATTGCAGCTGCTTTAGAAAAACCCGGACTGGTTTTGTTCGGTCCTGTAGGAGCTGATCTGCGGATCCGATATTATCCAACCATCGTACCTTTAAACGCCGACTATTCCGGTGTTACATGCAAATCTCCTTGTGGTTTAGACAGGGTTTGGAAAGATGACCTTAAAGAGGAAGACAGGTGGAAGAGAACAGGTGTATGTCCGGAGGCCAAAGAAAAAGATACAGAGTTCAGCCCCTGCCTGTTATCCATTCAACCGGAAAGATTAATTAAAAAATTCCGCCAGTTAATGGACAAAGTGAAAATATAAAAAACTGCTAACTGTTTACGGTTGTCCGTTTACCGTTACACATTAACACGCGGGAACATGGGAACGAGAAATCTTCAAAAGAGAATCCCATAATTTTCCCCTACCTTCTGTTTTTTTAACCGTGAACCGACAACTGTAAACCGTGAACGGTTACAAAAACTGTTACCGTACTTACCGGATTTGGTTATGCACGGTTTTCTGCAATTTATTTCAGCGGGCTGATCAGTTTTTCAGATTTTTCTGTCAGAATTTTCACTTCTCTATCAAGACCTACCTTTTCCATAAGTGAAGCAGCCCTCATATATGGGATCTCATATTCAGGGAAAATTTCAGAAGCTGACTCAAAACATTGGACTGATCTGGCAATATCCCCTTGCCTGGCATATTCTTCACCCAGCATAATCCATGATTTTATTGAATTCGGTTTTTTTTCGATGGCCTGTTGTAATGAAGAAACAGGATCTTCCGAGTAACTTGCCCCGAACAGGTAAGGGAGATAATTTTCGGGTTCCAATTGAGATGCTTCCAGGAAAAGTGCCCGGGCCAATGCCGCATTATTTTCTACTTGACCAGAGATTAACCCATCGTGCAATAGACTTTCAAAGCGGGTGGGCAGCAATCTTAAATGCTGGCCATTGCATATTGCGCCTTCAATATTATTAAGAGATTCAAATATTTTGTTGGTATCATTTTTCACGGATTGACCGTTGCGAATCTCTGCCAGTTTTGCCTTATAAAACTCCGTTCTGTCTTTTCCGTGGTGATGCTGGAGGCGTTTTTCGGTAACGTAGTCGCGCGCAGCTTTTCCTACTTCGGGGATACGACGTATATCGTCCGTAAGTATTCCGAGGGTATCTATCATATCGGTCGCATCTTTAAACAAAAAGCCTGTTATTCCTTGTTTTACGGTAGAATTATATGGCACCGTTGCTTGTACAACAGGAACTATACCGTGAGTGGCATATTCCAAAAACTTTACGTCCGACCTTGATCTATTGAATGCCGTATCTTTCAATGGTGCAAGGCCGATATCGATTCTTTCAAGGAATGCATAATAGTCATTAAGAGAGCCAGGCTTAAACCACTTTTTGCGTGTAGCAGACAATCGATTAAATAGTGACCAGATTGGTTCTGAACACATAAGAAAAAGATGGACATTGTTTTTTGACATGATCCAGTCAATAAGAGTTTCTGCTATATCGACCATATCTTCTAAATGGCCGTGAGAACCGCCCCATCCGATGATGACATCCGATTTGTTTTCGTATTTCTTTTCCGGTGGCACTGTTGATATTTGATTTGGGAATACAACTGAAGCTTCGTTCAGATAACCATAGATTTTTTTCAGCTCAGGTACGCTGAATTGCATTGAGTCGCAATAGTTAGCAGATCTTTTGAAAAGGAGAAGATTTTCCGGATCTTTGTAAAAAAAATGTACCGGGTTCCATGGCGGAATTGCACAAATATCGTCCGCCAACTCATAAACAGTCAGTTTCTTTTCTTGCCGCCTTTCTTTGATAAAGGGGAGCATATCGGGATCGCATACGTTTTTCAAAATGAGAACATCGGCATGTCTTACAATTGCATCCTTTTTACGATGTACGTTAGTCAGATTTATAACATATATGCCTTCTTCTTCGGCCATTGCAATGCCTGGCGCGTAAGTCCTGTAGTAATAGTCACCGCCTTCTTCCTGCTGTGGTGGTTCGACCTGGGCGATGACGATATCATATGGGGTAGTTTTATGAATCATGGTTCGGTTTTGTATTACATTAATCCCAAAAAGTTTATTAACTGTTTCATTCGGTGTTTATATGTATGTATGTTCATTCAGAACTCTTCTACGAGCTTTATTAATAATTGACAGCCTTTCATGCTCATGATTTAGATAAAATTTCACTTTGCTCTTCATTTCCTCAGCATCTCTATAAATAGCAACCTCTTCATCTGGTCGAAAATATTGTTCCAGATCAGATGTTTGATCGGTTAACACAAAACTGCCTGCTGCTGGGACATCAAATATACGCTGGTTTACCCCGGATCGTAGCTGGAATTTCGAAATGTTTAGATTGATGCGGCTTTTTTGGTATACCGGACATAATTCACTTAAATAATTAACCGGGGGGAAAAGTTGTTCCGGGCGCAAAAAGGGTTGCCACTCGGGGCCACCAATGACCTTAATTTCTTCATCGCTCAGCATTGAAATAATCTCGGCGCGCTTTTTTGCCGAAGCATCCGTTTCTGCAACGATGCAAATTCTTTCTTTAAGAGTGTGGGGCAGGGCATGCCAGTCGATTGAAAATAATGAAGCAATGTCTTTTAACAGCGCGCTGGATGCTCTTGATGATTTACCGGACATCAATTTTTTTACTATTTCATCCACCAAGTCAACAAGATGAGCATGGTCCGTTTCGAGCGCTGTCCGCTGGCGTGATACCATATCAAGGTCGAGATTGCCTACAAAAGAAATATTCCATGATTCTAAGTCATTTGATATGTGAGTATTAAACCTTTTAGGATTTGTCCCAAGTGGTAAACTAATAGATGTGATGTTTGTTTTATTTTGTAAATCCGTCACATATGATGAATCAAAACACGCCAGAACGGAGGCATGTTGAACCATCCTGTCACTGCCCTCCGGCAAAAGAGCAAAAGGATTATCCACATACCAGATGACAGCTGGAATGCCAGCCTGAAAGAGGGCTGAGAAAACATACCCTTCCGCGTCACATCCGGCCTGATTGATAGAAAAAACAAGGTGTGGATTATAATTGCGGATCTTAAGAGTTAATTTTTCATGAGCATCAGGTTCATTGTGGCTGTTGCTGCTAAACAATTCACTTTTTACTTCCCATCCCAATTCCTTTAATCCACCCACGCAATCATCGTGAAGGATGCTTTTTTTTGAGGCAAGTAAAAAAGCTCGTTTGGGATAGGATGAAGTTTTCCGAGAGGATGTGTGATCATCCAGTTTCTGTGAAGTTATTGAAAGAGCAGATACTGAAGATTGAGCTTTATCTATTAGCGTTAACCACTCATCCTTTCGATTAAGGATTTTCATGATTTGAGCAGCTTTTAGATAAGGAATGTCGCAGTGGGGCACCATGTTTGCTGCAAATTCTAATGCCTGTAAAGAAGCGTTCCAGTTTTGTAATTTAATGTACTCTTCAGCAAGCAAAATCCAGGCACTGATAGATTGCGGGTTCAATTTTAGTGCCGTGCTAAGAGCCTCAATCGGATCAGGCATTATTGAAGCACATAGAAGGAATGGAAGGGAGTTTTGTGGGAATAGTTTTATAGCTTCCTCGAAACTCTCTAATGCGGCTTTCTTTTTTTTCGTATCTTTTTTAAGGATTAAGCCATTGTGCAGTAATTCTTCAAAACGGGCAGGCCTTAGAAAAAGGTGATGTTCTAATACCTGAGCGCCTTCTATTGATGATAATTCTTGAAAGATGTTTGTGCCTTTATCATTTTCGGTGATGGGTACGTCACGGAACTTTGAAAGTGAACGGTAAGATTCGGCAATGGTTTCATATCTTCCTTGATCCCCGATTGCGGTTAAATGAGAGTTTAAATATCCATAGATTTCTTGTAAATCGAGTGTGCTAAATTGTATGACATCGCAGTGATAAAGTAGTAACTTGAGAAGATGATCATTCTTTATAATTTCGTACCGATCATTCAAGGCATGCACTGATTGCTGGAAAATCATAAGGTCAGTTAACTCATAAACAGTCAGTTTGTTCACTTTTTTACGTTCTTGTATTAAAGGTATGAGGTCTGGATCGCAGATGTCTTTAATGACGAGAACATCAGTCTTCTTTATCACATCACGTGCACATTGATGTAGGTTTGACAAATGGATAAAGTGTATATTGCCGGGTTTTGAAATGTAATCATCCTGCATTCTGACTGAATGCATATTTGGTGGCGGTTCAATATAAGAAATCAATAAATTGTCCATATCACTATTGTCTAAACGTTATAATTTAAAAACGTTGTAACATTATAAAAACACAAACCATTAAGCAAAACAGCCATTTGCCGATTTGAAATCTTCGGCTGACTGATACAGCAATGGCTTAAACATAAAGCAAAGGTTGTGCCATTTGTTGGAGACAGTTCGATCAATGTTTTTAACAAGGTTAACATGAAATTATATGTCCTGTCCTATTGGACAAGTTTTGATCGTGTCGAACTGGTGCAAAGTAAGAAAAAACTCTATTCACTGGTTCGTGAAACGGCAGAATTTGCAGTTTAGTTTCACAGAGCCGTAGGGCTCCTGTGTGTCAAAATACTGACAACGTTCAGGTCTCACAAAACGACACGAAAATACTTGCACGCACCTGACAAACATAACCGGCTTAAGATCTAAGCTTCATATAATGATATGGCACATAACTTGCTGGATATATGGCAAACTGTATAACCTCACATGAATTAATCAAAGGCCAGTTTACTGGCTTTGTTACACAGTACGTTAATAAAATAGATAACATAGGTCTCAAGAGATTATTAATGGAGTGCTTTTGAGGAAGGGTGAATCAGTGACAATAAAGAATCAGAAACTCCCGGAACAGTTTTCCGAGACAACATTAGAGAGGAATTTGGCATTTTTAGCCGCCATTGATGAGAATTTATTTCAGCGGATATGCATGCCTGTCGACGGGTCTCATATTCATTTTCTGGATGGCGGAGGAATTCGTTACGAGAGGCATCGGACTCAATTACCTTTCGTTATTGATAATGAAGAGATAGAAAGCACACTGGGTGATGTTAGCGATGCAAAGAACATACTCCTTTTCGGTATCGGATTGGGAGAGCAGCTTGATTATATATTGCAGCAATTCAGCAAGGTCAGGATTACTGTCTGGGATCGGGATCCGTGGCTTGTCCGACTTGTCCTGATGCAAAAAGACTACAGTGAACATCTTAAATCCGGCCGTCTGAAAGTTCGTATGGGTATTGATATTTTAGACATACTCGGTATGGCGAGGTATGGCACGGTTATATACCATCCCCTTCTGAGTCAGGTTTACAAGAATGAACAGAAGTTGATAGAGCGCGGAGTGGGAGAAAAACGGGCGATTATATGTTCCGAAGATCTTTTCGCGGATGATGTGTGCAAAGCGTTCGAGGAACTTGGTTTTTCTATTTATACTCTTGATATACGAAAGCTGTCTCTTGAAGAAATGAAGATGACGGTCAGGTGTTTTAATCCACAGGTGGTCTTTGCAGTCAATTATATGAATGGCCTTGCTGAGTTTTGCCACAGCAACAACGTCGATCTGGTCTGCTGGGAGGTAGATCCGGCAACAGACCGATTGAAACCGTGTAAGGCACCGGCCGATCGGACTTACATCTTTACTTATCGTAAAACCAATGTATCCGAATTTGTAGAAGCCGGATTTAAGAATGTTGAGCATCTTTTTCTTGCTTCTGATATTGAAAAAAGATCAGCGCCGCATCTTTCACCGGAGGAGCAAAATAAATATGGCGCTTCCCTGTCCTTTGTCGGATCGAGTATGATTGACAATGCAAATGCTTGTAAGGATATTTTTCTTTCAAACTACAAGGCGTACCTGGGTGATGACAATGAAGCGGTGAGAAAAGGGGTGCGTCTTTTGGAAGAAGTTCTGTCGGAACAACGAAAGGATCTTTCGAATTATGTGATTCCGGATCTTCTCCGTGAACATTTCCCTGATTTCCTCAATTACTTCTCAGGTCTTAATGGGACCCACGATCCGTTTATGCTCGTAGGTGAGATTGCGGCAGCGGAAAAGCGAATCAACTATCTCGCCGGATTAAACGATTTTGATGTAAAAGTATGGGGGGATGAGGGATGGCGGATGGCAGAGCAATACGGAGTCAAATATATGGGGAGTGCCGGCCACTCTTATGAGATAAACAAAATTTATTGTGCATCCTCGATTAATGTCGATATAAACAGGCTTTACCAGATGGATATCGTTCCGATGAGGATCTTTGATATTATGGCTTGCGGAGGTTTCGTTCTGGCTGAATATAGCGATGAAATCGGTGAGATTTTTGATCTGGGAAGAGAGGTTGAAACCTACCGTACATTGGAAGAGCTTTTTTCTAAGGCAGCATATTATCTGGAACACGGAGACGAAGCACTCGAAATTGCAGAGCGGGGCAGGGAAGCCGTGATGAAAAATCACACGATCTCCATGCGGGTCAAGTATATGCTGGAATCTTGTTCCAGTATTGAACTTTCGTGAAATTTGCAAAGTAATTTACAGGAAGGGGTATCTTGAGCTGTTACTATCTTCATTTTAACACCTCTGAATGGCTTTTGTGGCCACTTCTTGTTTGATAAATACATTACAAAAGATACGTTTTCCCCAGGGCCCACAATCCCAGTATCACAATAATTGTACCTGCGATATATTGCAGTTTGTTTTTCGGAAGAATCGCTTTTTGTCGTGACAGTGAAATAAACACTAACGGCAAATATTTGTTACAGATGCAGGAATTGTATCGGCCAAGCGGATCAAGGTCAGATCGAACAGGTGCTGTTCAATCTCTTTGTAATTGTGTGGCAGACTATGCCAGAGAGGAGAGGGTACGCATAGAAACAAGCTTTTGACTAAAAAGAATATGAAAACCTTTTAAAAGCCAATACGTTTCCAAGGATTCCTGAAGCAAGAATTTTACAAAAAAATGTAGACGTGGAGATGTTATATGTAGTCACCTCGATTGAATTTTATTACTTCTACGGTCGATGCAATAACGGCCTTATTGAGAACGTTCTTCAGTTCATCATTGTCGGGGAGTGAGTTCATAAAAGGCATAATTTTCTCTACTTCCTTTTCCAGGCGATTAACAAATGGAGCCAGCTCTTTGAGATTAACTGCAGGGTTTTCTAATTGCTTCTGATAATCTTCAAGAACATTCATGAAACTTTCAACATGTTCAATGTTTTGTCTCTTATCATCAACCAGGGATGCGATTTCAAATTGTGTTGGCGATATATTATCAATCGGAGGAAGGGATCTTTGATGATTCGCAGGTATGGATGATCCCTTGATTTCATTTTGAAGTATTTTGTCAAAATTATGCCCTGATTGTTTCTCGACATTTTTTGTTTTTTTGTTGTCGATACTGCCCGCAATGTCATAAATTGATATTTTCATATTGCATTATCCTTTCTTGCGACCTCGCATATTTGGTGTATTTGATCCCTGATAGGAAATTTTTGCCTTTACAGGCAAAAATTACTTCCCTCAGATAATCAACCTGTTCTATTCAAACCGAACAAAAAGAAGCCCGGAAAGCCTTTGCGGCCGCATATAAACCCTTACTTAGAGGGTTATTGGGCTGTGGCCGTCGAGATATTTGCATTTATATATTTGCACGCATTGTGCCATAATAAATGTAATGCGTATATTTACATTGATGATATTTTATGATTGCCGTCCAAATTAACTGAGATTTTTATATAACCGCTCTCGTTTCGAGAACCTTACAAAAAGTGTTATCTTTGACCAAAGCGGCTGAGCTCCCGGTCAAAGAACACAAGGGAGAAGAGCAACAACGTAAATTATTTTAATCGCAGTGAAGGGCAACTCATTCTTGCTTCCTCAGGGGGCAAGGCAAATCATCCCCCTTCGAGGGTTAAATCAAAGCCGGCCCCTCCGGGGTCGGCTTTCACTATTTAAAGGAAAACCCAAGGACTTGGCGCTGGTGTTTATATAAAGAAACCTTTTGTATTAGAACAGATAGGGATAGCTGTCAGAAACCAGTTAGATAGGTAGCACATCCAACCATGTTCAAAACAATACCCCCAACGTCAGTGGTTTGACATATCAACCACATAGCAAGTGATTTTGTAGATATTTCCTTGTTTGGTGATTGAGCCATGAGTTCTAACTATCAGACATTACAGAAGATTGTGCAATTATCGCATTATGGCATAGTCTATGCTTTTTCAAAATTCCTGATAAGAAAGAAAAATACATGAATCACCCCTCTCCCACCCGGGGGAAAGGGAATTATAAGAATGTCTTTCATCCCCGTTTAAATTTAAAAACGAGGCATTCTGATGTGATTTCATGAAATAGTGTAGGAGTTTTTTGTTTTCATGAATGCCCGGAGACTTTTTAATGACACCAAAATCAACATATGATCAATTGAAGCGAAAAATCAAGCGCTTAGAAAAAGAAGTTGACAAGTACAAGCAAGTGGAGCAAGCACTTCGGAAAAGTGAAGAAAGAAACCGAACCTTGCTGGAAAATGTGGATATCGGTGTATATAGAACTGGACCCCACGGACAATTTCTTCAGGCAAATCCTGCTGCTGTCAAAATATTTGGTTACGATTCTCTGGATGATCTTATAGAGGTTTCTACTTCCGAACTCTACCGTAATACGGAAGACCGAGATCTTTTTTCTCAAAAGATTAAGAAGGACGGTTTTGTCAGAAATGAAGAAATGAAACTCCGACAGAAAGATGGCTCAATTGTCTGGTGTTCAGTAACGGCAACAATCCAGTATGATGAACATGGTGAAATTCAATTGATAGACGGTGCAATAGAGGATATTACCGAACGAAAGCGGATAGAGGGCGCCCTGCAAGAGTCGGAACGTCGATTAGGTGATATTATTGACTTTTTACCAGATGCCACATTCGCCATTGATTCTGAAGGAAAGGTTATTGCGTGGAACCGGGCGATTGAAGAAATGACAGGTATTAGAGCGGAATATATGTTGGGGAAAGGGGAATATGAATACGCTTTACCGTTCTATGGTGTTAGGAGACCCATATTGATTGATTTGGCACTAAAGCCTGAAGAAGAAATAGGAAAAGAAATCTCTTTTGTTTCCAGGAAAGGGGATTGTCTGATCATCGAACTTGATGATCCCATAATCGTTGGTGGAAAAGAAATGTTTATGTGGGGGAAGGCGAGTCCCGTGTATGATTCCGATGGAAATATAATTGGCGCAATCGAATCCGTACGCGACATTAACGACAACAAAAAGACAGAGAAAGCTCTACAGAAAAGCAAAGAAAAATATCAAAAACTTAGTCTTATAGATGATCTTACGAAACTTTATAATTCAAGGCATTTTTATAACCAGTTGAAATCAGAAATCAAACGGGTAAATCGCTATAATCATCCTTTGACCCTTTTGATGCTGGATGTTGATAATTTCAAGAAATATAATGATTCATTCGGACATTTGGAAGGAAATAAGGTGTTGGCTCAGTTAGGCAAATTAATTCGAAAATCTATGCGGAGTTCAGATTCTGCATACCGATACGGTGGTGAAGAGTTTATGGTTATTTTGCCCGAGACTGAAGGAAGCAAAGGGATGCTTGTTGCGGAAAGAATAAGGTCGGATTTTAAAGACGAATCATTTCACCCTGCAGCAGAAATGATTGTTCACTTAACAATAAGTATTGGTATTGCACAGTATATTAATCAGGAAGATTTAACGGATTTCATAAAAAGGGCAGATGAAAATATGTACAAAGCCAAGGAACAGGGGAAAGACAGGCTCTTTTTTAACGGCAGAAGTAACTATAGTATCAACCAGAATGCAAAGCAAACGATTTATAAACAGAGATTTGGCAGTTTCTGACACCCGGGAAAGGAGATATCCGGATCAATTGCAGAAGCAAAAAAAATGCTTCACAGTTGGCAGAGAAGGAATTGTTGAGGATGAAATATCCTTCAAGTTTGTGAAAAGTTTTCCTGCCGGAGGCAGGACTGAATATACTATAGATACGGCATGGGATTGAGAAGAACCAGTCATGCTGTATATGACACCAAATATCATTTGGTAGGGGCTCTTAAGTATCGAAAATGGATATTGCATGGAGATATACAAGAGCGAGTAAAGAGTGTTTTTCAGGAAATTGCTGCAAATTATGAGTTTGAGATAGGCACTTTGGAGGTTGCAGCAGATCATGTTCATATATTTTCGTCTTTTCCTTATCATCATGAGGAGGAAAAGACTTCCATGCAGTTAAAATTGTTGGCTTCTTTTATTAAGTCCTTTATGATGATAAGAAGACAATGCCCCGACAAAGTGTATCTGACCGGTTACTTCCTTCAGCATTTTGGGGAGTTATTACCCTGATCAAATACAAGTGTTATCCCTTCCAACGAACCGCAAATGGCCTTAAACCGATTCAAAATATCAGTGAAATCTTCCTTGAAAACTGTCTTGTACTACTTTCCGTATAATCTCAATTCGGCATGCTTCTTGCCATAAATATTGGGATAGTCTACATTTTGAAATTCCAGTAGATGACCTAAAAAATAAAGAAACTACTGTGTTTTTTACATTTTTATAAGATTGGAAGAATACCATATGAAAAGTAATTCGTTTAAGGCTTTGTTTGGTTTTGCTGTCATTGTTGATCTGAGGAACTTCTCTGAAATTGGGCGGAGGCTCCTTATTCAGGAGAGAAAACCTTTTAGCAACCGATTGAAACAACAGATCTATTCTATAATATTTGATTTTTTGTCAGAAACATTGGAAGCCGTAATCGACAGCAACAGTAATGATGTTTTATTTGATTACAAGCATACAGGCGACGGGTTCTTGTTACTTACAAAGCATCATCGTTATAAAACCCCAAATACTCTGGACAGCTTCCTTCTCTTACTCGATATTTACATGTTGTTGGACAGGTTAGTACCAGAATTGAATTTTAAGATAATAGATTTGTTGAAGAATAATGACAAAATTGTAAGAGGCAATAAGCACTTACGATATATTAAATCCATATTTACGGATGAATCAGGTAAAAGATGGAAACAACATATTGGCTTCTCTATCGGTGCCCATTGCGGCATGATCTTTTATCGAAACCTGGGAGATCAAAAAATCTTTTTGGGAAACACCATTAACCAATCTTCAAGATCTCAGGCATTATCAACTACTTTTTCAGATTACAACCTTTTTTTTAGTGAAGAAATTTCCAAACGTTTAAGTAAGGCCATGGGAAACCCTGAATTTTACTCAGAAATATCAAAAAAATGGTTCAAAAATTTAGAACGGATTATAATAAAAGGTTTTGGGCCTACTGCTGTCCATGCAATTGAAAAGAGGCATGTAGGTCAGGTCAAGAAAAAATTGATGTTTTTAAATAAGCATCAAGAATCTCATTTATAAAAAAGGAATATAAGAAAATTATACCACTTTTTATTTGCGATGTTTCGTTAAATAGAGAGCATAATCAAAGAATCTTGCTGTTGCTATAGAAGTTGAAAGGATAGCGTAGTGGCCCTTGCAATAACTATTAAAGGTATTGATGAGGCATTATCTCATTTTAATTATAAAAACAAAACGGTACTAAAACACAGGTTTATTAGTGTTATCAGAGAGTATTACGAAAATGATACGGTCATTGAAACCATAGAGGGTATTGATACAGACGAACTGATCAAGGTTCTATGGAATACAGGTGATGACCACATAGCCATCAAAAACAGACGGAAAAACCTTAAAAGTGCCAAATCCTCAATCAACAACGAATTAAAGAAACTATATGAGGAAGGGAAAAATCCGGAAGGCATCATAATAGGACCTGCTAATGTTTTTATTATGTCTGATGAAGCCAGGGACAATGCCCTCGAAGCCTTTATAAAGCAGGCGAAGGAGGTGAGTGGAGATGCTCTTTTAGAACAGATAAAGGACGTCTTGAAAATTGTGAGTGAAACTCTTTCAAACTCGTCATACTTTGATGATTCAGAAGGGGAAAATGATCCTGAGAGATTAAAAGAGATACGAGACCTTATACGTAATCTTACTGATAAGGCCGGGCTGAATGGGACAGGAATTCTTGGTGCAGATGCTGGTATATCTCAGATAGAAGCGGATGAAGAGGATGAGGTCGAAGAGCTATTAGAAGAGATTGAGGAGGTTGAAGCTGAAGACGTGCCGGAGGAGGAAGAGATTGAAGCCGGGGAAAGCGGAGAGATAGAGGGCGAAGACGATCTTGATGTGGGAGAACCGGGGACAGGAGCAGGAGGTCCGGGATTCGGCGACTTACAGGAGCAGGAAGAAGGTGAGATCGAAGAAATAGAACCCGAGGAAGAACTGGAAGGGGTTGATGATGATGAGGTCGAAGAGCTATTAGAAGAGATTGAGGAGGTTGAAGCTGAAGACGTGCCGGAGGAGGAAGAGATTGAAGCCGGGGAAAGCGGAGAGATAGAGGGCGAAGATGATCTTGATGTGGTGGAACCGGGGATAGGAGCAGGAGGTCCGGGATTTGGTGACTTACAGGAGCAGGAAGAAGGTGAGATCGAAGAAATAGAGCTGGAGGAAGAGGTTGAAGAGGATGAGGTCGAAGAGCTATTAGAAGAGGTCGGGGAGGTTGAGACCGAGGGTGAAACAAGATCGATCGAAAGTTTATTGCAAGATATACATCCCGATGAATCAGATGGCAAGGTCGATGAAGAGGAACGGGCGCAACTTTTGGCCGAGAAATTTAACGAGTCCTTAGCTGCCAGGGACAGATTTTATAATAAATACTTCATTGTTCCCGAAGGTAACTATACTATCGGTACAGGCATTTCAGAAAAGAACAAAAATCCTGAACGGGTGGTTAGTTTGCCCTCATTTTATATAGGCAAATTCCCTGTCACAAACGCCCTTTTTGAGATCTTTATCGAGGAAACCGGATACAGGACGACAGCCGAAATACTCGGCTATGGAACCGTTTTCCGGGGGCGACACTTTCGGAGGAAGACCAATGAAAAAGCTAATGTTATGACATTTTCCGGCAAATCCACCCTAAACATGAAGGTAGAAAAAGGAGCATGTTGGTACCAGCCTTTCGGACCCGGTAGTATGCTTTATGGAAAGAGGAACCACCCCGTTGTCCAGGTTAGCCTGGAAGATGCCATGGCCTTTGCAGCCTGGACAGGAAAGAGATTGCCTACTGAAGAAGAGTGGGAAGCTGCCTCCAGGACGTCATCAGGCCACACCTTTCCCTGGGGAGATGATTGGGTAAAGGGTGCCTGTAATATTGAGGAAAGCCTTATTGGTGACACCACACCCGTAGATAAATACAGTGATTTTGAAAACGATTATGGAATCACGGACGTTCTGGGAAATGTTTTGGAATGGACATTGACATCTTCTGAAGAAGCCGATGAAGAAAAAAGTGGATCCACATTATGTGTTGCCAAGGGTGGCAGTTTTATATCGGGAAACGGAATATGCCTGTCCAGCCGTACAATACTTCAACCTGAATATCACTCAAACATCCTCGGATTCAGGTGCGTCACCTATTGACTGCAGAAGGCTGTAGGAGCTCAATTTTTAATAGAATCGATCTCCATGTTTTATTTTCAACGCGGTCATTTCTCTTTTTGTAATTACTGTTTATCTCCGAAGGGTTCTTCACTCACCAGTGCTGATGTATTAAAGATTGCCAATACAAATATCGACAACAAAATTCCCATCGGCCGTCTGAAACGGAATGATTATACTCGGCCCCCCCATGACATGTGTAATAGAGTGGTTTTTGCCAGTAACGACGGTCGGGAGTGCCGATTTAAGAATAATGCCTTCCTTTTCCAAACGCTGTCTGGCTGAACCTGATACCATATTGGTAATTTCACCCACGGCATCTTTTATATCGCCATTCATGTTTTGAATCTTTTCTCCGAGCATATTTGATACGATTTTTAAGATACATGATTCATCAAAGCTCAGAGCCATAGAACCTGTAATGGCGCCGCCGGTAAGACCTATAATGCCTGAAATATCTCCTTTAGCATAGTCATCACGTTTGATGAACGGTTTGCCAGGTTTCGGTTCAATAAAGGCCATCGTACGCAGCACATTGACAGTACCCTCCAAAAAAGGATTGATATATTTTACGTCCATTTTACAACACCTATCTTAATAATGTTTTAAGAGCCCGTATATTTTTTAACTATTTCCTCTATCTTCTCGCTCAGTACCTCGGAGGTAAAAGGCTTCACAATATAATTGTCAACACCCGCCTTTACCGCTTCTAGAACATTGTCCTGAAGGGCTTCTGCCGTGACCATAAGAAAGGGGGTTTTAGACAGCTTAGCATCTCCTCTTACTGCTTTGAGCAACTCGAGACCTGTCATTTTCGGCATATTCCAATCGGAAATAACAAAATCTATTTCCTTTGTTTTAAGTTCATTAAGTGCCATCTGC
Organism: uncultured Syntrophales bacterium; assembly: GCA_964650385.1. Lineage (GTDB taxonomy): Bacteria > Desulfobacterota > Syntrophia > Syntrophales > JADFWA01 > JAUSPI01. The sequence goes on along the minus strand of CAZYTP010000001.1, from coordinate 39,812 downwards.
CCGTCTTCTGCTTCTTCAATGTTTTCATATCCCCCTTGTTTTAAAAGGTTTCGTATGACCTTTCTCATGGTTGCAAAATCATCGACAATCAGTATTTTCATGTCCTTACTCATAGCTATCTCCTGATAATGTTTTTGGTAGTTTGTCAAGAACCATTACGGGAGCCTGTATTAAAGCAATCTATAAATACAATCTGTTACGTTTACAAGATTGCTTAACTTAACCCACTATAACCTTTAATCTTCCCAATCACTTCTTTACCGATTAATTTTCGCTTATATAAAACAGGCCTTCGGTATCAAGAATGAGTCCCACATTGCCATCGGCCAGTATTGCTCCTCCGGCAATTCCCTTGACATCTCTAAAACGGTCACTAAGGCCTTTTACAACTACCTCTTCCTTACCTATAACTTCATCCACCATGAGACACTTGGCCTTGTTTTCAGACTCAATAACAACTACCAATGATTCCCACGGATTTGTATACTTTGGTTCTATTGAAAAAAGATCATACAATCTTATAAGGGGCAATAGTTCTCCTCTTACATTCAACATCTCCCCCCTGCCCACCACTTTATTATATGACTCAACCACGGGACGCAACAATTGCCTTATTGCAGTGGTCGGAATAATACACCTCTCCTTGCCTACCCTGACAATCATTCCGTCGATAATAGCCATAGTGAGAGGAAAGAATGTCCTGAATGTAGACCCTTCCCCCTCTTTACTGTAGACGTCTATTCTCCCGCGCAATTTTTCTACGGCCTGCTTTACAACGTCCATGCCGACTCCGCGACCTGAAACATCCGTAATCTTCTCGGCAGTTGAAAAGCCAGGGAGGAACAGTAACTTGTAAATTTCCTGCTCTGTCATATCATCCGAATTTTCAATAAGCCCGTTATCCATGGCTTTATTCACAATCTTTTCTTTTTTCAAACCTCTGCCATCATCTGATATCTCGATAATAACATTACCACCCTTATGATAGGCCTTAAGTTGTATCAGACCTTGCTCCGGCTTGCCGAGCTTTATACGTTCCGAAGGAGCCTCTATCCCGTGATCTACAGAATTTCGCACCATATGTACAAGGGGATTGTATATCTCATCCACCATATTTCTGTCGATCTCTGTTTCTTCTCCCACCATATCAACGACAATCTTCTTTCCGGCATTTTTGGACAAATCCCTTACCAGTCGAGCCATCCGTTGAAATGATTGTTTAATCGTTGTCATCCTTAAGCTTGTGGATGTTCTTTGAATCTCCGACGTAATACTGGACAGCTGTGCAACGTCTGTAAAGAGCTTCCTATCTCTATTTTCACTGATGGCTGGGTTCTGCTTGATCATCGCCTGAGTGATGACCAGTTCACCGATCATATCTATCAGATCATCCAATTTCTGTACATCCACCCTGATCGAAGTGGTTTCCGTAACTTGACGCGACTGCTTCCTTAAAGCTTGGGATACCTGCTTCGTGGTCGCCTTCCCTCCTTCAATCAAGGCTTCTCCTATCTTCATCTGGGGAGGCTCTTGAGCAATGTCCAGCGTCTCTTCCAAAACATCTTCCGTTATAACTCCATCTTCAACCAGTATGTCTCCTATCTTCTTGACCTTGTCACCTGAAACAACTTCTGAATCAACCTGTTGATCAATATTTGCTATCCGATCTTGCAATTCAGATATATCCAGCTTCGTGGGCCGGGCTTTATCTCCATTCAGAACTTCCTGCAAGTCGGCTATCATCGTCTTCAGGGTATCTGATCCATCAAGAACAATATCGATAAGTGCAGGGGTAACCGCTAATTCTCTGCTCCTTGCACGGTCAAGCAGATTCTCCAGACTATGGGCAAGATCGCGGATTTCATCCAGATTAAGAAAGCTCGCTACACCTTTTATCGAATGAAAAGGCCTGAAAATAGCATTAATGTAATCTGCATCCTCAGGATTTTGTTCAAGGTTTAGAATATTCACATCTATCTCGCCTATATATTCGAAACTCTCGTTAATAAAGTCCCTTAACAAAGACTCATCCTGAATCTCAAATTCCTTCTCCATCTCATCTTTTTTGGTATTGATGTCTGCATCAGTTGCCGATACTTCTCCTGCGGCTTCTTTTTTCCCCTTGTCGGCATCCACCACAGCACCAATTGAATCCATGAAATCTTCCACATCTCCCGCAAAATCACCAATCTTCTCGAAACTGTTACTGATTTCCCGTATAGTATTTATCCCCTTCGTAAAGGAACTGTAACCCCCTTCATGGTCAATACTATTAAGTATAATCTTTTCAAGAAGAACTGTTACCCCCCCGACCACCTGCTTCAAAAGCCCTACCTGCTGAAGTTCAGCTTCTTTACCGATACTTTCCAACTGATTCAGAAACTTCCCGGCCGTGGGAACATCGATCACTCCTTCATCGAGAAGAAGGAAATCGGAAACGATATCATTAATCAATTTTGACAAGTTTTCATATTTCACAGCTTACACCATTCTGATAATTTCTTCGGCAACCTGGGATAGCGGCACTACCTTATCCGTGGCACCTAATTTTATTGCCTCGTTGGGCATTCCAAAAACAATACAGGTTTTCTCATCCTGGGCGATTGTACTTGCCCCCGCTTGCTTCATCTCCAGAAGGCCCGCCGCACCATCCGATCCCATTCCTGTAAGTATAACACCGATAGAATTGGCCCCCGCATATTTGGCCGTTGATTTGAACAGAATATCAACTGCCGGACGCTGATGGTGAACCATCGGACCGTCTTTAACCTCCACATAGTATCTGGTCCCACTCCTCCTCAAGATCATGTGAAAGTTACCGGGTGCGATTAATGCCGTCCCGGGAACAACAGAATCATGATCCTCCGCCTCCTTAACTTTAATTTGACACAAGTCGTTTAATCTTTCCGCAAAGGATGTTGTAAACTTGGCCGGCATATGTTGCACCACTGCTATCCCAGGCGAATTAGGCGGCAGCTTTGACAATACCTCCTTCAAAGCCTCCACTCCACCCGTAGAGGCGCCAATGGCAATAACCTTATTGGATGTCTGGCTGAGGGCCATTATTTTTTCCGCCTTGACAGTTTCGGAAGGACTCGTTAAATCCCGCTTCACCATTCTTACTTTAGAGGCGGCTCTGATCTTCTCAGCCAACTGTAAACTCATGTCTCCGATAGAATAAGAACCACCGGGTTTCGCGATGACTTCTATTGCTCCACTTTCCAGCGCTTCAAGCGTCATCTTTCCACCTTTTTGGGTCAGAGAACTGACAATAATTACAGGCAAGGGATAATGTTTCATGAGCTTTTTAAGAAAAGTAATTCCATCCATCTTCGGCATCTCAACATCAAGCGTAATCACATCGGGCTTGAGTCTCAGGATCTTGTCTCTGGCTACGAAAGGATCCGGAGCCGTGCCCACTACTTCTATATCCGGAAAACAGGAAAGCTCTTCCGAAAATATCTTCCGCACAATCGCAGAATCGTCAACAACGAGTACTTTTATCTTACTCAAGACTATATTCCTCCCATCACATCAAGACAAAAAACGTGCTTCATTCTTGCTTTACTCCGACAAGGTTACTACTACACCGACTCTTCCATCATCCGAGTCAAACCCCTTCAACAAAACATTTTCCGACGACTCAACTTTCCCAGGTACTTCTCTAAATACCGGAACGGACATTTTAAACCTTTCCGAACTGTCAAACTTGCTGAGGAGATTTCCGCAAACCATGTTAACTGCCTCTTTCGAGCAATCCTCCATGTCCTGCATAGAGAATTCTTCTTCTCCGAGACCAAGCATGTTTCTAACCATAGCTCCTACCACTTCTCTGGATAACAAAATCCTAACCTTACCGCTTATGGTGCCATCAAAACTTACGGCAGCTTCCATGTCAGCTTCAACATATTCATTATCCGATGGTTCAAGAAATATGAAAAACATCTTGTCAAAGACCTCAAAAATCGAGATCTCCATCATCTCCATTATCTTCTCTGTATTCTTCTTCATGGCCTACCCCTATAACCTCATAAAGAACTTTCTTGACCTCCGCAGGCAGGAAAGGTTTTTTTATAAACGCCTTTGCTCCCAGGCTAATTGCCTCGCTCACACGGTCTTCCCTGCTTTCTGTGCTAATGATAATAACCGGGATTCTTTTAAAAAGTTCTTCCTTTTGCAACTCTTCCAGGAATTCAAGACCGTTCATCTCCGGCATGTTTATATCCGAAAGGATTACATCCACCCAGTTTTCCTCTAAAATTCGCAATGCTTCTTTGCCATTTTCAGCCTCAAGGCAGTGATCCATTTTAAAACCCGACATGGAAATAACTTTCTTTACAACACTACGCATTGCATTCGAATCATCCACAACCAATACATTGAAAGACATAACTACTCCTTAAGCTTAGGTTAATTTATGTAAATTGAAGCTAAAGTGATATCATTTACCTACAGCTCCAGCATAAACCCTTTGCTATTCTTGACAATAACTTTGCCCGTTGACATATGAAGTTCGACTGTCCGGTTGTAATTTTCTCCAACTTCTTCATTCTCTATCAATACCTTGTTCTTCCAAAATAGCTTTCTTGCAGCGGTTATATTTCTTTCGCCAATCTTGAAAAAATTATTATCTAAAATATTGCCCCCTCCGACAATCTTTACCACCATCCGTTTTTTTTCCGCGCCAAGACCATAACAGGATTTAAACAGTAGAGGTATCCCTGTATCCGCAAACATCGCCGGTTTGGCGGCAGCCTTTTCCGAATCAATCGATGAATCGGGAAGCATGAAGTGTAACATTCCCCCTACCTTTACCTTTGGCTCATAGACAATAACAGCAATGCATGATCCCAAGGCATAAGTAACCAACACATCCTCTTGATCATGGGTCACCTTAAACTCCGCAATTCCAACTATACGCTTCATGAATTATTTCCGATAAACGCTTGGTTTTACATAATTAAATAGATGTGTTATCCCGGTCAGGCTCTCAGAATGTCCGATGAACAGGTAGCCTCCATCTTTAATGCAATCGTAGAATCTGTTAATCAAGCCATGTTGTGTTTTCTTGTCAAAATATATCATAACGTTCCTGCAGAATATGATGTCAAATGTATCGCCAAAAGACGGTCTATCCATGAGGTTAAATCTTGCAAACTCCACAAGGTCCTTTTGAGTTTTTTTGACCCGATAATATCCTTTCCATCTCCCCTCGCCGATCTGGAAATATTTACGAACCAGGGGAGGGGAGATGTTTTTCACCCGGTCGTACGGATAAACACCGGCCATAGCAGTTTTAAGTACCTTTGTGGAGATATCGGTTGCCAGTATCTTCAGATTGACGTTATCGTTTTTGAGTACTTCTTTTAACGTTATAGCTATTGAGTAAGGCTCTTCACCCGTTGAACAGCCAGCACACCATATCCTCAGCTTCGACACACCAGCATTAGTACTTTGATCCGCTATTATTTCAGGCAATATCTTATTGAGCAGTGTGAAATGGTCTTCCTCTCTGAAGAATCTTGTCAGGTTCGTGGAAATGGAGTCAATCATTCCAATAAGCTCATCGGTGCCCTTTTCTGTTGTAACAAACTTATAATAATCGGCAAACGACTTGAAGTTTCCACCTCTTAAACGCTTTCCCAGGCGAGTCTTAACCAGCTGTTTTTTACCTTCGTGGAGATGAATTCCACATTGTTCATAGACAAGCTGACTGATTTTTGAAAAATCAATATCTCTTAATTCATAATCTGTCATAGTTACCTTTCACAAATCGCACTTCTAAATTTATAGCCCCAGTCCACCGAACACAACCCTATATAATGTATCGCGATCTATTGGCTTTACTATGTAATCGAACCCCTTCAGTTTTTTTATCCTGCCTATGTTTCCTACATCTAAATTCCCGTACATAAATACTATCTTTACATCATCATAAATATTTATTATTTCCTCTGCGAGTTTTGCCCCATCCAGACCCGACACCTTTTCATCAATTAATACCAGATTCGGTTCTTCTTCCCCTACATGTATCGCCGCCTCCAAACCGCTCGAAAAAGTTAGCAGCTTACAGGTGTCTCTCAGGTCCGTTTCTTCAAACGTCTTTTGAATAAACCCCAGAACGTTATTATCATCGCCAACGGCAACGACCAATTTCTTTTCACTTTTGTCCAAGGTCAAACTTTTGACGAATTCACTCAACTGACTGTTATTTAAACTGTCACAAATTTCCAGTATGTCGGATCCTGAAAAACCGGCGTCTTTTATCAATTTGCCTACCTCTGAAACAGGAATCTTAAGGTGCTTGCCAACCTCATAGGCTTTAATCTTCCCTTCTTTTGCCCACCTGTAAACAGTAACCCTGTTTACGTTGAACAAATTTGCCACTTCGGTAGTAGAATAGAATGGTTTCGACACTTTTATATCTTTCTCGCTGTTTCATTCATGAAATGTATCATTTGCAACAAATCCATCTTTTGCAACTATTGTACCTTATCGGGCAAAGAAGAAAATTCTTTAGTGTTTTATGAAAATCCCGCAGAATACCCCGCCATTATGGCGGGAATAAATGCGGTAAAGAATTTCCTGTCAATTTCCGAAAAAATACGACAGCATCGATGGTGTTCTTATCACATCAACTGCAAGAAAAGACAAAGCCCATATCAGTTAGTTGGAATACTGACTGAAAAAAGTAAGAGAGGTAAATGGGTTTTCTTCACCGCAGCGCCATTGAGAGATGCTGAGGGGAAAATCACCGGAGCGATAGAAAGTTTGCAAGACATCACCACGCAAAAAAGGGCCGAAGAGATTCTCAGAGAATCAAGACAACAATATGCTGATATTATTAACTTTTTACCTGATGCCACCTTTGCTGTTGATCTTAAAGGTAAGGTAGTTGCCTGGAACCGGTCTTGGTTTTGCCATTGTTTATGGTATCGTAAAGAATCATGGTGGTTATATAACGTGTTACAGCGAACCCGGTATGGGTACAACTTTCAGGATATATTTTCCTGTTTTAGAAGCAGAAAGTATAGAGCGTATTAGATACTGAGGATAAGGAGGAGGATGTAGGAGGTGGTAATGAGACGATTCTTCTTGTGGATGATGAAGAGACCATTCTCGACATCAGTTCAAACATGCTGGGCCAGTATGGCTATACTACTATAGATGCCATAAGTGGCGAGGATGCCATTGAGATTTATAAGAAGGAGAAGGGTCGGATCGGTCTGGTGATTCTGGACGTAGGGATCCCGGGCATGGGTGGTCATAAATGTTTACGAAAACTTCTTGAGATTGACCCGGTGACCAGGGTTATTATATCCAGTGGTTATTTAGCCAATGGAGGGACAAAAGAGACGCTGTATGCAGGCGCCGCTGTGTTTTTTATCGGCAAGCCATACAGATTAGTTGAGATATTGAAGAAAGCCAGGAAGGTGCTGGATAAAGAAGATGACTAACGTCTCACCTATATTGGCACAGATGGGGGATGTGACAACATCAAGGTCACCTTGAGTTATTGACCATAAAATAGCTGGAAAATCTTTTTTCAAAATGATAATGGTTCCTCAAAAGATATGATTACCCTCTATTGTAGGATCGAAATCTTTTTATAAGTTTATTGGCCGGGGGCACCTTGATTATGAAAAGAAAGATATTAATTGTAGATGATGACAAAGCTGTAAGAGGTTTTTTTGAGGAAGCCTTTGATGATTTGTATTATGAGATTCGATCGGCTGAAAGTGCTGACCAGGCACTTGATATCCTTACAAGGGACAATATCGATGTTATATTCCTCGATCTTAAACTGTTCGGTATGAACGGTATAGAGTTGTGCCAGCAAATTCGCAAATCTAACCCGATTTCTATTATCTATGCCATAACGGGATGGTCAGGTCTTTTCGATATTGAAGAATGCAGGGAAGCCGGATTTGACGATTACTTTACTAAACCAATCAAACTTGACACTCTTTACAGGGTAGTCGAAGACGCTTTTGAAAAACTGGACCGTTGGATGAACCAGTACGGCGGTATGAAAAAAGACAAAGCGTAAATTCGGACTCGGGCTAAACTCATATCACTGTATTATTATCGGCCATCCGGAACGTCTGCATAACACCCATATTGTGAAGCTACCCACTCTATCTCTAACTTACTGTAATTGTAAAAGCTTGCCGAGTTACTACACTCCTCGTAATGACTGGGAACATAGTCATGCAAACATTTCCATCCGTCACAATAATTGCTTTTACACATAATGTTTCGGTTTCACTCATTCCGGGCATAATCATATCAAAAAGAGTGCGATCATTAATCCTTGGTAGCGTGTTTCATAAATACAATTCCAATAAATAATCCACTTTCTCCATACTACTTCTATAAAACAACTGGCGTGCTTCTATCGCTTTTTGCGGACAAACTTTTTTTTGACGACTCTTTTGCGGCGGGGAGGTGCAGTAGTTGTTGTTTCCCGGGATACCCGAGATGATGACAAGGCGTTATCTTCTTCTGATATTTCAGAAGGGTGTTTTTGCCAATGGAGGCATGTCGCCCTCGGACATTTTAAAACCGTTTTTCCATCTCTGTGCAAAGATTCCACCAAAAAGGGATTACTGCATTCCGGACAGACAAAATGGTGTGGTTTGCCCCAGCTTATAAAGGTGCAGTTTTTATCGGAACATACATAATAAAATTTACCCGTACTGGTTTCTTGTGTTTTGATACCGGCGATTCTACATATCGGGCATTGCATCGCGAGGTCTTCTTCAAAGGCGGCAATTTTCTTTTCAATGGCATCATCTTTCCCCTCAATTATCTCTTCACCGGGAACAAGATCTAATTCTTCCCCCGTTTTTTCATCAAGCACCGGATCTGTTATCTGAATTGTTTCATCCTCTTTGCTTTCCGGGACAACGTCCAGAGAGGACAGGTTTTCTTTTTCTTCCAACTCTGATGGGGAAGATGATCCTTTATGGCTTAAGGGGAGATCTTGCAGGGTTTTTTCGATAGAATCCAGTTTCTCGGTCAAGTAGCTTTCTTCAGGGAGGGTTGCTGAAGTTATATCAGGTATGTCCATGGTTTGACCCACGGATTCGGCAATGTTTTTGTGAGACTCTGTTATTCCTTCAGAAGGCAACGTTGCAATATCGGAAGAAGGTACGTATGTTGTTTTTTTCTTGTTTGCCGGTTTTTGATGAACAACATTTACGTCTGAGCCTCTTATAACTTTACTACTGGTAAATTGCCGGCTTCTTGTAATGGTTGCCAGCGTCTCATGTTTTAATGCTCTCAGCCTGTCAGCCGGAGCTGATGCCCCTTTCTGTTCTTTCTGGGGCTGCCTTTTTTTAAGAGCAACACCGTGCATTTTTAATGCCTGGTCCAAGTAACTTTTGGCATCTTCAAGATTTTTACGTCCGGATTGTACTTCATCTATGGTCTGAGTGAGGAAGGCAACGAGATTTATTCCTGGCATTTTTGGAAAGATGCGGTCCAGCAACTGGGCCATGTTAATTGTATGTTCCTTGATGAAGATTCTGTAATCAGCATCAATTTCCATGTAGCCCCTACGAATCATATCCGATATAGTCGTGTTCATGACTTCATCAGCATCCAAACCCATTTCGGTCAATTCATCAAATAACATTTCCCGGGTATAATGTTCTGGTCGGGCAACCCCGCCCCCCATCTCGTTTTTTGCCTGTTCCGCAAGGATAATAATGCATGATATGGCGGGTATATTTACCGGTAACCCCCCGATACCATACTTTGTTCCAAGCAGCCTTTCCAAATTACGGCCAAGTATTTTATCAAACAGGCTTCCTGCCTTATTTTCCACAGGTTTTTTCTCTTGAGCTTTATTTTCCATTAGACCTTTTCGTCTTTAGATAAAATAGTGGTATTTAAACGCCGTTATCGATACCAGAGCAAAATATCGGTAGCGGCCTATTTTTCATCCTCTATTTGCTCCATTATTTCCCCGGCAGTGGCTGCCAACTCAGAAATCTTTTCCTGTGAGCTCTTATCATCATCTGTCGTTGAACCCATTTCAGTATTTTCAGGGGGTTCATGCTGGTCAAGTTCGGATAATGCCTCTTCAAAGCTGCTTTCTTTCTCGTCATCGGCCTGACCTGGCTCACCTGACAAGCTTTTTTCATCCTCTTCCGCGGCATTATCCCGATCAAGAGAAGTTGAGACGGATATATGATTTCCATCTCTATCCAGTAAAATAGAAAGATTAACTTTGACGTCAAATTCTAATTTATATGCAATCTGATTATTATAAACAACAATATCACCTTTCTTGTACTCTACGTCATCATCGATATTCAATTTATGTTTTTTCAAAAAAACTTCTTCAATAGCCACCCAATCCATATCGGCGGTTATGGCGTCAATCAGTTCGCTTTCACCGTTCTTGATAACTTCAGGGTTTGTTATTTTCACGCAACGACTCCTTTCTTCAATAGGATATTTGTTCAATATTCAGCCTCTGCTCTCATGGCCATGATTTCACTTGCCAGTTCCATATAGCTGCGTGCCCCCTGGGATAAAATGTCCTGCAGCAGCAGAGGTTTTCCATGAACAGCAGATTCCCGCAATTGTACGTTTCTGGGGACCACTGTCTTGAATACCATGTATTTGAAATGATTTCGGACTTCTTCAGCAATCTGGCTGGATATTTCCTCATTTTTTTTAAACATCGTTAAAAGTATGCCGTTAATACGAAGATCAGGGTTAAATTTTTTCTTAAGGATTCGGATGGTCTTTAAAAGTTGTCTCATACTTTCTAATGCATAGAATTCACACTGAAGAGGAATCAGTAAGGAATCCGCCGCGATTATCGCATTTACCGTAAGGATGCTTAGAGAAGGCGGTGAGTCGATGATAATATAGTCATATACATCTTTGAAATCATGGAGTAAATTTCTCAGTATTTTTTCTTTACCAGGCTTCGAAAAAAGTTCCGCTTCTGTTCTGGCAAGATCGATACGAGCCGGAAGCATTTTCAAAAAACTGATTTTGCTATCAATGATCACGTTGCTTAGCATTTCATTCCCGATCATGGCATCATACAAAGTTACTCTTAATTTGCTTTTATCTATTCCCATACTCGAAGTTGCATTGCCCTGAGGATCACAATCTACAAGTAATGATTTTTTTTCAGCTAAGGCAAGGGCTGCCGAAAGGTTGATGGCGGTTGTTGTTTTGCCGACGCCTCCTTTCTGGCTTGTAATGCAGATAATATGTCCCATATTGAAAGATAACCCTGAAGATTATACACACAAAGGGTATAATCGTTACATTCGGCACCGCTGGAAAAATTTGACGGGTGCAAAATCACCTGACTAAATTTGTGCATTAAGACAAAACAGCAAAACCCATACCACCACGACAATTTATGGCTTCCTAATATTTAATTATGCAAAAATAATCGCTTTTGGAAGACATATAAATGGATGCTGATTGTGTACAAAACATTTCAAAAAACGATGAGGCAAGTTAAACTCTCCGCCCACGGGGCGGGGCTTGCGGGGTTCGCTCCCTGTCAATTGCTGCGAAACTCATTGGGAGATTCATACAATCACACTTATTCCCTGCTCAGAGTTTTATGAGATATTCGAGGGGGTGAACCCCAAAAATATTTTTTGGAGGCGATTAGAAACGGCTTTGTATGCCAACGAGTTGTATACGGACACTTTACGAAAATAATTGTCAAAATATTGACATATTGTACGCCGATGATTATCGGGTCGGTTTGTCCTGATAAGTTGATATTGGACGAATTTTCCTGTAAATTTACTCCGTACCTATTATCAACAAAACGCAGATATTCTGACAGGGGACAGGAGCGGGTATCAACGTCAATAAACCGTAAATTGCGGGATGAAACGAGTGAAATTAAGCTGTTACGTCACTATTCGATCCACACGGAATGGGTAGTGACTGGATTAGATTTTTTTTGGGCCCTTATTTGTTTGTTTGGGGAACAGAATAAGTTTGACGTGGGACACTTCTTATGGGAATAAAACAGGATATTTTTGAAACGTATTCATTATGGCAAAAGAAACGAAAAAAATTGAAGACCGTGTAAGTGATTTTGCGTCTATTGAAACCTTGATTAAGGCGGAAAGTGATTGTGTGCAAACCTGTTTCACACGTGTTGACGCTCAGCGGAAACGGTGTACCTTCGGCACGGACGGGAGTTGCTGCCGTATCTGTTATATGGGGCCGTGCCGTATAACCGGCAAGGCTCCTCGCGGAGTATGCGGTGCCGATGCCGATACCATTGTGGCGCGTAATTTTCTTCGTGAAGTTGCCGGCGGGGCAGCGGCTCATTCCGATCACGGCCGTCACCTGACACTATTGCTGAAAAAGGTCGGTGAAGGAAATAGCGGCGAGTACACAATCAAGGATGAAAATGCGTTGCGCTATGCCGCACGGCTTTACAATGTTGATGAGGCCGGGCGGAGCAAGGAAGAGGTGACCCTTGACCTGGCGAATCTTTTTTTGAATGAGTTCATGCTTCAGGAGGAGACGCTTGAAACCGTAACGCTGTCACCGGTCAAACAGCAAAATATCTGGAAAAATCATCGTATTATGCCAAAAGGCATAGATCGAGTTATTGTCGAATCTCTGCACCGTACCCATATAGGTGTGGATCATGATTATCGTAATCTTCTTCTGCACGCATTTTGTACTTCCCTTGCCGATGGCTGGGGTGGTTCCAGGATAGCAACCATCGTGTCGGATATTCTTTTTGGAACGCCATCACCGGTACGCAGCAATGCGAATCTCGGTGTTCTGGGTGAAAAGACGGTCAACATCATTGTCCACGGGCATGAACCTGCACTTTCGGAAATGCTGGCAGTGGCCGTTTCAGATCCGGAAATCGTGGCGTATGCAAGGAAGGTCGGTTCCGATGGTGTTACCCTGGCCGGAATCTGCTGTACTGCAAATGAAATCCTTATGAGGCACGGAATCCCTGTGGCGGGAAACTTCCTCCAGCAGGAACTTGCTATAGTGACCGGTGCGGTCGAAATGATGCTGATCGATGTCCAGTGCTGCCTGCCGAGCCTTCCCGATGTGGCAAAGTCTTACCATACAGAAATTATTTCCACCTCGGATATTGCGAAAACCATCGGGGCTACGCATCTGCCCTTTGACAGGGAAGATCCTCTCCAATCAGCCAAAGACCTGATAAAAAGGGCCGCCGACAACTTTAGAAATCGTGACCCGGAAAAGGTAAATATCCCCGATATAAAAAAACCGCTTGTTGCCGGGTTCAGTGTCGACGCGATCAAATACATGCTCGGGGGGACATACAGGGCGTCATTCCGCCCGCTGAATGATGCCATTATGGATGGTCGCATCAAGGGCCTCGTGGGAATCGTCGGCTGCAACAATCCCCACCAGAAAGTTGACGCCTATATCAATATTCTTACCCGTGAGTTGATCAAACAAAATGTTCTTGTTCTTAAGACCGGTTGCGCTGCTATTGCCTCGGCGAAGGAAGGAATGATGATGCCCGAAGCGGCACTTGAACACGCGGGAGATGGACTGCGTGAGGTGTGCGAGGCCGTCGGTATGCCGCCGGTTTTACATATGGGGAGCTGTATCGATAATTCCCGTATACTTGAAGCGGGAACTGAGGTCGTCCTTGAGGGCGGACTCGGTGACGATCTGTCGCAGATTCCCGCGGTAGGTGTTGCCCCGGAATGGATGAGTGAAAAGGCAGTGGCGATCAGCTGTTATTTTGTTGCATCGGGAATCGATGTAATACTTGGTCATCCTTTCCGTATCGCAGGATCGGAAAATGTTACCCATTTCCTTGAAGAAGAGACGAAAGAAATATTCGGCGGATCTTTCCATGTATGCGAGGATCCACTGAAGGCTGTCGAAGTGGTCATGGAGCTCCTTGATGAGTCCCGAAGAAAGCTGGGAATCGACAAAAAGGCCGAAAGGAAGTTGTACGATATGAGAGACAGGAGAGAGCTCGGTGTCTAAGATAATCTGCGGTAGTGCTATTGATGGAGCCATTGAGTGGGTTTCACGTGCTGAAGGTATTCTTGATAAAGCGATTCGAGTAAAGGGTGAAACGACCCCGGCCTGCTTTCCCAATACCGCTTATTACCTGCCGGTAATTTATTCATTTACCGGCGAAAAAGTTCAGACCCTCGATGACCTGCTTCATGTCTTAAGGCTGGCAAGAGAACTGCTTCCCGAACGCCCCGCAGATAAAGTCTGGCTGCCCTATCTGGGCAATGCCCTCGATGCCGGTGTTGCCGCTCTCTTTGCATGTGAAGTAATCGAAGCCTGCAAATATGCCGTTGGCCCCAATCCGGTAGAGGGAATCTGGCTCGGTGCAGCCGATGACGTAATAATGCGGGAGCGGGGGATAGAGTTTGTCGACGGTACGGCCCCAGGTTTTGCTGCTATTACCGGCGCGGCGCCCTCCAATGAAATAGCGGTTAAAATAGCCCGGCAGCTTCAGGAAAAGAACCTTTATGTATTCATGGCCGGCTGTACGGACGGCAGACAGTTTGCCGAGCAGTTGGCCGAAGAAGGTGTGCAGCTCGGATGGGAGACACGTCTCGTACCCTTTGGCAGGGATGTGTCGGCATTGATCTATGCCCTTGGATTTGCCAACCGCGCTGCCCTTTCATTCGGCGGAGTAGAACCCGGCGATTTTGAAAACGATCTAAAATATAACAAAAATCGTATCTTCGCTTTTGTGCTGGCTTTCGGAGAGGTCACGCCGGATAAATACGCCGCAGCGGCGGGGGCTATCAACTACGGGTTCCCCGTTATTGCGGATACCGATATTCCCCAGATCCTGCCTACCGGAATCTGTACCTATGAACATGTCGTTTCTCAAGTACCTTACGAATCGATGGTTGAGAAAGCGCTGGAAGTCCGCGGCTGCAAGATCATGGTCACCGAAGTTTCCATACCGGTTCCCTACGGCCCGGCCTTCGAGGGAGAACGTATTCGAGCGGCCGATTCGCATGTCGAATTTGGCGGAAACAAAACAACAGCCTTTGAATTCGTTACCACAGTAGATCTGGACCAAATCACCGATGGCGACATCGAGGTTGTCGGACCGGATATCGATACGGTGGAACCGGGAAGCGCTCTGCCTCTTGCCATCTGGGTCGAAGTGGCCGGAAGAAAGATGCAGACCGATTTCGAGCCGATTCTGGAGCGGCAGATTCATCACCTCGTCAATGGCGCGGAAGGTATATGGCATATGGGACAGCGCGATATCGTATGGACACGTGTATCCAGAAGCAGTTTCGACAAGGGGCTTCGCCTGAGAGATTACGGCGAAATAATTCATGCCAAGTTCATCTCCGACTACCCGGCAATTGTTGACAAAGTCAAGGTTACAATAATTACTGATATCGGGGAAGTTGAAAACCGATTGGCATTTGCCCGAAAGGTATATGATGAACGTAATCGCCGTCTGGAAGCGATGACAGACGAATCGATTGATACCTTTTATTCATGCCTGATCTGCCGCGGGAAAAATTCTCGTATGTCGGGAATTCTTCCCTGAAGGGGGGATATATGGTGCTGGTTTCACAAAAGCACCGTCAGAGGCAGCTCGAGCATGCACGGCGAATGACATACATCGAACTCAGCACTGATCCCGGTTATATGGATCAATATACAGGGGCGCTATTTCTGCCCCACACCGATTTAAGCCGATTTCCGTCTGTCAAGACGGTCGGCAAGAACAGGCTTTAAAAGTTTTAGATTGAAAGAAGGTTATTGATCACAGAAATCAACAAATTTGACCATTACAGAGACAGCCGTTTCCATGGGTTTTTTTATACCTTTTTCGGGCCAGATCATTAAAATATACCCATGCACTGGCCGGTGGATCAATATGCCTCTGCGGAATGGCTGTACAGTTTCTCGGGTTATAACCAGAACATGCAACCCCCAAATTCACTTGACATACAGACCTTTTTTTACCTATATAGCACGGGTGCGTTTCAATTTAGTACGTGAGGAGATAATTTGGATTTCAGTAAAATAGCGATAATTGGGCCTGGAAGGCTTGGGACTGCTCTGGCCTACAAGTTTGGAAGGGACGATAAGAGGGTTACAATCTATTATCATGATGCTGAATTGTGTCATACAATAAATAGAGAACACCTTAATCCAAAACACCTGACGGATGATCTTGGAAAATTATTAGGTGGCAAACAAAATGTTCCGAGATTACCCTCTAATGTTTCTGCAACAAACGATCTGGAGAGAATTGTTGAAGATAATGAATTCATCTTTCTTGCAGTTACGATGAACAAACTTTCAGAAATATTGAATTACTTGAAGCCGATCATCGGAAAGAAAAAAGGAAATACCTGCTTCATATCTCCCATCAAAGGTCTGGCTTCATATGAAAAAACAAAGGAACTGATAACGCCGTCACGGATGATAAACAGCAGTCTGTTTGGGTTAAGTCATAAGTATAAAATTGTGTGTATCGGAGGCCCCTTTTTTGATGTTGATATAGCCCTTGGAAGACCTGTATGTTTAACTATTGCCGGAAGCAAAAAAATGTCAAAAGTTGTCAGGTCTGAAATAATAAGGTGCGACAGGAGTGAATTATCCTCATATTATAATTTTGATGTTATTGGGGTCGAAGCATGTGGAGCGCTCAAAAATATTGTGGCAAATATAAAGGGTCTTGCTGATTGCTTAAATCTTGGAGATTCTATTCCAGGAACGATATTTGCCAGGTCCGGTGTTGAGATACGATCGCTGTCGAAACTGCTGGGTGGAAGTTTCCAGGCGTTTCACAGCCAGGCAGGGGTAGGGGATCTGTATGTTACCGTTTCTTCAGAGGCAAGCAAGAATTACAGATATGGCAAACTTTTCTACGAATTATTCAACAAAAATCCTATAGAGACAGATATTAATGTGATGGGAAAAATTGATGGAACTCCTGAAGGTCCCAACACAATTAGAAATGTATATAGATATCTTGAAAAGAAAAACATGTATAGCCCTTTGTTTAATTGTGCCTATAAAATATTCAATGAAGGCGGCACAAGGGAGGGGATTAAAGAGAAAATAATACAGGCCTGTCAGTTTGACAGGAGAGATAAGGAATATATCGGATTGACATCAAGGGTTATCTATAAATTATTTCCTAACCTGTGGTACAGGAGGAATGAAGGGTTTTTGTCAAGGCATTAAGTTCTCTTTGATGGTGTTTAGCTTTTTAAGATACTCGGTTCTACGGTTCAAGTTTTTCTGATAGCGTATATCCTCTAGGAGAAGGTTTAAATGGGGGCGGATATCTACCCCGTGACGGTTCAAAGTTTCTTCGTTTGCTTTATTGAGTATAAGAACGGAATAGTAGGTTACAAATATTCTTGTTCTGGAATCCCTTCTTGATAAGTATGCCTTTCCTCCCATGGTGTTTAGGAAAAAAGCAGCATATTCATAAAGATCCTTAGTTGTGGTTTTGATTTCTTTTTTCTCGTTTCCTATCTCTTTTGTAATCCACTCGTAAAGCAGTGCCATAGTTTGTTCGGTTATTTCCTTTTCATTCGAAAGGATATCCTTTATCAGCGAGATATCTTTTCCCCCGATTACCCTGTAGAAATGAGCTATGTTGTGTGTCAGGATGTAGATGTCCCGTGTTTCTCCGGATATGGTCGGTGGATTGGCGGACAATTTTTCAATGAGTTTAAGGAAATGTTTGTACGTTCCTTCCTTCAGACTGTAAGCTTTGATGTAATCTTTCTGATCGAGATAATGGAAAAAATTTATAACTTCCTGATGTATTTCTCCATAGCCTTTTTCATGCTTGATTACTTTGAGTGCAGTTGCAGGTGCTTCGGAAATCTCGGCTTTAGTTTCTATCCCTTTCTTAATTTTATATGCTTCTTTAATTTCCGGTTTCTTTATGGCCGGGGGGGGATTTTCAGCTCTGTAGGCGGGTTTAGCAGGTTTTTCCTTATCCTGCGGAAAGAGCTTTTCCCAGTTAATTGCCAATGTTACTGCCGCCAGAATAATATATACAATGACCAGGATTATAGTCGTGTTTCGTTTCATGATGATACCTCTCAGCCCGTATTATATTACACTAATGACTCGATTTCAAGCTCCGGAGATAGAGTTTTATTCGCCTTGCTCAGGCGTTCGGCCGCCGCATACACTGCAACCGACGACGATTCCTCTGCTGGCGCTAAAACACAATCAGCCGCTTCCATGAGAGATTTTGTTGATGTTTCAAAGACACGATTGCGGAAATTCTGACGATCTTGGTCAGTAAGGCCTGTAAAGTTGCGGATCATAGCTATGTATCCCCTGCCCGATGGGTCCATCGGCCTGTCGAGCATTCCTATGGTGCCGATAATTGCTTTTTCAAGTTCTTCTTCTTTAATTATGTTTCCTGATATAAAGGCGGCGGCGCCGTCATAGACCTTCAGTGTTTCAACTAAGTGGGGATCTCTGTATGAAAGGAATGAAAAGTTGCCGCACATCGGATCGTACAGTGACATCCCGCCGTATGCCCCACCCTGGACTCTGATATGCTTATAGAGATAACTGCTTGAGAGTTGCCGTGCCAGTACCATGAGGGTTGGCGAGAGTGGATCTGAATATGTCGGTGCCGGAAAGACCTTTGCCACATAACAGACCTGTGCGGGTATGGCGACACCGCGGCGTTTCGAGTGCAATTTGGGAATGGATGGAACCCTTCGACTTCCGCCACCGGCCAGTCGCCCTGCCAGACCTTTTATACTCTCAGTGACGAGGTCAATTCCTTCGGAATCTCCCGTCAGGTTCAGTGTGAGCCGTTCCTTCCGGAAGATCATCTTTTGCAGGCGGGAGAGTCTGTCAAAAAGATCTTCTTTCCGGTTTTCGAACCCGTCGGAAATCATTTTCAGGAATTTAAGCTGTGTCCTCCCGTTCCACTGTTCATCGCGATATGCCGGTGTGGAAAGTGCAGCAGCAGCGGTCATCTGTGCGAAGAGATGACCGGAGGGGATCACGGCGGAATGTAAATTGTTTTTTGCCTCGAGGATCAGGTTCCGCATGCGTTCCTCATCTGAGAGGTCTCCTTCCGTCAATATGTCTGAAACGATACTTACGGTATCGGGCACGTTTCGGTGGAGCGCCTTTGTCTTGAAAATTAACTTCTGCCAGTTGTTTTTTCCATCCGTGGTCATGCCTGCTGTGAGATTGTGCCAGAGCCCCCCTGTGTTCAAGGTAATCCGGCGTGCCATTTCCTCATAGTCAAGACCCGCCGCGCCCATGCCGGCGGTAATCTTTCCCAAAAGGGGGAGATATGGGTGCAGATCTTCAGGAATATCGGAGATATCAAAGGCACAATCAAGATAAGCGATACCATTTGCAAAGATTTCATGTTGTAGTGCGGTAATGCCTGCAATTGTAGTTTCTTCAGTTGGGATCTTTTCAATGGAGCGAGGTATATCTTCTAAATTCAGTCTTGGCAATGCAGCCAGTGCCTCGGGTGTGTCCGGTGCCATCTGCATCTTTCTGAGCGAAAGAGACTTGCTTCTAATATCTTCCAGTTCCTTTGGCGAAAGTGAAGCCTTGAATCGAGACATCCTTTTCCCGAATGCGGCTTCTCTTTCCCCGGTATAGGTCTGGCTCGGTTCCATGACTGAGAGAAGTCGATGAGGGTTGTCGATAAACCATTTCTGAACAACTTTCTGAAAAAGCCTGGGTTCTTTTTTCCATTGTTCTCTGATTTTCTCTATTGTCTGGGGGAATTTCAGGCCGACCATCGGGTCACCGTCGTAAAGCCAGGTATGGTAAGCCCTTCCCATAAGTGTAATGCCGTACGGCATCCGGCTGCGAACGATCTCTTTGCCGCCAAATTCCACCCGGTGAAGCACACCTTCAATCACCTCCCGTTCAAAACCTGCTTCTGCCACTTTCCGCAAGGTCTTTAGAATCAGTTTTTCAATATGTTCTGACTTGTCGGGATCAGTTCCCCGAATCCCCACAGCGAATGCAACCTGTTTTAGATCCTGCTCAAGGCTGGTCACGGGAGAGAGGTCTTCGCCAAGATTTGAATCAATCAGGGCCTTGCGAAGCGGCCCCGCCGCACTGCCGATCAGTGCTCCGGACACAATCTTAAGAAGAAGCACGGTTTCGTGATCGGTATTTTCTGCCATCATCCACGCCATATTTACTATGGTCTTTCCTTTAAGACTCTCTCCCTTCCCGATGGGATATAGGCCATGCTTTCTGTATGGTTTTTCCCACCGTCTTTGAGTTTCAATGTCGGAATCGACCGATACATAATCGAATCCGGAGAGCACCTCTTTTAAAAAAACCAGGTGATCCTCTGTGGAAATATCGCCGTAAAGGAAAAAACGGGCATTTGTTGGTGAATAGTAGGTGTGGTGAAATTTTTTTAACTGTTCATAGGTAAGAGATGGAATTACATCAGGGTCTCCTCCTGAATCAAAGGCATACGTGATATCCGGATAAAGGTTTTCCTGGATTGCCTTGTACATAAGGGCATCAGGAGAAGAATACGACCCCTTCATCTCATTGTATACAATTCCTGAGATTTTGAGGTTACTCTCAATCTTTTCGGGATCTTCAAATTCAAGATGGTGGCCCTCCTGATTGAAGGTTTCTTTTAAAAGAAGCGGTTTCAATACGAGGTCGGTGTAAACTCGTGCCAGATTAAAGAAATCGGCCTGGACCTGACTTGCAACAGGATAAATCGTCTTGTCCGGATAGGTGAAGGCATTGATAAAAGTCTGGAGCGTCCCCCTTGCCAGTTCGTTGAATACATCTTTCAATGGGAACTTTTCAGAACCGGCGAGGACACTGTGTTCCAGAATATGCGCAATACCTGTGGAATTCTCAGGTGGAGTACGGAACCCAATGGAATAGAGGTTCTCTTTATCGTCGCTATGGAGGTGGAGGACCTTGGCTCCGGTCTTAACATGTTCTATCTCGTATGCCGTAACCCTTATATCGGGTATCTGTTCAATCCTCAGTACGTTGAAGCCATGTAGCTTTTCACCGGTTTTGAGTGTTGGTTCGGGACAGTATTTAAACTTGTTCATTTTTCACCTTTTCTTTTGATTTTTACTTTAAGGTTGCGTTGGCAGAACCCAGTTGATTATCATTGAAAATCAACGAGATTGTCAATGATAATTTACAGTCGCTATTAAGGGAAACATAACTTATGCGGGAAAAGCAGAAATAAAATGTAAATATATAGTTTTGTAACAAATTGATTGGCTTTTGTCGATCTGTTAATTGAGCCTGTTCAATACATAAGATTGTTAATCATTATGGATAGTCGCGTAAGCGCAAAAAAGCAATGTTAACCCAGAAAATCAACATTTGCTGCCCTTTGAAATTAAGGAATATTTAGAAACCTCCTTTAAATATCAATTTGTTTGCGCTTTTGCTCAGTATTGAACAACAGTATTACAGCAGGATATTCATTTCTAGCCTGGTACCCCGGGCATCAGCTAAAAGCTGATGCCCCAGACAAAATCCAAGATAGGGAAGGAATTGTTTTGACCGGGAGCGCATCCCCCAAGGGGGCGCAATATAAAAAATATATTATTCGCTTTGCTCATGAATCTTCAATTGATTCGCCTTCGGCTCATGAATCTTCGATTTCCTTACCGGGAAGCCCCGCCCTGTGGGAGGGGCTTCACATAGTTTATTAAAAGGCCATGCTCAAGGTCAAGCCGCCAAAAACAAACACATTGTCATCACCCTTCTTGCTGTGGTATTTCATTTCATCACCTGCATCACCTGAAAGAGGAAAGGCACACGATACTACAGGAGTTACAGAGATGTATTTTGCCACGGATATGGGCAAACTCGCAGAGATCACGCCATCGTGGAAGTTCTCAAATTTATTGCCTGTACTTGCCCCGCTGTCGTTGATTTCCGGGTAATCATCCGAATCCTCGCTCTTTAGATAGCTCGCCGAGGCTGCAAGTTCCAGGGAGACTTTCTCCGTAACTTTGAAAGAATGGGAGATGCCCAGGAGGAAATACCAGTGCGGGTAACTGCCAACGTCCCGGTAAGCTGTCAGTGAGGGCGACAGCAAGGTATCAAGACCCAGGTTCAAAAAGACTTCCTGAGAGTCTTTAGCACCGTCCAGGCCATAGTAAATATAGCCTCCCCCCACATTGAAAATGCCGCAACTTCTGGAATATGAAAGCGTTAAATCTGTCTCGTTCCACTTGGAAGGATTGTCTACTCCGGCTGTGGTCGAATAGGGATCTGTATCCAGGTTTCCCCACATATTGGCTGAAAAGCCCTTGTAACCCACCGTCATGGAAGGTTGTACAACGGCGCTGTCCTTGCTTAATTCCTGCCCGCGCCAGATGTAGGCGCTCAAGACTGAAACCGACAGGTCGGCAGTGGGCTTTTCATCATCTTCCGCCACGGCGGGGGTAATGCTGAAAAAGATTAAAATTAAAGCTATCAAAACTGCCATAAATTGCCTTGTGTGTTTACGTTCTTTCCTCATTACTTTTCTCCTTTTTCCGTATTTTAATTTGTAATTTTTAAAAGGGACATTTTGTAACTTCATCTCCCTCGATCAGGGAAAAATGTCGCCACGTCAGATTATATTGCGGGCACATTGTTCCCTGATGATAGTTTTCCTTAACTACATCGTCATTTATCTGAAGTAATGCCTATCGCTTTATCACCCTCCTCTCCGGTACGTATCCTTATTGTATTAACCACTTCGACAATGAATATTTTGCCGTCGCCTATTTTACCGGTCCTGGCCGCTTTGATTATAGTCTTGGCAATACGGTCCACATCCCCGTCTTCGGTAACGATTTCAATCTTGACCTTTGGCAGGAACTCAACTTTAAATTCCCTGCCACGAAATTGCTCGACCGTGCCCTTCTGCTGGCCATGCCCCTCGATATGGACGGTGGTCATCCCCGGATAACCTATATCCTTTAATGCCTTTCTCACTTCATCCAACTTCTCCGGTCTGATTATCGCTTCTATTTTTTTCATTTAACTTCTCCCTCTTTTTACCTGTTTAGCTGCACAAAATCCGGATATGCAGGTGTCCCATGTTCTGTGATATCCAATCCCAGCAACTCTTCTTCAGGAGAAATACGGATACCAAAAGTCACATCCATCAACTTGAATACTATATATCCCATGCCGAAGGCCCAGACAAAAATCACCACAATACTGATAACCTGGGCAATAAGCTGATTAAACCCACCGCCATAAAAGAGACCTGTGGCAAATGGCGCCTCAATAGCGTAATTGCCGTAGGTTCCGTCGGCAAAGAGTCCAACAGCGAGCAGCCCCCACAGTCCGCAGGTGCCGTGCACACTTATAGCTCCAACAGGGTCGTCTATCCCTCTGTTATCAAAGAATCGAACACTGGCATACATCAACACGCCGGCAATGAGCCCGATTACAATCGCTGCCCAGCCTTCTACCCAGGCACAGGGCGCGGTTATCGCCACCAGACCGGCAACAGCGCCGTTCAATGCCATACCCACATCCCATTTACCCGTTTTCAGGTACGCTGCGAGTAACGCTACGCAAGCGCCGGCCGCGGCGGCCAGGTTGGTATTTACCGCGATAATGGAAATCCTTAAGTGGTGTGCGTCACAGGTGCTTCCCGGATTAAAACCAAACCAGCCAAACCATAAAATAAAGACTCCAAGAGCGGCCATGGCCAGACTATGTCCGGGAATGGCCTGTGGTACTCCCTTAATGTATTTGCCATACCTGGGACCTACGACCATTGCTCCAGCCAGGCCGACGAAACCGCCTATAGCGTGAACCACGCCACTGCCGGCAAAATCGATGGCACCCAATCCAAAGGGAAGGCTGGAAAGCCATCCACCGCCCCAGACCCAGTGTCCATAAATAGGATAAATGATAACGCTCACCGCAATACTGTAAATGAAGTAAGCCTTGAACTTCAGACGTTCTGCTACCGCACCTGAAACTATAGTCGCTGCTGTGGCACAGAAAACCAGCATCCAGAACATGTTGAGATACTTGCCTACATCATAGTACTTACCTGTCATCAACCAGCCTTCTGTACCCCAGAGTCCGTGCCAGTCTCCCCCCATCATTAGGGCATAACCAACTAGGAAAAAGCATAGGGAGCCTATACAATAATCCATCAGGTTCTTGGCCATAAGGTTGGTGACATTCTTAACCCTGCAAAATCCGGCCTCCAGCATCGCGAAACCTGCCTGCATAAACATAACAAGAAAAGCGCAAACAAGAATCCACACATAATTAAGAGGGGCCTGAGGGTTTGCCTTCAAGGTCTCAGCCCCTGTCGGGTCCTGGGCAAAAGCCAGTGTTGAAAAACCTAAAACTGCTAGAATTAACGGACATAACCATCTTAAACATTTAATCATCTTTTTTCTCCTTTCATCCGTAATCCTGAGTGGAGAGCGGATATTGGAACTGAACAGCAAGCGCATTCCCCGCTGCTTGCAGCGGGGTTAGCGAGCGAATAAAAATAACAATCCTCCTTAACAGTCGGAGATTCCCCGCAACTTGTTGCGGGGAGCTTCAATTGTCGTAGCTTGACCTTCCAAAATGTAGTTAAGTCCTGGTACTTCAAATTACGTGCCAGAATTCACTTTTATATAACTATTTGAATTTTCGATATATAACTAAAGGGGAACTGAAACAGCTCAACGATATGAATGACATTTTTGTAGAAAAGGTGGGAACAGCATACGGTTGTGTGGTTTTTTGTGGGGCCTCTTTCAGGCGCTTTACGTTCAGGTAAATCTTCTTATTTAAGCCGCTACGCTATTGTCTCCTCAGATCATCAATTCAAGGCCCCAAAAAGGTATTTTTTCTTGCACATATCGGTAGGTCTTCATTGTTAATTCCACAAATATGTAGTTTATTCGATAGGAGTACGTTGCGGTCCTGTCGTTCTGTGTCCAAGTATACCTAATAATATCATCACGATATGCTGCTTTTAATTTTTTTTAACGTGATGGCATCATAATTGCGTACTATTGCGGGGGTTGCTCTGCGTGGCATACAGCGACAACTAAATATATAATTTCGAGGATCTGTTTTGGAGGATAAAGTTACAAGTATTTACGAGAAAGAAAACGGTAGTATTGGGGTTGCAAAGATGTCATATTATGATATTACAGTCCTCCCTATCGGTAACTTTTAGGGAAAACGGACAGTAGTGATCGCCTTGAGTCGGCACTTAAATGTCTAAAAATCACAAGAATGGATTGAAATTAGTGAATCTGAAAAAATTGTTACAAGGAAAAAACACTTCCGGAAACGTTCATGATCGTCCACGAGAATTTTGCGGAGTCTTCGGGATTTTCGGTGATCCGAAGGCTGCTGATAAAACATATCTGGGGCTCTATGCGCTTCAGCACAGGGGTCAGGAAAGTGCCGGTATTGCTGCTTCAAATGGACAGCAGATTGTGCTTCATAAAGATATGGGACTGGTATGGTCAGTGTTTTCCGATCCTGATGTCATGCTAAAATTGGTCGGAGCATCCGCCATCGGTCATAACAGGTATTCGACAACAGGTTCATCGGGCATTATAAATGCCCAACCGTTACTAATGCAATTTAAAGGTGGACAGATTGCAGCGGCACATAACGGAAATATAGTCAATGCGATTGATCTTCGAAAATGTATGGAGGAGAAGGGGTCAATATTTCAGACAACATCGGACAGTGAGATCGTACTTCATCTCATTGCACGATCACAAAAAGATTCAATCGAGGAAAAGATAATTGATTCATTAATACAGCTTGACGGATCATACTGCTTTGTTTTTCTCACTCCTTCGAAATTGATTGCTGCTCGGGACCCCCGTGGTTTCAGGCCGCTCTGTCTTGGGAAAGCCGGTGATGCGGTCGTTGTAGCATCTGAATCGTGTGCCTTAGACATTATCGGGGCGGATTATATCAGGAGCATCGAACCGGGAGAAGTCATCATTATTGATAGAGAAGGTATGGTGTCCAGGAAATTACCACCTGCATTAAACAGAGCCTTCTGTATATTTGAATATATATATTTTTCACGACCGGACAGCATCATATTCGGTGAAAAAGTTGATAAGGTAAGAAGGCAACTGGGTAAAAAACTTGCTGAGGAAGCTCCTGCTGATGCAGACATTGTTATAGCTATTCCCGATTCGGCAAATACTGCTGCTCTCGGGTACGCACAGGTCGCCGGATTGCGCTTCGAGATAGGCCTCATTCGGAATCATTACGTAGGGCGCAGTTTTATTGCCCCGGACCAGCAAGAAAGAGATCTTGATGTAAAGGTAAAGTTCAACCCCGTCACCGGGGTATTGAGAGGAAAGCGGGTTGTTGTCGTAGAAGATTCAATCGTTCGCGGTACAACGTTAAAGAAACTGGTTCGTCTCATACGACATGCCGGTGCCGCCGAGGTTCATGTCAGAGTGAGTTCTCCTCCCGTTGTTTCTCCGTGTTTTTATGGGATCGATATATCGAACCAGGGAGAACTTATTGCGGCATCCGAGAGTGTCGAAGAGATCCGAAAGCACATAGGAGCGGATTCTCTGGCTTATTTGTCGGTGGAAGGGATGCTCGCTGCTGTCCAGGAAGGCAATCTTCACTGCACGGCGTGTTTTACAGGAAATTATCCAACAGCAATCCCCGTTAACTTTCAAAAAGAACAATTTTCAGGACAGGTGAAAAGTTCATGACATATAAGGACCGGTCACATTGCGGATACCTGAGTTTGTCCGATGTGGATAGCAACAATGTACGGCTAATGGGATGGGTTGATGCTCTTAGAGACCATGGAGATGTGCTGTTTATACATTTGAGGGACAGAAGCGGAATTGTCCAGGTTGTTTTTAATCCCGGTTTTATCTCTTCTGATGTATATGAGCGAGCGGTCTCACTGAGGAATGAATATTGTGTTGTTGTTACCGGTCGCGTGGTGAAACGTAGTGAGGATACTGAAAACCGGAATATCGAGACCGGCAAGATCGAGGTGGCAGCATCGGATCTTATCATTCTCAACGAGTCCCTAACGATTCCTTTTCCCATATCAGAAAAGGCCATGGTTACGGGAGCCACTGTTTCGAGTGCAGGCTCGGTCGGAGAGGATATCAGGCTGAAATATCGATATCTGGATCTTCGGCGTCCCACGATACAGGAGCATCTCATAAAAAGGGATCAAATCACGGGGTGTGTCCGTGACTACCTTCGCATGAATGGTTTTATTGAGGTTGAAACACCCATACTCACAAAAAGTACGCCGGAAGGTGCCCGGGATTATCTGGTGCCGAGCCGTGTTCATCGACAGCACTTTTATGCTCTGCCCCAGTCACCACAGCTTTTCAAACAGCTTCTTATGATTGGAGGGCTGGAGAGATACTTCCAGATTGCCCGGTGTTTTCGTGACGAAGACCTCCGTCCCAACCGGCAGCCCGAGTTTACCCAGCTTGACATTGAGGCGTCATTCGTCGATGAGGAATTCATATATGAAATCATGGAGGAACTCATTGTCAAGGTGTTCGCCATAAAAAACATTGTCCTGCAGAAGCCGTTTCCCCGGATGACATGGCAGGAGTCTATGGACACAATGGGCACGGATCGCCCTGATATCCGTTTCGACTTACGGTTTGTTGAAGCCACCGATATATTTGGAGATACTAACTACGGAATATTCAAAAATATTGTTGAAAAAAATGGCAGCATCAAAGGAATCAATATAAATGGCCAGTCGAAAAAACTGAGCAAAAATGTTCTACAGAATGAATACGCAAAACAGATTGTGCCATCCTTTGGCGCCAGGGGCATGACATGGATGCGGGTTGTTGATGGGGTTTTGGAATCAAATATCGTGCAATTTTTCAGTGAAGGCGAACAAAACGAAATACTAAAACGCTTTCAGGCCGAAGACGGTGACGTTATAATTATGATTGCCGATCAATCATCTAAGAATGTAAATAATGTTTTAGGTCTGCTCCGGCTTAACATTGCAGATCGGTTCAACCTTATACCGAGTAAAACATACGCGCCGCTGTGGATTACCGATTTCCCGCTTTTCGAATCGACTAAAACCGGTATAACGTCGAACCATCACCCGTTTACGGCACCACAGCAAAGCGAATTCAATCCCGATGACCGGGAAAAACTCCTTCAACTCCGTTCACGGGCGTATGACCTGGTGATAAACGGAGAGGAACTGGGTGGAGGAAGTATCCGCATTAATGAACGACATACACAGGAAAAAATCTTCCGGGCACTTGGCCTGTCGAAAGAAGACGTTGAAGAAAAATTCGGTTTTTTCTTGGATGCCCTTGAGTATGGGACACCGCCGCATGGTGGAATAGCGATTGGTATGGACCGGCTCGTTTCCATGATCCTTGATACATCATCGATACGAGAGGTGATTGCGTTTCCCAAGAATCGGAATGCTTGCTGCCCATTAACGAATGCACCGTCCCCTGTTGTTTACAGGCAGCTTGCGGAGCTTGGTTTGATGGATCCGGGAGGGGGAAAATGGGTTCAGGGCAAGAAGGTTGTGTAACCGCTCCGGTAGGATAAACAGGTAAGATATGGGACAAAAAGCAATACTTGTATTGGAAGACGGAAGAATATTTGAAGGCACGTCCTTCGGTGTGCCGGGAGAACATTACGGCGAAGTAGTATTCAATACCGGAATGACCGGCTATCAGGAAGTTCTGACCGATCCGTCGTATAAAGGCCAGATCGTCGTTATGACATATCCTCTGATCGGCAATTACGGCGTTAATGATGAAGATTCGGAGTCACGTTCCATCTGGCTTGAGGGTTTTGTGGTTAATGAGTTGTGCCGAAAGCCGAGCAACTGGAGATCGGAAAAAAATCTCGATTCTTTTTTAAAAGAACACAACATCATGGGAATCGAGGGGATCGATACCCGGGCCCTTACCAAACATATACGGGAAGCAGGTGCCATGAGGGCCGTCATCTCGACGGTTGACCAGGACACGCAATCTCTCATTGAAAAAGTCAAAGCTTCTCCCGATCTGGTCGGCAGGGACCTGGTCAGGGAGGTGACCTGCGAGCAACCATATGTTGTCATGGCTGAAAATGAGGGCCTTCATGTAATTGTGTTAGACTATGGTTTGAAATACAGCATACTTGAGCAACTTGTCGATGTAGGATGCCGCATCACCGTTGTGCCAGCGGATACAACCGCCGGTGAAATAATGAAGTTACGTCCTGACGGTGTCCTTCTGTCAAATGGACCCGGTGATCCCGCCGCCGTAACATATGCGATTGATACAATCCGTGATTTGGTCAACATTGGAACACTGCCCATATTCGGTATCTGTCTGGGGCAACAGCTCCTCGGCCTTGCACTGGGTGGCAACACGTACAAACTCAAATTCGGTCACCACGGGGAAAATCACCCGGTAAAAGACCTGGCAACGGGAAAGATTGAAGTTACCGTGCAGAACCACGGTTTCTGTGTTGATATAGACTCACTGGATAAGAATACCATAGAGATTACCCATATGAATCTCAACGACAGTACATTGGAGGGGATCAGACACAGGGAATTACCCTTATTCTCAGTCCAATTCCATCCCGAAGCGGGGCCGGGCCCCCATGATGCCCGACATCTTTTCAGCCGTTTTGTAGAACTGATGAAAAAAGAAATGAACAGGGGTTGACGAATGAAAGAATTGGTCGCCGTTTTTGATTTTGGCTCACAGTACGCTCAACTTATCGCGCGAAGGATACGGGAACTCGGAGTATATTCCGAAATCGTTCATCATACAATTACAAAGGATGATCTGATAACACTGAATCCAAAAGCATTGGTACTGTCCGGCGGGCCGGCTTCCGTCCTCGATTCTGAACATCCTTCCATGGATAAAGGTATCCTGGAACTCAATATTCCAATATTCGGCATATGCTATGGATTACAACTGTTGGCACAGGCATTGGGTGGTACGGTGGAGAAGAGGAGTGGCGGCGAATACGGACCGGCGCAACTCGATGTTGCCGATGCTACATCAATCTTCAACGGATTGGATCATCGGCTCGACGTCTGGATGAGTCATGGTGATCATGTGACGGTCGTACCCGATGGCTATAAAATTCTGGCACAAACATCTACCTGTTCTATTGCTTCGATGGGTAACGATGCCAAAAAGATATACGGAGTCCAGTTTCATCCCGAAGTAGTTCATACGCTTCAGGGAATGGATATGCTTCGGAATTTTCTTTACTATGTCGCAGGCTGCCGGGGTGGCTGGACAATGAGCAAATTTATTGAAGAATCCGTGGAAAGAATACGATCGCAGGTTGCCGATTCAAGCGTTATTTGTGCCCTCTCCGGCGGGGTTGACTCCTCGGTTGTTGCGGCACTTATCGAACGCGCCATTGGCAACCGGATGAAAGCGGTTTTTGTGAATAACGGATTGCTCAGGGCACGTGAGGTCGATGAAATTGATTCCATGTTTACCAATGATTATCCCCTGAATATTACCATTGTCGATGCGAAAAAGGAATTTCTGGATGCCCTGGAAGGGATAACTGATCCGGAAGAGAAGAGAAAAATAATCGGGGAAACGTTTATCGGAATTTTCCAGGCAGAGACAAAGGGTATCAAAGATGCCGACTTTCTGGCACAGGGCACGCTTTACCCGGACGTTATCGAAAGCCGCTCCGCCCACGGAGGACCATCGGCAACGATCAAGAGTCATCATAATGTGGGCGGGCTTCCTGAAGAACTCGGATTTGAATTGATCGAGCCGCTGAAAGAGCTCTTTAAAGATGAAGTGAGGATTCTCGGCAAAGAGTTAGGACTTCCGGACAAGCTTTTGAAACGAAAACCGTTCCCCGGTCCGGGCCTGGCTGTACGGATTATCGGTGAGGTTACTGAGGCCAGCCTGGCGGTGCTCCGTCATGCCGACAGCATCGTCAAGGAAGAAATACTCAATTACGAAGGTTTCGAAGATATTTGGCAGGCTTTTGCCGTACTGTTGCCGGTCAAGACTGTTGGAGTCATGGGAGACGAACGAACGTATGCAAATGTGATCGCCCTCAGGATAGTATCAAGTCTTGATGGTATGACGGCGGATTGGGTAAGGCTCCCCAATGATGTCCTGTCACGGATGTCTTCGCGGATTATTAATGAAGTAAAAGGTGTGAATCGAGTGGTATATGATATCAGCTCTAAACCGCCAAGCACGATAGAATGGGAATAAAATTAGATATATGCCCAAGCGTACAGATCTCAAGAAAATACTCATTATCGGATCAGGTCCGATCGTTATAGGACAGGCATGCGAATTCGATTATTCCGGTACCCAGGCCTGCAAGGCCCTGCGGGAAGAAGGCTACGAGGTTGTCCTTCTGAATTCCAATCCTGCCACTATTATGACCGATCCTGAAATGGCGGATCGTACCTATATTGAACCGATAACGGCTGATGTTGTTGAAAAGATAGTCGAGAAGGAACACCCCGATGCAGTTCTGGCCACCCTCGGCGGTCAGACCGCCTTAAATATAGCGGTAGAGGTTGCCGAGAGGGGAGTATTTGAACGGTTTGGTATTGAGATGATCGGCGCGGATCTGGACGCCATCAAGAGGGCGGAGGACCGGGATGAGTTTAAAACGGCAATGGCCGAAATCGGCCTGGAAGTACCGAGAAGCGGAATAGCATACACGATGGAGGAAGCTCGAAATATTGTCGTAGACATTGGTTTCCCCGTGGTTATCCGACCGAGTTTCACACTCGGTGGTACCGGGGGTTCGCTTGTCTACAACGTTGAAGAATTTGAAGAATCAGCGTCCCTCGGACTTGAAAAAAGTATGATAAGCGAGATACTCATCGAAGAGTCAGTCCTCGGATGGAAAGAGTTTGAGCTCGAGGTCATGAGGGATAACAGGGACAATGTTGTTATTATCTGTTCCATCGAAAATGTCGATCCCATGGGAGTTCATACCGGTGATTCTGTTACCGTCGCGCCCGCCCAGACCCTTACGGACAAGGAATATCAGAAACTCCGCAATGCCTCTATTGCCGTGATACGAAAGATCGGTGTTGAAACCGGAGGCTCTAATATTCAATTTGCGGTTCATCCCGATTCAGGACGCCTGGTGGTCATAGAGATGAATCCCCGTGTTTCACGGTCATCCGCTCTTGCCTCAAAGGCAACGGGTTTTCCTATAGCCAAGATAGCGGCCAAACTGGCGGTTGGGTACACTCTTGATGAGATACAAAATGATATTACCTTAAAGACACCCGCATCGTTCGAGCCGACCATTGACTATTGCGTGGTTAAAATTCCCCGCTTTGCCTTTGAAAAGTTCCCGGGGGTGGACGATACCCTTACCATATCTATGAAATCCGTCGGGGAGACAATGGCCATAGGACGAACGTTCAAGGAGGCTCTTCAGAAGGGGTTCAGGGGTCTGGAAATTGGCATCCATGGATTTGAATCAATGTTTAAGCAGAAGCTCCGTCCTGAAAGGATTGAGGCAATGCTTACACGCCCGACACCGGAGCGATTTTTTTATGTAAAATATGCCATGCAAGCTGGTCTCTCTGTTGAACATATTGCCAGGCTTACCCATATCGATCCGTGGTTCCTGCACAATATTGAAGAGATCGTCAATATGGAAAAAAAGATCGAGGTCTATAGAGGAAGCACTGATATACCCCGGGAGACCCTCCATACAGCCAAACGGTTCGGTTTTTCCGATATTCAATTGAGTAACATCATCGGTACAAATGAATCCGAGGTACGGGCTCTTAGAAAAGAAAAGGGGATAAAACCGGTTTATAAACTGGTTGATACCTGCGCTGCTGAATTCGAGGCATATACACCCTACTATTACTCCACGTATGAAGAAGAGGATGAAAGCAGGGCCGGAGATAAGAGAAAAATAATGATAATTGGCGGCGGGCCTAACAGGATCGGTCAGGGAATCGAGTTCGATTATTGCTGCGTCCACGCGTCGATGGCCCTGAGAGAACTGGGTTATGAGACGATTATGGTTAATTCCAACCCCGAAACGGTCTCCACAGACTATGATATCTCCGATAAGCTCTACTTTGAACCTTTGACCCTGGAAGATGTTCTCAATATCGTCGAAGTGGAAAAACCGGAAGGTGTGATTGTCCAGCTTGGAGGACAGACACCATTAAATCTCTCACTTGCCCTTGCTCGAAACGGCGTGAACATTCTCGGCACGTCACCCGAGGCCATTGACCGTGCGGAAGACAGAAAGCTCTTTAAGGAACTGGCAGACACAACTGGCATTAAACAACCGAAAAGCGACACGGCACTTTCTTTTGAAGAGGCGGAAAGGATCGTTGAGCGAATAGGATATCCCATACTCATCAGACCCTCATATGTCCTTGGTGGCCGCGCCATGGCAGTAGTCTGGAACCCGGCTGATCTGAGAGGATTCCTGCAGGAAGCCTTTGAAGCCTCCGGCAATCATCCTGTTCTTATCGACGAATTTCTTGAAGATGCCATTGAAGTTGACGTGGATGCCGTGTCGGACGGACATGATGTCATTATCGGTGGCGTTATGGAACATATAGAGCAGGCCGGAATCCACTCGGGGGACAGCGCCATGGTTCTTCCTGCCTATTCACTCAGCACCGAAACGGTAAACGTGATGAAGGAACAGACGCGACGGATAGCAAGAGAGCTTGGAGTCAGAGGGCTTATCAATATTCAATATGCCGTTCGAGAAAATGAAGTTTATGTTCTGGAGGTAAACCCGAGGGCTTCACGAACTGTACCGTTTGTCTCGAAGGCGACCGGTTTGCAGTTTGCAAAGATTGCGACACGAATCATGGCAGGTATATCCCTGAAGGAACAGGGCATCACGAGCGATCCGATGCCCACATATTTCTCTGTTAAAGAGTCGGTTCTTCCGTTTGCGAGATTTACCGGAGTTGATACCTTACTGGGGCCGGAAATGAAATCCACCGGCGAGGTCATGGGAATTGACCATAACATAGGGCTGGCTTTTGCGAAGAGCCAGATTGCGGCAGGTCAGATGGTGCCCGAAACAGGAAAAGTGTTCCTCAGTGTCAGGGATTCTGATAAGCCGTCAATCATCGCACTGGGTAGAAAATTTGAGGAAATGGGCTTTGAGATATTATCAACCCCCGGTACAGCGCAGGTCCTTATGGATCAGGGAATCAACGTGGCTTGCCTCCCGAAGCTTGCCGAGGGTCGACCGAATATTCTCGATTACATAAAAAACAGAGATGTTAATCTTCTGATTAACACACCGAGCGGCCATCTCCCTCGTCGCGATGAAGTAACAATTCGGAGCATAGCGGTAGCTTACGGTATACCGCTGGTGACGACAATTGCGGGAGCTACAGCCATGGTAAACGCAATCACATCCTTGAGGGAAGGAAGCTGTAATATACGGTCTCTTCAGGAATTTTATGCTTCTTAGCAGGAGGACAGTTTTAGATGAAATTATTGAAACGGGTTAGTACTGGTTTTAAAGGACTGGATAATATTATCGATAGTTTACGGATCGGTGATAATGTGGTTTGGCGGGTTGGCGATATTGAAGAATATGCATATTTTGTCGAGAGCTATGTGAACAAGGCCGTCGAAGATAATCGAAGGGTTGTCTATATGCGATTCGCCGACCACAAACCGCTGGTTAAACCACATCCCAGTGTTATGATTTATAATCTGGATGCAGAAGGGGGGTTCGAGTCCTTTTCGACAGAAGTCCATAATATCGTGACAAAAGAGGGCAAGGGGGTTTTCTATGTTTTTGATTGTCTCTCAGATCTCTTATCAATATGGTCAACCGATCTCATGATCGGAAACTTCTTTATAATTACCTGTCCTTATCTTTTCGAGCTGGATACGGTAGCTTACTTTGCAATTATCAGAGACAGACATTCTTACCAAACTATTGCCCGTATTCGAGAAACTACACAACTTCTCATTGATGCGTATAGAGATGATGGTTTTTTTCATGTTCATCCTTTAAAGGTTTGGCAGCGATATTCTCCAACTATGTTCCTGCCCCACCTGCAGGAAGGGGACCAGTTTATTCCTATCGTAAACAGTGTTGACGCAGCGCGGCTGTTTTCTCACATATCACGACAAACACTGGAACGGGCCAAACGGAAACTTGACAACTGGGATCGCTTATTCCTGCGGGCTCAGGAACTTCTGGATCAGCCCTGGGAATCCGAAGAGAAACAGGACATGATAGACAAAATATGCCGGATAATGATTACCAGAGAACCGCGGATGTCGATACTTGTCGAAGATAAATTTTCTCTCGAAGATCTGTTGAGGATAAGAGAGAGACTGATCGGTACAGGCTTTATCGGAGGGAAAGCGGTGGGGATGCTTCTTGCGAGAAAAATCCTGTCGGAAGACACGTCTTTCAACTGGAACGAGGTTTTAGAACCCCATGACTCTTTTTATATTGGTTCTGATGTCTTTTACACCTATATCGTTCAGAACGGCTGGTGGAAATTACGCATGAAGCAAAAAACAAAGGATGGGTACTTTGAAGCAGCGAAAACCCTCCGTGAGAATATGATCAATGGATCTTTCCTTGAAGAAATTAAGGAACAATTTCTTGAGATTGTGGAATATTTCGGTCAATCACCATATATTGTCCGTTCCAGCAGTTTGCTTGAGGATGCGTTCGGTAATGCATTCGCCGGTAAATATGAAAGCGTTTTTTGCGTCAATCAAGGGAGCCCTGAGGAACGTTACAAACAGTTTGAAGATGCTGTTCGACAAATCTATGCGAGTACCTTGAACGAAGATGCCCTTATGTATCGGGTACAGAGAGGGCTTGAAGATGAAGATGAGCAGATGGCATTATTGGTTCAGCGAGTATCTGGATCATACCGAAAACAATACGCGTTTCCCGATGTGGGAGGAGTCGGCATTTCTTATAATACCTTTGTCTGGAAGTCCGGTATGGACCCGAGGGCCGGGATGCTTCGCATGGTCTTTGGCTTGGGAACGCGAGCAGTAAATCGCGTCGAAGGTGATTACCCTCGAATTGTTGCATTGGATGCCCCCCTGGTGAAGGCCCATGGGGGAATGGAAGATACAAGAAAATTTTCACAGCATGATGTTGATGTATTGAATCTGAATGACAACGAATTGCAGACGATTTCTCTTTTAAATCTCATGGGACAGAAACCTGATTTAAACATGGAGAAGATAGCGGTCAGAGATCATGAAACGGCTAAAAAATTAAAAGAAATGGGAATTAAGGATCAGGAAGCATGGATTATCACCTTTGACGAGCTTTTATCGAAGACGTCCTTTACTAAAGTAATGCAGAATATGCTCCATAGGCTGGAAACGATCTATCAGTATCCGGTGGATATTGAATTTACTGTAAATTTCAGGAAGAATGGGATGTTTCAGATTAATGTGGTACAGTGCAGACCATTACAGACCATGGGAGTGGAAACGAGGATAGAGTTTCCCGACGACGTAGATGAAGACAATATAATCTTTCGTTCGGAAGGGAAGTTTATGGGGGGGTCCATTTTTCAGAAGATTCGAAGAATCATTTACATTGATCCCAGACGATACAATGAGATCGCATTGAGCGGCAAATATGATATCGCTCGTTTGGTAGGAAGATTAAACAGGAAAATTGCGAGTCGAGAGAAGATGCCTACCATGCTGCTTGGACCCGGTAGATGGGGATCATCTACACCCTCTCTGGGGGTTCCTGTCAGTTTTTCCGAAATAAACAATGTGAATGTGCTGGGGGAAATCGCATACGTGGATGCCAATCTGATGCCCGAACTTTCGTATGGGACGCATTTCTTCCAGGATCTCGTGGAAACCAAAATCTTTTATGTTGCTCTGTTCCCGGGCGATGATAATGTGACATTTAATGAAACATATATAAAAGGATTACCCAACCAGTTAGAAAAAATTCTTCCTGATTCCCTTGCTTATCGTGATGTTGTAAAGGTATACGATGCAGAAGGAGAAAACATACACATAGTCGCCGATGTGGTATCTCAAAAGGTTATGTGTTTTTATTGAGGTGTCACTTTTTAATGCCTTTTCCTTTTTGAAGTGGAAGAGAGGAGGTAAATTTCAATAAAGGATTGAATTTATGGAAAAAACCGCAAAATTGATTGTTGATGGAAAAACATATGAGTTGCCTATAGTTGAATCTACTGAGGGGAATAATGCGATCGATATTTCCAGCCTTTCTAAAACGACGGGTTTGATAACTCTTGACCCGGGTTATGGAAACACGGGCAGTTGTAGTAGCAGTATCACTTACCTGGATGGAGAAGAGGGGATTTTAAGGTACCGGGGCATCCCCATAGAGCAACTGGCAGAACACTCCAGCTTCGTCGAAACAGCGTATCTTTTAATCCATGGTGATCTACCGATGAATGATGAGTTTAACAGCTTTTCAATTATGCTGAATGATCATTCACTTGTTCATGAGGATATGAGACATTTCTTCGAGCGTTATCCTAAGGGGGCACATCCCATGGGGATCCTCGCGTCGATGGTGAATGCCTTACGTGCGTTTTATCCTGAGACATCGGAAGAGGATGAAATCGAAAAAATATTTGCCCGTCTCTTATCCAAGCTGAGGACTATGGCAGCTATGTCCTACAGAATTTCCATGGGTCTTCCGGTAGTGTATCCATCGTGCTACCTCAGTTATTGTGCAAATTTTTTAAATATGATGTTTGATTCATCCGTCCGTCCTTATAACATCGATGATGATATGGTACATGCCCTCAATGTGTTCTGGATTCTCCATGCCGACCATGAACAGAACTGCTCCACATCCGCCGTGCGGATGGTAGGGAGTGCTCGTGTCAATTTGTACGCGGCTATTTCCACGGGGATCAGCGCTTTGTGGGGACCACTCCACGGGGGAGCTAATCAGGCTGTTATAGAAATGCTTCAAGAAATTCATGACGCCGGTGGAGACCCTGCGCCGTTCATAGCCAGAGCAAAAGATAAAAACGACCCGTTTCTTTTAATGGGATTTGGCCACAGGGTTTATAAAAATTATGACCCACGGGGTCGAATCATGAAAGAGATGGCAGACAAAGTTCTCGATAAGATTGAACGGCATGATCCACTCCTTGATGTAGCGAAGAGACTGGAAGAGGCTGCATTGAAAGATCCGTACTTGATTGATAACAGGCTCTACCCCAACGTGGATTTCTATAGCGGAATTGTCTTAAGCGCTCTGGAAATACCAATCAATATGTTTGCGGTAATGTTTGCGATAGGACGCCTTCCCGGTTGGATCAGTCAGTGGAAGGAAGGTCGTGAGGATCCGGTAAAGAGGCTTCATCGTCCCCGTCAGGTATATGTGGGGCCTAAAGAGAGAAATTATGTGCCATTAAACGAAAGAAGCTAAAGATATACCCTCCATTTGTCACATGGTTGTTGTGATATTGTTTGCCAACAAAATCATTCCTGGCTCGCTTGGAAATCTGTAATGCCGTCATCTTTAAATGGGTGCCATGGACAAACAATAACAAAATGGGTGCCATGGACAAACTTGTTTGTCCGTGCCGTGCAAATAAAATCCTCAACTCCTAACAAGAGTTGATGAAATCCCTTGACATTCTAAGGTTTTTTG
Organism: uncultured Syntrophales bacterium; assembly: GCA_964650385.1. GTDB lineage: Bacteria > Desulfobacterota > Syntrophia > Syntrophales > JADFWA01 > JAUSPI01. The sequence goes on along the minus strand of CAZYTP010000001.1, from coordinate 1,193 downwards.
TTAACCATACAAAAGTCTTAATAAAAGAATAGAAGGTGCCATATATTAACAAACAACAAATGATCTTTTCTCCTTAAATAAAAGAAGGTCCTAAAAATGGTAGCTAATCGCAACAAGACCCCGTTTCTCTCAAACAGAGACGGGGTTTTTTTGTTGTTTATGTCAAAAGCATCTGGAATAATTATTCTCATTATTCATAATAGAAGTGAACTGTCGGCGGCACACCTCTTTTGAGCAGAAGAGCGTCATAGGGGATTTTGATTTCAGAAGGGATCTGTTTCATGAAATTATCCACCTTGCCGGATAACATGCATATTTGAAGTTATACAGTTAGATAACTACAATAAATCAAGATATTCTTTGTCAAGTTTTTTATTTTCAGAAAGTTATACTGAAACTATATACTAATTGGTTAGGCACATAAAGAATGAAGACTGAAAAGGGAAAGAAGGATGTTCTCGACATAAAGGGCGACATGCGAATCGTCATGAGACTCCTTAGTCTCCATGACGCATGTTTGAAAAACGCGGAAGCCCTCTTGTCAGAAGCGGATTTGCTCTTCAAGAACGGCCACCATTCAAGAGCGTTTACCCTTGCTCATACTGGCTGGGAAGAAACCGGCAAGTCCCAACTCGTGGCCGACTTCTTGAACCAAATGGTTTCGTCGGAGGAGTTCGAGGCGGCCTTCAGGGATCACAAACTGAAATCTGCGTATAACTGGAGGCGGTTCGTATTGAACCCTGCCAGCATCGCTGATTCCACGATTGAGTACGACCGTAGCAAAGCGACAGCTGCTCTCCAAAAACGTCACTCATCGCTTTACGTAGAAAAGAACATCGATTTCAGCCCTGTTTTACCCGAGAGTCAAGTTGGCAAAGAGGAAGCACAGACGGTCATTGAAGCTCTACGGAAGGAACTTAAGAACATACGCCTGTACGACGCAATAAATGAGCGAGTCGGGTCACAGTCTTTCTTGAAGTGAAACGGCCGGGAAAAGGCTATGAAAAGGACTGCCCAACGAGGCGCTGAACCGGATCGGCGGAAAAGGGCGCCCGCCTCCCGGTTAGCTCTATGTTGTGTAAAAAATGCGGTTCTATAGAATCTATAGGGGTCAATCTATAGGGGTCCAATCTAAATCTATAGGGGTCAAGTCTACATTTGACCATTAGTCGGCAAAATGGTATAGATGAATC